>NZ_CP026116.1:1265384-1581730 GCF_004101845.1 Latilactobacillus curvatus JCM 1096 = DSM 20019 | reverse complement strand
TGAAGAAAATCAAAGTTACTAACACTGCAGGTAAGTAAAATGGTGAAAAATGCTTAATCTGAATATCCATTTGAGACAATAACAGATTGCTAACAATTTGGGTTAATCCGACCCCGAGCGCCGTTCCACTGAGAGTAGCAGCTGTCCCAATCACTAATGTTTCAGCAGCAATTAGTTGGGCAATTTTGCGGCCTTTTGCGCCGAGCATCATGAACATCCCGTAATCTCGACGCCGCATGCTCATTAAGAAATTATTCGCATAAATAATGTAGACTAATGTGATAATCCCTAATAAAACAGACCCGATTTGGAAAATAATGCCCGCCATGCTAATTGGCGAGTTACTCGTAACGAAACTTTTGTTAGTTGCCAGTGCTTCGAACATGTAAAAAATGGCACTTGCCATAATTAGACCGGAAAAAAGCACTAAATAGTCTTTCAAACGGCCTTTAATGCCGGTTAATGATAACTTCAATAACATATTTAGACTTCCTCCTAATGGTTAAATGTGCCTAATGTATCTAAAATTTCTTGATAAAAGGCTTCCCGACTCTTATCGCCGTGAACGAGTTCTTGGCCGATTTGACCATCTTTAATAAACAAGATTCGTTGACAATAACTAGCTGAAAATGGATCATGCGTTACCAATAAGATTGAAACGCGTTGTTCTTCGTTCAGCTGAGCCATTGTATCCAATAATTCCTTGGCACTCTTTGAATCAAGCGCACCCGTTGGTTCGTCTCCGAATAAAATAGCTGGATTATGGACTAAAGCCCGCGCAGCGGCGACCCGTTGTTTTTGACCACCTGATAATTCAGTTGGATATTTGTTTAATAAACTATCGATTGATAACGTCTTGGCAATTGATGTGACTAACTCGCGGACTTTTTTACCGCCAACATTTTGTAACGTCAATGGTAATGCCATATTTTCATAGGCCGTTAAGTTTTCTAATAAGTTGAAGTCTTGGAACATGAACCCAATTTCCTTGGCACGAAAATCAGCTAATTCATTCCCTTTCAACCCATTAATTGCTTGCCCGTTAATTTCAACTTGGCCAGCAGTCGGTTTGTCAAGGGTTGATAAAATGTTCAATAAGGTGGTTTTCCCTGAACCAGAAGCCCCCATGATCCCGACAAATTCGCCCTGTTTCACATCAAAAGTAACGCCTTTTAAGGCTGTGTATTGTTTTTCGTTTGGTTTACCGTATGTTTTTTTAACGTCTTTGACGCTAACGACTGTTGGTGTGTCCATTAATAATGCCTCCAGATTTTATGATAATTCTATCTTACAAGAGATTAAAACGGCATGCGCGCTTTTTAGATGACATTTTAACGGGCTAAAATAACAATTTTGTAAGATTATTCCCCCGTTCTTTAAAAATCAATGTGAAACAGTCAAAAAAGTTTTGTCTTCCCTTTCTGATTTGATTATAATAAAAACATTGTGAATTTTCAGAAAAGGGGTTTCTTTACGATGGATGAAATAGAACCAAAAAAGAAATATATTACCTGGCAAGTCCTTGCTTTAATGGATTTTGTGACCGTCATTGGATTTGACGATATTATTTATAACTTTCAAAACCAAGGGATGGCAGTTGTCTTCTCATGGATTGTCTTACTATTCGCCTATGTCCTCCCTTATGAATTAATGGTTGGTCACTTAGGCTCTGCTTTCAGTAAAGACGGTGGCGGTCTTTCCAGTTGGATGCGCCATACAAGCGGTGATGTTTGGGGTTACTTAACCGCTTGGTGTTACTGGGTAGCGAGTTTGCCATACTTGGTCGATGTTGCTAATTCAATGGTCGTTTCCTTCTTTTGGATTATTACTGGGAACGGAAATCTTGAAGACAAGCTCTCACGGGCTTCCTTTGCGCTTTTAACAGCCGCAATTACCATCCTCTTCATCTTCTTCCAACACAAGTTTACATCGTCTCTACAGGTACTCAGTATCGTTGGTGGGGGGGCGATGTTTGTCATGACCATCCTCTTTGTCCTAATGACCTTTGTTGGTTTATTGAACGGTGGTCACGTTGCCACCCATCCATTAAACGCACACACCTTCATTCCAAAATTTGATTTACATTACTTCTCAACCATCGGCCTCTTAATTTTCGCCATGAACGGTGCCGAACTTGTTGCACCATACGTTGGCCAAATGAAAGATGGTAAAAAAGATTTTCCAAAAGCCATGATGGCCCTCGCTCTAATGACCGCCTTCCTAACCATCTTCGGCTCATTAGCAATCGGCGTCTTCTTCGATGCCAACCACTTACCAGCTGACTTGAAGATGAACGGTTCATACTACGCCTTCTTAGCCCTTGGGCAACAATTCCACATGGGTAAAGTCTTACTCTACATCTTCGCTGTTACCCAAGCGATTTACATGGGCGCTCAATTAGCGATGCTACTCGATGGCGGCACACGGATTTTCTTATCCGACACTGCCAAACAATTCTTACCAAAAGCACTGACTAAGACCAATAAACAAGGCCTTCCAATCAACGGTTACTGGTTGACCACTGGGATTTGTACCTTTGTTTTAGCATCTAGTGCCTTTCTGCCCGAGATTAACGACATCTTCAATTGGTTGTTAAATATTAACGGTATCGTCTCACCATTTGTAACTTGTTTCATCTTTGTCGCCTTCTTACGGGTCCGTTTCAATAGTGAAAAATTCCCATCAGAATACACATACATTAAAAACAAACCATGGGCCATCATCGTTGGCTTCTGGTGTTTAGCCATTACAGCATTAGGAACGATCTTCAGTATCTTCCCACAAGATGCCACACCTGGCACAGCCAAATATACACACGAATTAATCTTAAACATCGTCGTCTCAGTCGCCTTAATGGGCCTCGGCGTGATTTTACCACTGGTTGCAAAATTCCAAAGAAAACGAGCAGCCTAACTAAAAAAGATTCGCCCCATATGGGCGAATCTTTTTTTATTGCCTGGGAAATGTTAATAAATCATAAAGCCATCTGGTTCAATGATGGTCGCTGCTGTTTGCTGCTGAACCCCTTCAGACAGAATTGGTGTCCTCATTGATGCAACACTAACGGCTGTTTGACCTGCATTAAAAACAGCCGTCAATTGTTGCTCACCTAATCGCCGAGTCATTTTTAAGACGTCGGGATGAGTCGGCTCAATTAACCACTCAAGCTGTCCTTCCGACAATAGTTTTTGCTTACCATGGCGAAGCCCAATTAGCTGCTTAACGAACTGATACATGGCTTGATCTTGGTCCACGGGATCCCACACCATGCATTTACGATTAGCAGGATCGTCCACTCCCGTCATGCCATACTCATCTCCATAATAGAGGCATGGCACACCCGGCTGTAGATACATAAAAGCCATCGTTTGACGCATCAAGCGTCGATTGTCGTTGGCCATCGTTAGCAACCGCGGCGTATCGTGCGAATCTAGGATATTAAACTGCACCTGATTAATTTGATCCCGGTACAGCATTAACTGTCGATTCAGCTTCGAAACCATTTGGTGGAGCGGAATTTTTTTATGAATAAAATAATCCAAAATCGCATCAGTGTAGGCGTAATTCATGACTGCACTAAACTCGTCACCGCTGAGCCAACTCTGCGCTGAATGCCAAATTTCACCAAGAATATAGAAATCAGGTTTAGCAGCATCACACACCTGTCGGAACTTTTTCCAAAAGTGATGATCAACTTCATTGGCGACATCTAACCGCCAAGCATCAATATCAAATGCTTCAATCCAATACCGCGCTATCGATAACAAATAAGCTTGCACCTCTGGATTAGCCGTATTTAATTTTGGCATGTGTGGCGTCGTGGCAAAGACATCATATGTAATGTCTGTAGCATCTTCGAAATTCCGACCTGGCTGATAACGCACTGGAAAATCCCGAATATGGAACCAATCAGCATACCTTGAAGCCGCGCCATTTTGAATCACATCTTGCCATTGTGGTGATTGATCGCCGAGATGGTTGAAGACAGCATCTAGCATGACCTTAATCCCTCTTTGATGACAAGCAGTAATCAGCTGCCGTAGCGTCTCGTCATTGCCAAAATGTGGATCAACCATCCGATAATCACGCGTATCATATTTATGATTTGAAGGCGCCATGAAAATTGGATTGAGATACAATCCATTAATCCCTAACGCCACCAAATGATCTAAATGGTCAATAACCCCTTGTAAATCACCGCCATAGAAATCTTGAGCCTGTGGTGCCTCATTTGTCCACGGTAATGTTCCATCTGGATCATTTGTCGGATCACCATTTGCAAATCGTTCAGGAAAAACCTGATACCAAACCGTTTGTTTGACCCACTCTGGTACCTTAGCCCGATCAATTTCTTGGAAATAGGGCATCCGAAAACAAGCATCTGTTTTAGGTAAGATTGGACCAGGCCCCTGATCACCATAAAAAGTGCTGGTCCCGTCCACACCAATCACTTGAAAAGCATAGGCTAATCGGCGGCGATCAATGGTCAGTTCAATCGTCCAAAAACAAGCGAGATCCGTTATTAAGCCTTGCTGCATCCGAATCGTTTTCGGTTGCCAACTGCCATCGACTAATATATAAGGATCCCCATACACTAGGTACACTGCTTCAACGTCATTACTTGCCGTCCGCAATCGTACCCGTAGCCTATCTGGCTGATATAAGAAAGCAAACTCACTATCTGGTCGATGATAAATCGCTGCTAAATCCATTTGTCTCCTCCTTAAAAAAACCAGTCCAACACACACCCGAAGGCTCGGTTGCACTGATTAATTAGTGTTGATACTGTTCAAAGGCTTGTTCTAACAAATCAGCCGTTAACGCCGCCGTTGTAGGGACAACAACCGCCGCTGCTGATAATTCGCTCGCATGACCAATCGCAACCGAAACAGCGCCTGCAGCATTAATGGCGGCCACACCAGCTACTGAATCTTCTAATCCAACGCATTTTCGCGGATTAACAGCAATCTTCTGAGCAGCTGCGATGAAGATATCCGGGGCTGGTTTACCTTGGTGCACGTCATTCGGATTAACAATCGCTGTAAAATATGCTGATAAAGCTAATCGATCAAGAATGAGTGGCGCATTTTTGCTAGCAGAAGCAATGACCATTGGCACCCCGCGCGCTTTTAATGCTACTAACAACGGTTGAATACCCGGTAAAATATCGGCAGCCGTTAATTGCTTGATAGCAGCCACGTAATTTTCATTTTTTTGAGTCGCCAGTGCTGCGAGTTGTGCCACCGTATACTGGCCATCAAGTTGGGCAAAGGCCACAATTCGTTGCAAGGATGCTTCCCGACTAATCCCTTTTAACTCAGCTTCAAAGCTATCTGGTAAGCTGACGCCAAACGCTTGTTGCGCCAATTGACGCCACGCCGCAAAATGAAATCGGGCTGTATCCGTAATAACCCCATCTAAATCGAATAAGACACCGTCCATAATAACCTCCTATTCCAACATCATCGACGCATCATTGACTTGAATTGCCAAACGATCGCCCTTGAGTAGTTTGATATCAGTTCGGTCGGCCGTCACGCTAATTTTCAACAACCGGCCGCGGAAGTTAATATGGAATTCATAAGCCGTCCATTTTTTGGGTAGAAATGGTTTGAATGATAATTGTCCTTCATCGCTAATTCGCATGCCTGCAAAACCTTGCACAATCGCTAACCAACTCCCCGTCATCGACGTAATGTGCAATCCGTCATCGGTATCATTATTGTAATTATCGAGATCCAGGCGTGCCGTCCGCGCGTACATTTCCACCGCTTTATCTTCGTAATGCAGATCAGCCGCTAGAATCGCATGGACCGCCGCTGATAAACTTGATTCATGAACCGTCAACGTTTCATAGAAATCAAAATTACGCTTCTTTTCAGCAGCTGAAAAACGATCCATAAAATACCAAATGCCTTGTAGAACATCGGCTTGTTTAATGTACGGCGAACGCAAAATCTTATCCCATGACCAATGTTGGTTGATGGGCCGTTGATCTGCTGGGATTGCACTGACAGGCTGGATATCTTTATCTAAAAAGCCATCTTGTTGAAGAAAGATCCCGAGTTGTTCATCTTGTGGCAGGTACATTTTTTCAATAATCGCTTGCCATTGTGAGAGTTCTTCATCTGAAAGTCTCAGATCCGCTTTTTTGGTATCGCTTACTTTTTTGAGCGTTTCAATCGTATAACTAAGCGTCCATTGCGCCAATAAATTCGTATACCAGTTATTGTTAATATTGTTTTCATATTCATTAGGCCCTGTCACACCGTGGATCATATACCGCTGCGCACGTTGTGAGAAATGGACACGGTCTGCCCAAAAGCGTGCAATCTCAGTTAACACTTCGATACCTTCATTGAGCAAATAAGTCTCATCGCCGGTGTAACGTGTGTAGTTATAAATTGCATAGGCGATTGTGCCATTGCGATGGATTTCTTCAAATGTAATTTCCCATTCATTATGGTTCTCAATCCCATTAAAGGTCACCATTGGATAGAGCGCGCCTTTTAACCCCTGTTGCCGGGCATTGTGTTCTGCACCCGACAATTGATTATGCCGATACTTCAATAGATTCAACGACACTTTCGGATCAGCCAATGAGAGATAAAGCGGCATTGCAAAACCTTCCGTGTCCCAGTAAGTTGCACCACCGTATTTTTCGCCAGTGAATCCTTTAGGACCGATATTTAGACGCTCATCTTCACCATAAAAGGTTGAAAAAAGTTGAAATAAATTAAAGCGAATCCCCTGTTGGGCACTATCATCACCGACAATCACCACGTCCGCCATCTGCCACCGTTTCGCCCATTGATTCGTCTGTGCCGCTAATAATTGCTGGTAACTTTGTTGCGCAACGACCTGCTTGATACGTTGCATATTTGGTACCAAGTCCAACTCTGAATAATCTCGAGAAGTCACCACTACCGCTCGTTTTTCAAAATTCAATTGCGTTTTAGGGGCCAATTGCTGTTTAAAACGTTGCCCAACTTGGTGGGCTTCTTGAAGCCCAGTATCTGCCATCATTGTCGTTTGATGATCAATTTGAACCCCCACACTAAACCGTGGTACCCCGAAATCGTTGGGCATTGTTTTTCCGACCAAATAAGTGTCATCCGCAGCGTCTGACTGCTCAATCACTTGCCAGAATTGCTCACCGTAATTCGCATCCTCATTTTGAACATCAGCATCAATCATAGAACTAATCTCAATCTCAACTGCTTCGCTCGCCAAGTTTTCAACAGTGTAGCGCAATGCGCATAATTCCTTTTGAACGATACTAACAAACCGCTCTATCGTAACTTGCACTTGTTTATTATTTTTAGTAACGATGAATT
Source organism: Latilactobacillus curvatus JCM 1096 = DSM 20019 (assembly GCF_004101845.1). NCBI lineage: Bacteria > Bacillati > Bacillota > Bacilli > Lactobacillales > Lactobacillaceae > Latilactobacillus > Latilactobacillus curvatus. The sequence goes on along the minus strand of NZ_CP026116.1, from coordinate 1,574,393 downwards.
GGCGGGTTAACACCCCATTATGCATGTCGAGTGCCAATTTAAATGCGGTCACTTCATCTTTGCCTAAATCCACCGCTTGACCATCAATTTTAAGATTCGTTTTGATGAAATTGATGGCATTGATCACTTTCCCAAAATAGTCAGGATAACCATTTTTCCACCAGCCAACGACGGTTTTATCCGGATACCAGACACCACCGAGATAAATGCCAGGCAGGCTGTCTCCTGAATAATCCTCTTCGAATACGCCGCGCATCCCCATGTAACCATTACCGATACTCGTCATACTCTCTTGTAGCCGTTTATGTTTACGATCTAGTTGATGCGTGACAATCTGCCACGGATCGACTTCAAAAATTCTCTCCATTTCGTTCCCTCCGATACGTCAGCCAAAATTATTCCGCCTATTTAGCAGCGCTTAATAGATTGTTTCTTCCGTTGCGATGTCGAAGTAGTGCGCTTTAGACATTTCAAGCGCCATCTCAACCCGATCACCAGGTTCATGATAATCCCGCGAATTAACTTCAGCGATAAAATCGATTTGTCCAATCTTTGAATAGAGCATTGTGTTAGCCCCTAATAACTCGGAAACGACAACCTCTGCCGTTATTTTAGCATCTGGGAATGTTTGGAGGGCAATTTCTTCAGCGTGAATATCTTCCGGCCGAATCCCCAAGATCACTTGTTGACCATCGTAGCCACCGGCAATGAGCTGTTTCAACTGACCTTCTGGCACTGTGATATTTAGACCATCGTCATTTACTAGATGCCCATTAGTTAAGGTTACCGTGAAGAAATTCGTTGCTGGTGAACCGATAAAGCCTGCCACAAACTTATTAACCGGATGATTATAGAGTTCAGTTGGCTTGCCGACTTGCTGGATTTTACCATCGTTCATGATGACAATCCGATCAGCCATCGTCATCGCTTCAACTTGATCATGCGTCACATAGATGAAATTACGACCTAAGCGTTGATGTAATTGCGCAATTTCAGTCCGCATTTGCACCCGTAACTTGGCATCCAAGTTCGATAATGGTTCATCCAATAAGAACAACTTAGCATCACGAACAATTGCTCGTCCTAAAGCTACTCGTTGCCGTTGCCCACCAGAAAGAGAAGATGGCTTCCGATCTAAATACTCCGATAAACCTAAGATTTCTGCTGCGGCATCAACCCGTTTTTTGGTATCTTGCTTATCATTCTTACGAATATTAAGGCCAAACGCCATGTTATCGAAGACTGTCATATGGGGATAGAGCGCATAGTTTTGGAAAACCATCGAGATATCTCGATCCTTAGGTGCAACCTTGTTCATCACTCGGTCGCCCATTTTAAATTCCCCATCAGAGATATCTTCTAAACCTGCAATCATTCGTAAAGTTGTCGATTTACCACAGCCTGATGGCCCAACAAATACGATGAATTCACCGTCTGCAATTTTCAAATTGAAATCTGTGACAGAATTGGTATCATTTCCTGAATATTTTTTATTGATATGATTTAAATTAATTTCGACCATCGATCATTTCTCCCTTACTTCGTTTTTAACTGGTGCACCGTTCAATAATTGATAGCTAATGAAGGCTGCCAACGAAACGCTCGCAACAAGAATCATAAACGCGAGTTTTAAAAAGATATTAATGCCCATCAACAAGATGAAAACGCCGGTGGCTAGCACTAATTTGCCCCCATTGGCAATGATAAAGCCGCCTAAGGTAACATCATGGCGCACTAACCCGACCAAGTAGCTTCTGGCAACGACAACTAGCAATAACGCCCCAAACCAGACCAATAAGCCGCTACGAACTAAAATATCGCCTACACTGGCTTTTAGTAACAACACGATGATCATCAATGCCGTCGCTAACGTCAGATTCACTAAAAAGTCTGGCAGTGCCTGCCGCCACCCTTTTAACACAACGCGTGCATAATTACCATCACCGTTAACTTGCCATTGGTCCACCGCTCTAAAAACCGCGACTAAACTTGGTAGTGTAAACAAACTGAGCATTAACACTAGCACAACTGCACCGGGAATCATTACTCGGCCGTTTGGCATACTAAACGTTAAAATCAGTGTCAGAATGACAGGAAAATTAATTCCAAACCAAGCAAGGTTGATGGTAAAAAGCGACCATAACCAATTCCCGGCTGCCAATAACGTTTGTCTTGTTTCGCTGTGCTTTTTCACGATCAACACTTCCTTAATTATTTAACGGCGCCATCTGTAACACCTTTGATAATCCATTTTTGAGCGAATAAGTAGAAGACAATGACCGGAATAATCGACAAGGTAATGCCGGCTAATGCGAGGTGCCATTGTTTCGTGTATTCTCCGAAGAAATTAAACATTTGTAGTGGAATCGTATATTGCACTTGTGGTAAGACCAATGATGGTAAAAGATAATCGTTCCAGATCGCAATGATGTTCAAAATAGCGACCGTCACAGTCATTGGACTCAACATTGGTAAGATGATCTTGTAATAAATTTGCCACCGACTGGCACCTTCCATTTCAGCCGCCTCATCCATTGCAATCGGAATACTTGAAAGGGTGCCTTGATATAGGAAAATCGATAAACTACAGTTGAAGCCTAAATACATGAACATCAAGCCGTACATATTCAACAGATGCACATTACCGAAGTTTGCCGTCAACGGAATCATAACTGATTGGAATGGAATCAACATCGCTGAGATGAAAAGCAGCAATAAACTGCTACTCAACTTCGATTTATTCCGTTGCAGTGCATAGGCTGCCATTGAAGAACAGAGGATAATCAGCAACACACTGCAGACTGTAATAATGAGCGAATTGGTCAATGAACTAATGAAATTCAATGCTTTAAACGAATCTCCATAGTTCACATTCGTGAATGGATTAGGCAGCGACAATACTGAGGCAAAAATGCCTTTTGGTGTTTTAAATGAGTTCGTTAGAATCATATAGAATGGGAATAACCATAAAAGACCAATCAATACACCGAGGACGCCGATCCAACTATTTCTTTTCTTATTCATTAGAAATCGCCCTCCCGTTTACGGTTATAAAAGACTTGTACTAAAGAAATCGCAGCGACAATCAAGAAGAAGACCATTGCTTTAGCTTCAGCGAGTGCGAAATCACTCGAATTATAGGCTGTATTCACAATATCCATCGCCAACATTTGGGTCGAGTTGTAAGGTCCCCCGTTGGTCAACGACAAGTTTTGATCGTAGATTTTAAACCCATTCGACAGAGTTAAAAACATACAGACGGTAAATGCTGGCGCGATCATTGGGAATGTAATCCGCGTAAATCGTTGCCAAGCAGATGCACCATCAATTTCAGCAGCTTCAATCACTTCACTTGGAATATTTTGCAAGTAAGCAATATAGATAATCATGATGTAACCACTCATTTGCCAAACCGTCACAATTACCAAGCCCCAAAAACCGGTTAGTGAATTCGTTAACCAGTTTTGGAAGACAGTCATGTGTAAGGCAGATCCCAAAGCGCTAAAGCCTTGCGTGAAAATGAATTGCCAGATAAATCCTAAGATTAACCCACCAATCATGTTTGGCATAAAGAAGATCGCTCGTAAAAAATTGTTGCCTTTAAATTTCTGTGTCACAAGTAATGCTAACCCCAAGCCAATTACATTTAGCAAGATGACGGTCACGATAACAAAAGCTACCGTGAACCAAAAGGCGTTTCCGAATGCTTTATCTTGTAATAAGGCCATGTAGTTTTTAAACCCAACGACCTTAGTAAAAGAGAGTCCATCCCAGTCAGTGAATGAATAGAATAGGCCCTCCAGCATTGGAATGAAAACGACTAATGCTAATGCAACAAGGGTAGGGGTTAAAAATAACCAAAATGATAAACTCTTATTTTTCATTTCAATACCCTCTTTTTGTTTTATCCAATTGAATAAATTTATTTAGTTTGTTGTTTTGTCCAACCGTCCTTCATATTTGAAACAGTCTTTTGCCAATCTTGGTCACCTGATAGATATTTTTGTAGGTTAGGTTGGGCAACGTCTGGATCCCATGATGTGCCAGTATAACCCGGGAAAACCCAGCCGAATGTTGCTTTCTTTTGACTGTAATCATAGACCGATTGTGTGAGTGCATCTGGCATCTTCACATCACCGTAACCTTTATAAGCAGGTACGAAATGTAATTTCTCAACAACGTCTTTTTTACCTTCTTTAGACGTATATAGCCAGTTCAAGAAGTCCTTAGCTGCTTTTTGTTCGTCGGTACTCTTCCGTTTATTAACTGCCCAGTAGATTGAGGTCCCAACAGGCATCTTACCTTGTTGTTCCTTAACTGGCATTGGAATCATGCCGATCCCGTCTTGAGCGAATTTCGCATCAATTTGGTTAACGGTTTCGTAAATCCAGTCGCCTTGTTGAATCATCGCAACTTTTCCTTGAGCAAAGTTTTGGTTCACTTGTCCCGCGTAATCCATTTGCATGACTGGTTGAACGGAATATTCTTTTTGCAAATCAATCATTTGTTTCATTTCTGCATTGTTTTCAAACTTCATTTTCTTTGAGGTATACAATTTTTGTGCATTGCCATCAAATTCTTTACTTAGATAAACATTCAACAAATGATCTGAAAGAATCCATGATTCCTTACCAGGTAAAGCAAAGACCCCTTTAATGCCTAATTGTTCTTTTTGTTCATTTAATGTTTTAACAGCTGCTTCTAATTTATCGTAAGTCGTTAAGCTCTTTGGATCGATACCGGCTTTTTCGAAGACAGCTTTATTATAAACAAAACCATAGCCTTCAATGTTAAATGGCAAGCCGTAAACTTTCCCTTGTGACTTAACAGTATCTAGTGTGCTTGGAATAGCGGCCTTAGCAGCTTTTGTATCCGTTAAATCAGCCGTGTAGTTCTTGAATTGTTTAACCGATGCTGGCCCATCTAAACTAAAAATAGTAGGTGCATTCCCGGATGAAATTCTCGTCTTCAAAACGGGATTATACTGTGTCCCACCACCGATTGATGTGATTTCAATCTTGACGTTTGGATGTGCTTTTTCATACTTCTTCGCAATCGCTTTGAATTGCTTGTTGGATTCCACTTTTCCTTGTAGAATTGTGATTTTCACATTGCCGCCATCCGCACTCTTGCTCCCACAAGCAGCCAATGTTAACGTTACACCAGCCAATAACGAAACTAACCCTAGCTTTTTCCACATCTTTTTCACTATAACGACCTCCAATAAATTTTTATCAGTGCTGTTTACAAGTTTTATTGTCGTACTTTGAAAGCGCTTTTGCAAATGTTTTCCTGATGTTACCGGTAACAGTTTTCTTATGCTTATTCCGATTGTTCTTTTAGCACAGGGCGAATTGTCCCGCCCATTTCAATGTTTGGTTCGAATATCAATGGTCGCTCAATCCACTCCTGATTAATTTTCTTGAGGATATTCTCTCCGCATGCACGGCCCATTTCAATGATGGACTGCTTAATCGTTGTCAACTTAGGAGAGGCAACTTGATTTAAAAAGACCCCATCAAATCCTGTAATCCCAAACTCTTGCGGCACATGACCACCACACGACGCAATCCCCCGTTCAATCCCAATTGCCAGACGATCCGTGGCACAAATAAACGCAGTCTCGAGTTTGAATTGCGCCCAGTGTTCAATGATGTAGGCTTCGGTCAAATGACTATGGTTGTTAAAATGGTGTAACTGAACAGGACGCTGCTGCTCATGCATTAATTGTAAATAACCGGCTTCACGTGATTTTTCAAACGCTTCTTCACTCGCCATTCCAATATAAATAAGCTGGCGATAACCACGCTCTAATGCTAATTGCGCTGCAAGGTAGGTCCCCAACTGGTTATTTGTATCCACATAATCAAAACCGTACTGATTCTCCCCAAAAACGACGACTGGCTTTGTCAGATCGCGAATCCATGCAACATCCCTTTCACGCAATCCCGTAATAATGTAGCCATCACAATTCCCGATATCAAAGTTACGCCGAGTTACTAACTGCAGCGAATACTGATGTAGGTCAAGTGCCTTAGCAATTCCGACCATTAGATTCATGTAATATGGTTCGGTAACGTCGATGTCTTCCAAGATACACAATTTGATGATTCGGGTACTGTTGCTGACTAGGGCTTTGGCAATTAAATTGGGACGGTAATCCAATTCCTTCATTGCGGCATACACCAATTCCTTCAATTCATCTGTTACTTGTTCCGGATGATTAATCACCCGCGAAACTGTCATCTTAGAAACGTTTGCCCGCTTAGCGACGTCCATTAATGTTGCCATTTCTCCACCCCTTAAGTTCAACTTTTTATATTCTTTCACAATTATACCAATTTATGCATAAAATGATTACGATTTACCTTATTGGTATTAAAAAAGCCCATCATCTAAAGATGATGGGCTTTCCCTTTTTTATTCTATAATTGCTTGATTTATCTGCCGTAAGTGCTCCAAGTCCGTTGCTTTGATGCCAGTATGCTTAGTAATATCTTTTTTTAGCGCTTTGTACTTGCGGAGGCCTTCTTCAGTTGCTTCTAACCAAACATTCCGTTGGTCATTTTCCATATCACGAATTTTGCGAATAAACTTTTTACTTTGTAGCGTATTGATTTTACGGGAAGCCGCTGGTGCGGAGGTCCCAAATACGACTGCAATTTGGCCTGGGGTGTTCCGTCCTAGTTCCACAATCTGTTCCAACACGAGAAATTGATCATAACTTAAGCCATGTTTTTCGCTCATTTTATTCAATTGAGTCGTGATGTTCTGACACTCCAGATACCACTCACTAATTGTTAATATTCTTTTATTATCTGGCATCTGCAACCCTCCACCGTTCATTCAATATAGTTTTAACTTATGTACAATAAATGACCACCGGCTAGTCAAAAGCCGACAATCATTTATTTAAAACAAACTAGCGGCTCATTTCAACTTGATTAAGCAGCAGTTAAGGTTAGTTTATATCATTGTTTGGTTATGTGCAAGTATATTTCACGCGACGATAATTGCCAATCGTTCATTAAAAACCTTTTAAAACCAATGTTTGAGCGATGTTTTTCGGATTATTTTAATTTGTAGATAAATTTACGAATTTTCTGAAAACGCCAATAAGAACCTTTGATGCGAAGGGGTCACAACTCATGAGTTATGACCTAGTTTATTTTTATAAAAATCAACAATTAATGCCGATAATTCATTTGCGCAACTATTTTATTTTTCGTCTATCCGTTGCTACAATTGGTTTTTGGCCACAAAAAAAACGAAGTTCAGTTAATTCACGAACTTCGTTTTTTGTGTTAAACGACTGGATATTTATTTTTTAAATAGTAATAAAAGGGCAATCCGAGTAATGTAATTCCGATTCCGATTAAAGTTAACATCGTCTGTGTGAATAATGTATTCACCACGATGAAAATCCCACCAAGAATGGCGATGACTGGAATCACTGGATAACCAAGTGTGCGATACGGACGGTTTAATTCTGGTTCACGTTTGCGCAGAATGAACACAGCGATAAACGTTAGAATATAGAAAATCCAGATGACAACAACCAACATATCAGTCAATGTATTGAAGCCACCCATAAACATCATAACGATGGCGATACTAATTTGAACTAAACCACTGACAACCGGCGCGCCTGTTTTAGAAAGGGAGCGCAGTTGTCGACTGAATGGTAACCGATTCTCGAGCGCCATCGCATAAGGAATCCGCATCCCAGTCATCGTGTAGCCGTTAATCCCGCCATAGACGGAAATTAAAATCCCAATAGTGATGATTTTACCACCCACACCACCAAATAGCACTCGAGCCACTTCTGAAGCCGCATTCGGATTGCCGGCAATCTGATTGATTGGCAACACAAGAACGAAGACGGCGCTCACTAAGAGGTAGACAACCATGGTTCCTGTTAAACCAATTAAAATTGACCGCGGCAAATCGCGTTCCGGATGCTTCAATTCACCCGCAATATTCCCAACGTGAATCCAGCCATCATACGCAAAGAGGGTTGCTAGAACACCACTGCCCAGCGCTGACAGGAAACTCCCCGATCCATTTGACCGGGTCACGTCAAATAATGACACATGAACGGCGTTGCTGCCTGGATGAATTAACCCGAATACAATAATAATCGCAAGCGGGATTAATTTAAAGACGGTTGTGAAGGATTGGAATAGTCCCCCAACCCGGGAACCAAAGAAATTCAAGATTGTTAAGCTGAGTCCGACGATGATTGCAATTGGAATCTGCCAGTAAGCTGACCAACTGAATAAGTTAATGCATTGCGTTGCAAAAACAATCGACAACGCCGCAATGTTCGCTGGAAAGTAGACTGTTGTTTCGGCCCAACCTAATAAAAATGCCGCTAAACTACCATAAGTATGGTCGATGTACCGCATCATCCCGCCAGTTTCTGGAATCGCAGCTGCTAATTCAGCAGCTGTCAATCCAGCACAAATTGTGATTAAGCCGCCGACAAGCCATGCAAGCATTGTCAGCCCGGTGGAGCCGGTCGCATGCGTCACAGGATCCGCTTTAAAGAACACACCAGCACCGATGACCGTTCCCATCACAGTGGCTAATGCCGCGGTAAATCCAATCGTTTGATTTAATGCTTGTTTTTCCGTGGGCATCTTAACCGCCTCCTAATATCATTTATAATATTTATTATGACATGTTGAAAGCGGTCTTTACTAGTCTAATTTGCAACTAAATTCGGATATGTGCGGCGGAAATCTTCCATTGCACCAATCAAGTTCGCATCATTATGATACTGACACGTCCGAATGGTTGGCATGAAAGGCGCAATATCGACTTGCTTGAGTATTTCCTGTAAAGCTTTTTCAATATTTGGCACCAAGAAATCGGCCTGCGACACCCCACCACCTAAAATAACCGCTTCTGAATCAAAACTATATTGTAAATTATAGATGGCTTGTGCGAGATTATCATAGAGCACCTGTGCCTCCTTTTGCGCGAGTAAATCGCCTTGATCAGCCAATTCAAAAACTTCATGCCCTGAGTAGTTAGTATGTGCCTCTTGATTATAACGGTCAGCCATGTGAACGGCGGTCCCGACTTCACTTAAAATCCGACCATCATTCATCATCATGTAGCCAAACTCACCACCGAATAAATGGCGACCATGTTGGACTTGTCCGTTGACAATCACTGAACCACCAACGCCAGTGCCAATTACCATGAACAACACATTTTTTAGCCCTTTAGCAGCCCCACTACCGACTTCGGCTAAAGCCGCGCAATTCGCATCATTTTCCATTACGACTGGTAAGTCAAAACGCGTTTCAAGTTCATCTTGAATTTCAAAATGATGAATATAAGGGAGCGCACTGGCCCCTTCAATAATACCCGTCGCCTTGTTCACTGCACCCGGCGTACTCATTGCGACCCCAACAACTTGGTCACTAGCCTTAAACTCCGCCACAATCTGCGTCAGCACATCATAATACGCATTCAACGACTTTGGTGTGGCAACAGCCCCTTGTTTGGTCAATTGTTGCGCCGCACCATCCCATAAACCATATTTAATCGTAGTGCCACCAACATCAAGTAATGCTAAATTTTTCATTCGTCAATCCCCCAATCGATTCTCTTATGTATTTTGATAACCGCTTACATTCTACCATAAAATTACGCTGGGCACCCACAACAGTGTTAATTATTGGCGTACACGCTAAAGGCGAACTTTGGTTTTTAATGGCTTTCATGGTACACTTAACGGATAAGGTGGGTAACCACCCATTTCACATCAAAGGAGCGTCAACAACATGTCAACTAACGTTTGTTTAATCGCAATCACAATTGAATAATCATGTGGCCATTTTGCGGCTATTTCTGTTGGCATTCGCTTTTTAAATTTAATTAACTGAGGGCTGTGACAAAAGAATATTTTTGCCATGGCCCTTTTTTTCAATTGAAACGTGCTCCACCAGGCATCTGCTCTCGGTTAGCTACGTCAGCCAAATAACCAACAAATCGGTTTTTCGTCTGCCTATGCTAATCCTCAGCAGATAACCGCCGGTGCCACACTCTTATCTTAAACGTGCTTTCTTCAAATAGTCGTCTGCGTTTAGCGCCATCTCGTAAACAATCGGCGTTGCCGCTCATTTACGAGATATTGCTAATCCTCAACGGCTGACCATTTGAAGACGCACTCTCACAAAAAGGAGATCTCATGGAAGAAACTTATATGCAACCTAAAAAGGTTTTAATCACTGGTGTTAGTCAACGCCAAGTTAATTTTGACTATACAATGCGCGAACTGGGCGAACTAGCCCGTGCCGATAACTTAGAAGTCGTTGGTGACGTTCGCCAAAATATCGACCAAGCTAATCACGCCACTTATTTTGGTAAAGGGAAGGTTCAAGAAATTAAAGAACGCGCCGTCGCTGAAGATGCGGACATTATCTTGATTAACGATGAACTTTCACCTTCACAGATTCGGAATTTAGAAAAAGAACTCGGAATAAGCATTCTTGATCGGACGCAATTAATTCTTGAAATCTTTGCTAGCCGTGCCAAAACAAAAGAAGCGCAACTCCAAGTGGCCATCGCCGAAGCGAAATACCAATTACCACGCCTCCATCCTTCTGAAAACAAGTTGGATCAACAAGGTGGCGGGGGTACTGCGAACCGTGGGGCGGGTGAAACCCAACTTGAATTGGATCGCCGACTCATCGAAAAACGGATTACGAAGCTCAAAGCCGAACTTGCTAAAATCGATCAACAACAACTCGTACAACGCCGTCAACGGACGAAAAATGCGATTCCAGTTGTCGCACTCGTCGGGTACACCAATGCAGGTAAATCAACGACTATGAATCGAATTTTACAACGGTTGAACCCCGATACACCTGAAAAACAAGTTTTTGAAAAGGATATGCTCTTTGCCACCTTAGACACGAGTGTCCGCGAAATCGTCCTCCCCAACCAACAGAAATTCCTGTTGAGTGATACGGTTGGTTTCGTCACAAAACTTCCTCATCACTTAATTCAAGCCTTTAAATCAACCTTAGCTGAAGCAGCGAGTGCTGATCTTTTAATCCACGTGGTTGATTACTCAGATCCAAACTACTTGGACATGATGGAAACGACACAAGAAACCCTTGAATCACTCAACATTAAAGATATCCCAGTCATCGAGGCTTACAATAAAGCTGATTTGAAACCAGATACGCGCTATCCTGAAGTAGACGGAAACCAAATCGTTTATTCAGCTCGCGACGAAGTAGCAATCGATGCATTGATTGCCTTAATTAACAAACAACTCTTTGAACAATACCCAACGCTCGACTTCTTAGTCCCATACACAGAAGGGCAAGCTGTTTCGTACCTCAGTGATCGTGCCAATATCACTAAACAAAGCTATGAAGAAGATGGCACGTTGATTCGTGCACAAATCAACCCAGACCTATTAGGACCCGTTAAAAAGTTCGTTCAAGCATAGCCAAGCGCTACTTTGCGGCAAACAAAAAAGCCCATCGACATAAATGTCGATGGGCTTTTTTCAATTTCTTATTGATACTTTCTGAAAACCTTATCTGAAGCTGCTTTTAAGCTTTGAATTTCTTTTGAATCAATATTTATTGTTAGCTGTGTAGACTCTTGAGCATAAGCCGCTGCAATCTCTTGCAAACCAACTAATGCTTTCCGACTGAGCGTCACATAGCTTTGTGGAATCTCATTATCCTGAACGAATAATAATAAACCTGCAGCTTTTAAACGGTCGATATCATTTTCTGAAACCCCGATTGAATGAAGGGTTTCCAAATCTGCGCGTTAATCATCGGCTAGTTGCTTAATTCGTTGTAATAGCGCGGCTTCATCAAGATTAAACTCAACTTTTTCGCAAATCATATCTAGCGTTCCAAAATATTGCATGCTAGCAACACTAGCGTGCAATGTATTGATAATTTCATCGACTGTTTTTTCTGGTTTTAAATAATAAATCGTCATTTTATTGTACCCACTATTTTTATTAGGATTAAAACACTTACTTGATTGCCTTAATTCTATAACATTTGTGGATGAATAAAATGCGTATATTTTAAATAGTTTAAAAATCCGGCGAAAGATAAATTAAAAATTTTACCCGTATTGTCAATCTAAGTGCAACAGTTTCTAGTCTAATCCTATAAGTGGTACACAGCTTAGAGTTCCGGCATCAGTTCCGCCGCACTCCGGTAGCCCAAGATACGACGAGGCCGGCTGTTGAGTGCGTCCTGGAAGCTCTGAATATCAATGATGTCGTAATGGTGGAGTGAGCGACCTTTCGGAATAAACTCTCGTAGAAGGCCGTTCTGGTTCTCATTTGTTCCGCGCTCCCATGGTGAGTACGGATGAGCAAAGTAGACATCAGTTCCTTCTACTGAATCTAGTTGTGCGAACTCACTGCCGTTATCAAAGGTGATGGTGGTGAAGTATTCCGCACCGTAATCATCAATGATGGACTGAAGTCCCACCTTACAGGTACTTGCTTTGTAGTTAGCGAGCTTGATGATGATTTCGAAGCGACTCATCCGCTCTGTCAAAACCAGCAACGCAGGTTCGCTATCAACGCGCTTACCTTTCACTAAATCTCCTTCCCAATGGCCCCCTTGCCGACGGTCTTGAACTTCAATGGGTCTTTCATCAATCGAGGTACCAAGCTTCGTCTTATTGGTGCGGGTATGGGAATGGCTTCGTTTAATTCGCAAGCTGGGTTTGCGCGGTAAGTCGTGGGTCCGTAGTTCGAATCTACCGGCCTCAATATCCCGGTAAACCGTTGGTGTTGAAGGAACAACCTCGTCTGCGTGTTCCCGTTTGAAGGTGTGCACGAAGCTGTCCACACTGTGTACGCGTGGACGTTGCTTGATGGCAGCGGCACAGGCGGCGTAGAACTCGGGGTTCTTCTCAAGCATCGTCTTGGGGCGACACCACTCCCGCCGCTGAGCGTGCAGATAAGCTGCCGTATCAGCAAAGTAAATCAACGCTACCTTATGCCCGGGAATTCGCTGTAGAACGGAGCCACGAGTGATCTCACGCGAAATAGTACTACGAGAGCGGTTGAGTTCGCGGGCAATCCGTGCTTGGGAGAATCCCTGATTGAGCAGAGTTTCAATGCGAACGCGATCAAAATTTGATAGTTGTTGGTAAGCCTTAGAGATGGTACGCTTGATGTTGGTCATGATGTGCCTTTCTTATGTGCTTGGTTGCTTATAAGAATAGGTCATCATGGCCTTTTTGGTCTATTTAATTATGTGTTGCACTTAGATTGTAAACGCGGGTCTTGAATATAAATGGTAGATTGCAAATTTAATCCGAATTTTTGGACAAATTTGTCAGCATAACCTGATACGGTGTTTGCCAGTCGAGTATTTTAAGCGGTCGCTGGTTAATTTGGAGTAACGTCGTCGTTAAATCTTGAGCACTAATGTGCTCAAAACGAGTCCCTTTAGGATAAAAATAACGTAAATTCCGATTAAAGCGTTCATTACTACCACGTTCAGCTGGAGTATAAGCATGGCAGTAATAGGTCTTAATACCATATTGTGATTCAAGTGATACTAGCCCACTAAACTCAGTGCCACGGTCCACAGTAAAGCTGTGCACCGGACCATTAAAAGTGGTTAGGAACTTAGTTAGTGCTTCATTAACAGTCGCTGTCGTCCGATCTTTTAACCGGTATGCCCAAAGGAACCGTGATTTGCGATCGATTAAAGTTAATAAAACTGCCTTACTATGCCCACGAGGACCAACGACTGTATCTAGTTCAAAATCGCCGATGCGCTTACGTTGATTAATCATCATGGGACGCTGTTCAATTGATCGCCCCAAAGATTGATTATATTTGGATCGTTGGTCAACGTTACGCCGTTGGCGTACGCCATGTTCAGGTAGATCATTCAAGGAGAAACCAATTCTCCCCTGATTTAGCCAATTATAAATAGATTTAGTAGCTAGTTTAAATTCGTGAGCAATCATTCCTGGTGACCAGCTTAGACGTAAATGGTTGAGAATTTTTTGCTTTAACTCATCGCTCAGCTTAGTTTTCCGACCACATCGTGATCGCTTGTATTCGGCATCTGTTTGTGCTAATTCAGCCTGATAAGGTTGACATCGAGATAATTCATAAGAAATTGTTGACGGTGATCGGTTCAGCCGAACGCCCATTTGGATATTGGACAGCCCTAGTTCACAAAAGGTTTCGATTTTAATTCGTTCGGAATAGGTTATACTAGACAAAAGATCAGCTCCTAAAAGATGGGTTTGTGGTAAACACCATTTTAAAGGAAGCTGATCTTTTTTGTCCGAACAGCGTTCGGATTAATTTTACAATCTACCCTGTTAAGTAATAATTGCCGTTATCCGCTACTAATTCTAGTAGGTAGTATTGGTAACAATAATTGACATCTAAGAATTCGTTATGAATCTCCACCTATTTTCCTCCACTGACTACTTTGTTCGTTCTTGGTACGCAATCTGAACCACTAATTGATAGGGATCATTGCCTTCAACCACGCCACTACGCCCGGCCATCTTGTTCGGGCCACCCGTAATCCAAGTATGGGCGACTGCAAGTTGATAATCTTGGGCTAGGTCTTGGATTGGGGTTAAGCCAACCGTCGTAATCTGCGCTAACGGTTGTTTGGCAATGGCGTTAATCCCCCCATAGAGCACCCAACGATCTGCTTCTTGTTTCATTTCATAAAACGGTAAAGCAACTTGATTCCCAATCGCATAAATTGGTCGCTGCAATTGTTGCGCTTGTTCATATATATCATTATCACTTAAGCCTGCGTAATTCAAGCTAAGATAGCCAGATTCAATCAGTTCGTTAATCAAGGATCCTAAACGTTGGGTTTGTTCCGCGTCCATTGTCAGTTGCGCGGGCAAGAGATTTTGTTCTTCAAATAAGCCAGTGGCCGGTTGAATTTGTGAGATCACTTGCGTTTTGGCGGTTACCCCATTTAGTGGATGTGGCGCGTTTGGATCACCACCCAGCGCTTTTTCAACATACGGTGAAATATCGATGACCGCATTTTTGCCCCGATAATAGAAATACAGGTTCATCACTGCAAAATAGAATAACACCAAAAAGACGAGGAGGTTAATCACACCTCGTCCAACCGCTTGAGCTTTAAAGTAGGTCACACTCTTATATAGAAGATAAAAATCACCAATTAAACAAATAACTGAAAAAAGGCGATTTTTAACGCGACCATTAATATTTAAGTAACCGAAATAATGGTTAATAATGTCTAAAAAAGTTAACACGATAAATGTCCCCCTTATTGCGCGTAAAACAAATTATTACTGCGTAGCAGTGGCACTGCTACTACTTGAAACCACTTTAGCGCTACTACTTGTGTTAGCAGAGCTACTGCTTGCCGTGGTCGTGTTAGCTGACTCATCATTTTGTGGTGTTGTTGTCTGCTCATCATCAGATGATTGTGAGTTGGCATCCGTATCCGTCCGATCCTGACTTGAAACAGCCTTAGAAGAGGAATTAACGGTTGATTCAGAGGTCGATGAGGATTCCGATTCAGACTCAGATTCTGGTTCTGATGTATTCATGCTGCTGGTTGAACCTGTGGTTGCACTACTACTTGAAACAAATGACGACTGCTCTGTCTTGGTGTTTTCAACAGGTTTAACCGTATTTGCCACAATGTTGGTCGCACTCATTGCGATAATTAACGAAATAATGGCGGCTGGTGGAATAATGGGTGGTGTGTGATATGCCATTTTAACGCTCCCTTTCTATTATGCTTGGCAGTCTTCACAGAGGCCATAGAGTTCGAACTGATGACCTTCAATTTGACAATTTGGAATTTGCTGACTAAAAAAATCTAACGGACACATTTTCAATTCAATCACTTTGCCACACTGGCGGCAAATAAAGTGATGATGGTGGCGATGTTCAAAATCGCATTGATATTTAACGTGGGCCTGTTCACCCTCTGTTTGTTGTTCTACTAAGCCAAGTTGTTCAAAATCTTTAATGTTGCGATAAATCGTATTGTGACTCATTCCCGGAAAAATGGCGCGCATATGCTCGTCGATTTGAGTCACGGGAATGTAGCGATTTTCATATCCCGATAAATACTGTAGCATCTCTCGGCGTTGCTTGGTAATTTTGTACCCATTTGCGCGTAATACGGCAATGGCAGTGGTTATTTCGCTCATTTAATACATCCGCTCCTCTCGATTAATCGATACGCCATTCTAGCACATGCTTTCTAGGTTGTCAGGCGCTGGCGCTTGTTACTACCAACTTCAATTTAGTTGTTACCCCACACTATTTACCATTATACCCTTAATCCCATAACCGTTAGCTAAGCACAACTAAATTTCACCAAATTTTAATGAATCCGAATACAAAATAGTTGCATTATCTCAGGCTGCGCGTTATGATGTAATTCAGATGATTTTTAAGAAATCGTCTTCATTAGCCTTCTATCAGTATTTATAGTCATTTGAAGGGAGATTTTACGATGGAATTTACTAGTCAAACTAATAATTGGTATCATGTTTCACTTGATACGCAAACTCAAAAATTTATCGCAACTGCAACGAACAATGAAAAAATCAGCGCAAGTGGTATTACAATTGAACAAGCCGTACAAAAACTCAGTTATAAAGTGAAACAAACCAATTCGGTTAACCAACACTTATTTGCATAAGGGTTAACCATACGTTAAAAGGAAGCCTGTCGAACGCGTTCGACAGGCTTCCTTTTTATTTTCAATGATCAATTTTTTAGGGTTGCGATTAATGTTGCTAAGGCTTGCTTAGTTGTTTCCCAGTCATCGTTAACCAACACAGTTGCCCGTTGATTTAAATGACTCGGTAACATCAGATCCCGCTTAAATTCAGCACTTTGAATCCGTTTTTGAATTGCTTCAGGACTATCCTTCCGTTTTTCAAGGCGCGTAATCAACGCATCTGTTTCAGAAACCGTTAAGAACAAGACCGATGCTTCTTCGGGGAACGTCTCTAAATAAGTCTGTGCCCCTTTGGTATCAACAACTAGGCTAATCAGCTGTGCTTTTTGCCACGCCAAATCTAACGCTTCATGTGAAGAGCCATATTGATAGCCAGAATAGCTCACCGATTCAACGAGGTGCTTTTGTGCCAAGGTGTCTGGTGTTTCAAAATAATAATCCACCCCGTCGACTTCATTATGCCGTCTAGGCCGCGTGGTATGGGTAACCACTTGTGGAATTTGAAAGGCCTCTTTTAAATAATGGCTCACCGTTGTTTTGCCACTACCCGTGGCGCCCGTAATGACTAATAGTTGTTTTGTCACTATTCATTCACACTCTTCTATTCAGGATTTAAATAAATAAAAAAGTTTGGCGGCTTAATTTAAGCAGACGCCAAACTTTTTTATTCTTTTATTTAATCTTATAAACGACGACCAAAGTCAGGTTTGTAATATTGCATTGACATCGTTGTTACATTTTGGCCTTCTGTTGGTGCGTGAACGTATGAGCCACCACCGATATAGATCCCAACGTGATGTGCTGAACCAACGCCACCCCAGAAAACAAGGTCACCAGGTTGTAATTCTGATAATGACACTTTTGTCCCAACCGTGCTTTGTTCTTGTGATGTCCGTGGTAAGCTAATGCCGGCCATCTTAGCAGCGTACCAAACTAAACCAGAACAATCAAAACCACCAGGTTGTGCGCCACCCCATGCATACGGTGTGCCAATGAATTGTAAGGCATTGCCAACTAATGAACCAGTGTTTGCACCAGATGGCGCAACTGTCGTTGTTTTTGCAGGCGTTGGTGCTGGTGTATTGTCTGAACCTGTTTTAGGTGCAAC
This sequence comes from Latilactobacillus curvatus JCM 1096 = DSM 20019, assembly GCF_004101845.1. NCBI lineage: Bacteria > Bacillati > Bacillota > Bacilli > Lactobacillales > Lactobacillaceae > Latilactobacillus > Latilactobacillus curvatus. Next base: position 1,556,549 of record NZ_CP026116.1, on the reverse strand, counting down.
CGTTGGTGCGATTGTTGCTTTTTCAGTTTCTTTTTTAGCAGCTTCAACAGCGGCTGCTGTTTGAGCATCTAATTGACTTTGTAAGCTAGCAAGCTGTGTCTTATGTCCATCCACTTCTTGTTGGAAACTTGCTTGTTCATTTTCTGCATCTGCTTTAAGTGATGTTAACTGTGCTTGATCTTTTTCTAACTGTGCTTTTGTGTTAACTAAGTTTGCTTTTTCAGTCACTTGTTCTTGTTTTAAAGTAGCTAATTTACTTTCTGAGTTCGCTACGGCGTCCATTGCTTCCTTGTTAGCTTGGTTTAACTTGCCAACAACTGAAGCACGACTGACCATATCTGAGAAACTATCACTATTGACGATGAAGTCAACGTAAACATTTCCAGAAACACTATCCCCAGCACGTTTTTGAAGCGCAATTACTTGTTCTTTTAAAACAGCTTTTCTAGATTGGACTTCAGCTTGAACTTTAACGATTTTTTGAGCCACTTCAGTAATTTCTTTGTCCGTTGATGCAATGTTCTTTTGTGCATCATCAATTGCAACGGTCTTATTTGACACTTGGCTATCGATTGAAGCAACCTTATCTTGTGCAGCACTTAACTTAGCTAATAAAGCCGAGTTTTCAGCACTAAGGTTTGTCATTGATGCTTTTGTATCAGCAACTTCATCGGCACTGACTGCACCAATGCTAACCGCCATTGTTGACCCAATTGTTAAGAATGCTAGTGCACTGAACATTAATCGACTGACTTTTTTCACTGAATGATTCCCCTTTATCATTTTTAAAAATACTTAACTTATGTACGGTTTTCCAACCAAGAACAAGTGTAACATTCAACTATTACAGAAATGTTACAGCTTAGTTACCGTATTAAGTCTAAATCGGGAATTCACGCTACTTGTTAGCGGTTAACGCGGCTTGGATTTTAACCCATTGCTCATGACTTAGCAAAACCGCGGTTTCAGTCCCACTTGCATCGACAATTTCATAAATGAGCGGTTTGACATTGACCTCTTTGATAATTTGGTTCAGCATCTTTTTAGCGTATAGTGCCTGAATTTTTTTACGTAACATTTTCTATACTCCTCGAGCGTGATTAATTGTGTTCTCAGCACAATCAGCTTAGAATAAAAGCATCTTTTATTATGAAATGAGGTTTATGCAAATGCAAATCACAAGACATGATCAACCACTCGATACAATCGGCACACCACCAGCCGTCGGCACACAGTTACCCCAATTTGACCTTAAAAATGCCGCTGGCGAAACGGTGACTTCTGCGCAATTGCTCGGTAAACGGACTTTAATTAGCGTCGTGCCAGACATTGAAACCCGTGTTTGCAGCATTCAAACAAAGCATTTTAACCAAGCCGTCGATCAATTCGAAGACGTCCATTTCTACACAATTTCAACAAACACCATCGAACAACAAAATAACTGGTGCGCTGCAGAAGGCGTTAAGAACATGCAACTCCTTTCTGATGAGGCACTCAGTTTCGGGAAAGCAATGCAACTCTACGTTCCAAGCAACAACACGCTTCAACGCTCAATCTTTATTTTGGAAGCAGATGGTACAATTAGCTACACCGAATTAATTATCGAACAAACAGACGAACCAGATTATGCAGCTGCATTAAATTTCTTAAAGGCAGCTCAATAACAACCCCAAAACGATGGTTAGAACTGACTCAGTTTAACCATCGTTTTTTTTGCGGTTATTATGTAAAATTATTCACAACAATCTTGATAAAACCTGAGCAATATTGCTCCACCTTATGAAATGACGTATTATACCCGTATTAGCATCTCAAATTAAACTTTATTAAGGAGTCCCCATGACCGAGCTATCTAACGAGCTTTTCCAAACTTTCAATAAGGTGATTCACCATTATCGCCATTATTATGGCATGCAATTTTCATCCGATCATCGCTCAGTCAGCCAAATTCGCATTCTAAAACGCCTTAATATCGAAAACGGACAAATGCAGGGAGCCCTCGCCGAAAGTCTCGATATTCGGCCTTCATCCCTAACCGAATGCTTGCACAAATTAGAGTCTAAACACTACATTAATCGGCGGCCCGATCATCATGATCGGCGAATCACCCACGTCTTCATTACAGCGGCGGGTCGAGCGGTTTTAAAAGAAGCCCTCGATGGTCGCAATGAATTTACGGAGACTTTATTCGGTAGCCTAACCCCCGACGAACAACAAGCGCTCAACGAACTTCTAAATAAATTAGAAGATACGTTAGCCGACACACAACATTTTGACTTTATGGCTGAATTCACTAAACGCCTCGCCCAAACCAAACTATAATCACTGGAGGAATCGTAATGCGCAAGATACTTGAATATGGTTTAGCCGGTGTGGTCGCCTACCTCATAAGTCGCTACTTCGTGTGGCACATTGTCTTACCAACACTCAACAGTTATCCACGCTTAACCCGGGTTATGGCCCGTTTTCCAGCAACGACGCTTTTTCTGATTCTATTTTTAACCCTTACATTTTGGTTGGGCTGGGTGCAATGGGACCGCCGACAACTATCGCCAATCTATGGTTATCTCGTCTACAGCGTCTATCTGCTCTTATTATTCATTGTCTTATTCACTAAAGCAAACGTCTATCATGCAGTTAGCTTGAACCCGTTCGATTTCATTCAAAAGGATCACAAAACACTGCTCGAAGCCGCACTGAATGTCGTTTACTTCATCCCATTAGGCGGTTTGTACCATTTGAAAGCCTCATTTGTTGAAACAAACATCATAGCACCCTTAACGATTCTAGGCATTGAGATTCTCCAATTCGCCTTTTATCTAGGGACTTTCGCACTCAGTGACATCCTCTTAAACTGGTTTGGCTGTTTAATTGGGTTTGGCCTTTGGACACTTGCACAACATCATTTTACAGTCCAAACAAAAAGCAGCTAGGCATTAAGCCAAGCTGCTTTTTTAACGATTGAGCGTAATTAACTGCTTATAAAGTTGATTCGTTAGAAGTCCGATTGAAGGATTGGCCTTATATTGATTCGATAATAAGACAATTCCTGAACGCCCATTCTGACTCATCTGCAAGCTAGATTCGAATCCAGATTCGACTCCGTGGCTTGTAAAATAATCTTTGTAATTATAAACACCACCCGTATATTCACCAGTAGTCGATGAGCGGAGCGTTTTTAATAACGATTTTTTAAAAACTTTTCCTTGAACAATCGCCTGTTCAGTTCGAAAGAGGCTACTCGTTGTGGCATACATATTTCCGGTCCCTAACTCACGCATATATACGTAACTTGGTTCACTAACTGGCGTGCCATAGCCGTCTTGTTGATAGCCATAAGCAGTCGCTTGTTGGCCGGTCGTTTCATTTGGCATAAAATTAAACGATGTTAATTTAAACGGTATTATCAACTGATTTCCAACTAACTCTCGATAACTCTTATGGGTGACTTGTTCTAAAATCCCGGCCAAAAGAAGGTAATTAACTGGCGAATAATTATGCTGACCAATATCTTTAACAGCCAAATGATCAAGCGCATATTGAATCCGCGCTTGATCTGATAATTCTTTTTCTGGTGCAGATAATTCAGTCAGTCCAGAACGCATATCAACCATCATCTTCAGCGTAATTTGATCCGCCTCTTTAATCTGCGGGTAATACCGACTTAACGGTGTCGCTAAATCGATGTTCCCGGCTTGCACCTGTTTCATCAATAACGCAGCCGTTAATGACTTTTGAATCGATGCAATCTGATACGTCGTCTGTGGAGAATTCAGTTGCTTAGTCGCAAAATTTGCATAGCCCCGGCCACCTTGAAATAACACATGATTCCACCGCACAATTAAAATGGTCCCGCTAAAACTGTTATCATGTAGCAACTGCTGTACAAATTGTTGTTCCTTCGCACTCAAATGATTGATGGTTCGATCATCAATCCCGGCTTCATGACTTTTTGCCTTTTGAATGGCTAACTCAAGTTTTGTTGCCTGTAATTGTTGCTGAAGTTGTTTCATTTTTTGTTGGGTTTGTTGAGTTTGGACGGCATATTTTTGCCGTTCATGATAAATCGTGCCGCCAATAATTAGTAGGATGAGCCCTACCAACAGCAGTCCTCTTTTCAATTTGTTGTCCATCCGCTTAGTCCGCTAATCGTCCCTTCTCAATGACTACCATTTGAGCATCGAATCGATAATACAGTGCTTCACCATTTTCAACTTCCACACCATCAATATCGCGATCTGAAATCTGTTCGATCACCTTAATGAGCGCACGCAAAGTAGAACCATGCGCTACAATCAATTGGTCCTGGCCTGCAAGTAATCCTGGTACTACTTGATCTTGCCAATAAGGTAATAGCCGTTGCGTTGCCTGTGCAAGACTCTCCCCGCGTGGCCGACTCATCGGTGGAACTAGTCGATAACGACGGGCCTGCGAAAAAGTCGTCAATAAAGGTGGGACCGCCGTGTAACTACGCCGCCAGCGGGCAACTTGATGCGCACCAAAAATAGCCCGCGTCTTTTCCTTATTTAACCCGCGCAATGCCCCATAATGGCGCTCATTTAATCGCCAACTCTTCGTCATTGGAATGGCCAATTGGTCTATTTCATCCAGAATAATGTAACTCGTCAAAATTGCACGCTTCAATAACGAAGTATGCACATGACTGAATTGAATTCCGGTTGCTTGAATTTGTCGGCCCACATGCTGTGCTTGTTTGCGCCCAGCAGCCGTTAATGGCACATCAGACCAACCAGTGTAAGTATTTAATTGATTGGCTAAACTCTCGCCATGTCGTACAATTACTAAATTCGCCATGCGTTAAACTCACTTTTCCTGTCGTTTAAAATAATCCCTTTCAGTATACCACGAACCGTTTCCCGTGATAAATAACGCGTCATTTCCCTAATTTAAAAGATCATTTAAATAGTTAAGGAACTGTACAGTTTCGTTGTCATCTACCAATTAATTGTAGTACAATGAATCTATTGAATTCTAAGGATGTGCGATATGTCAGCTAAAGCAAAAGAATTTTGGAAATCCACTATACAAATCATTTTATTAGCGGCCGTGATGGTCGGCATTGCGCAATTACTGCTCAAATTCGTCATTGCCAATGAACAAATTTTCGGGCCATCAATGCAACCCAACTTTACACAGTATGATCGGGTCATTGCACTACGCCATACGAAACTGAAACGCGGCGACGTCGTTATCGTCAAGGCCCCTGATTCACCAGGTGAATTCTACATTAAACGAATTGTCGGCATGCCCGGTGAAACTGTTCGCTTCAACAAGGATCAACTCTATATTAATAATAAAAAAGTCAGTGAGCCTTATTTAAATGACTATAAAAAAGATCCAACAACCTTCCTAGCCGGGTCAAACTACTTCACACTCAACCCAAAGACTAATAAGCCAAACTTTGATTTAAAGGACGTGCTTGGTCGTTCCACAGTCCCTGCCCACCACTACTTCGTCATGGGTGATAACCGGACTGTTTCAAAGGATAGCCGGTATGAAGAAGTAGGCTTTGTCAGTGATGATTCTAAAACCTTCAACGGGATTCAAGGCGTTGTCAAACTCCGCTACTGGCCAGTAACGAAATTTAAAGTTTACTAATCACGAAAAAAGGTCCACCACGATTGTGGCGGACCTTTTTTGACCGTTTTTTTAAAGATAGACACTAACACCGAGTAAAATAATTGCTAATAGACCAATAATCGCCATTAATGGCCAAACGAATTTTAACCACTTATCAAACGTTACATGGACCATTGCCAGCGAGGCCAAGACCAAACCAGTTGGTGTGATAAACGACATAATGCCTTGTCCCCAGTTATAAGCACTAATAATAACGTCACGATTAACACCGACTACATCAGCCAACGGTGCCATGACGGGCATTGATAGCACCGCTAGACCGGAACTCGACGGAATGAAGAATCCTAGTAGAATGAAAACGAAGAACATCACCGTTGAGAAGATAACACCACTCATATGGGAAACGCCACTACTTAACCAGTACAATAGCGTATCACTAATTTGTGCCTGTTCCATAATAATCGTCACGCCGCGTGCTAAAGCAATCACAAGGGCTACACCTAACAGGTCGGAAGCCCCTGCAACGAATTCACTAACAAAATCTTTTTCCGATAATCCGGAAATAAACGCCAAAATAAACGTAATCGCTAAGAATAACGAGGAAATTTCATTAAATAGCCAACCCCATTCCTTCACGCCGAAGACCATGATGACAAAACCGGCCGCAAAAATAATTAACATCAATTTCTTCCGGAAATCAAACCGTGGTACTTCATTGACATCACTATTTCCCAGGAAATGTTTTTCCAATTCTGCTTTTTGATTATAAATGAGCGATTGGCTTGGATCCTGTTTTACTTTTTCAGCATACCGAATCGTGTAGAAAATACAGATTAATGTGCCTAGAATCAGCATTACAAGCCTTAGTCCCATACCATCTGTAAAGCTAATGCCAGCCGTATTAGAAGCAATCACGACGGAAAATGGGTTCACCGTTGAAGCCATTGTCCCGATTGAACTGCCTAGATAAATCGCCGCAATTGCGACTAGCGCATCGTAGCCAGCTGCCATAAAGATTGGCACTAGAATTGGATAGAAAGCAATTGTTTCTTCAGCCAAGCCAAAGGTGGTCCCGCCTAGGGCAATCAAGCTCGTTACAATCACGATTAACCAGGCTTCTTTACCTTTCAAACGTTTCGATAGCGCCGCCATTCCGGCCGCAAATGCACCGGTCTTATTCACAACGCCCACAATCCCACCTAGAATTAAGACAAATGTGATAATATCGATTGTTTCAGATAACCCTTGAATGGGCGCATTCAGAAATTGTTTAATCGCGCCAAATAAGTTTGGTTTATGCTGATTGAGTTTTTGATATGTATTTGGAATCGCAACTGGTTTATACACCGACCCATCCTTAAACTTCGCTAAATCCGTATTAACGTGGTATTTCTTCAGTGTTGCTTGTGTCCCAGGTGCTGTCGATTCATGCCCATTGGGTGCGACCACAGTGAAGTTTTCCTGGGTCGTGTTATATTGTAAACTCGCATATTTTCCGGCTGGCATAAAGTACGTCAAGATCATCACTGCCAGTAAAACAAGTAGAATTACTGTGTAGGCGCTCGGAAAAGTAAAGTGTTTTTTCTTATCAGTCATTCAATAGCCTCCATGACGCCCTCCATCGCTGAAGAGCCATTTTATAAACTCAATTATATCACAAAGGACGCTTGCGCTTTTTCCATAACACCCTTGCACAGACTACTTTCCTGTGCTAAGATTGGCACCAAGCAAAATAAGGGACGACAGAGAGCGTCCTTTTTGGAGGAAAACTGAATATGAAAACTATTACGGCACACAGCCAACATCGATTAACAAGCTACCAGACTAAGGTGGTCGCCTCAACAACGGCCGGCTTCGGTCTCGAAAACATGGACGTTATGTTCTTGTCTTTCACCCTATCGTCCATCATTGCAGATTTACATCTCAGTGGAACACAGGCGGGATTAATCGCAACGATTACCAATATTGGAATGTTGTTAGGTGGCGTTTTTTTTGGCGTTTTAGCCGACCGCGTTGGACGGATTAAAACATTCACTTACACCATTTTTATCTTTGCTTTTGCGACAGCGGCTATGTCATTTGCCCACACCCTTCCCATGATTTATCTCTGTCGCTTCTTAGCTGGGATCGGTGCTGGTGGCGAATATGGGATTGGCATGACGGTCTTAGCCGAATCTTTCCCTAAGAAACAGCTCGGACGTGTTTCATCCTTCGTGGGTGTCGCAGGTCAACTTGGCGCTATTGCCGCGGCACTTCTAGCAGCGTGGGTCTTACCACAATTTGGTTGGCATGCACTATTTCTATTCGGCCTATTACCTGTTATCATTACTTTTTTTATCCGCCATCATCTAGTCGAAAGTACAACGTTCACTTCTGAATCAGATCAACCAAAAGGTCAGATTAGCGCTCTTTTTAAAACACGCGAACTAGCTTACCAAACAGTTGCGCTGATGATAATGGCAATCGTCCAAATCGCTGGTTACTTCGGTTTAATGAACTGGTTACCAACCATCATGCAACAACAAATGCACCTCAGTGTGGCTGGTTCATCAACTTGGATGTTAGCGACGATTGCCGGGATGTCAGCAGGCATGTTGACTTTCGGTTGGATTCTAGACCGAATTGGTCCACGGTTTGCTTTTGTCTTATTCCTGATTGCTTCAGCAGCAGGCGTTTACATCTTAACCTTCCCCAATAGCATGGGTGCTTTATTGTTCGTCGGTGCAATTGTCGGCTACTTCTCAAATGGTATGTTTGCAGGCTATGGCGCGATTGTCAGTCGCCTCTACCCATCCGAAGTCCGTGCAACCGCCAATAACGTGATTATGAACGTTGGCCGCTGTATCGGTGGATTTTCGAGCGTGATTATCGGTTGGTTACTTGATCATTATTCGGTGATGACCGTGATGCTCTTCATTTCAACACTCTATATCATCAGCTTGATTATCATGCTCACCATCAATAATTTAAAAGCTGATCGCTACTTTAATCATCAATAACACACAAAAGGGTCGAGACAATTGTCTCGACCCTTTTTAAATTTATAAACTACCGCCGCGTACCTCGGCTACGTTAGCCACAATCGTAAATGCCAAAGGATCAACTTCATGAATTCGATTAATAATGTGTTGATAGGCTTGATTTTCAACAACGAGCATCAACATCTGCTTATTGTCATTAGAATAGCCCCCAGTAACATCAAAAATCGTCACGCCCACATCAGATTCTTCGATTAAATGGGCTTTAATTTCAGGTAATTGGTCGTTACTCATGACATAGAGGACCTTTTTCCGGTTCAACCCGGTCTCAATATAGTTCATCGTAATCAACGTCAGAATTGATGAACAAGTTGCCAGCATGAACGTCTCAAAACCAGAGACGAACACATTCGCAAAGCAGACTAGTAAATCAACTACCAGCAAACTCAATGCCGGTTTGATATTGAAATATTTTTTGAAAATTAACGGTGGCACTGTTGAGCCACCACTCGAGGCATCAATTCGATATAACAAGGCAATTCCGGCAGCGTAAACAACACTCCCGATAATAATTGCTAATAGTTTGTCTTCCACCACCATCATTTGGGGCGTTAAAGCTAAACAAACTGGTAGCATAAAACTACCAAAGAGAATTCTTAACGTGGTTTTCTTATCAAGTAAGAAGTAAGCAAGTATCAGCATGCCGATGTTAATCACAAACACCACTGTTGATATCTTCCACCCCATCAATTCTTCTAATAAGATCCCCACACCGGTTGCCCCACCGGCTGCTACTTCATGGGGGGCAAAGAAGAGTTGAATCCCAATCGCAATAATTTCGAGAGCAATCAAGATCAACCCCATCTGGATAATCGTCTGTTTCAAATTGGATAAGCGCATCGCGTCCCTCATTTCTTTATTGATTATTACTATAAGTATATATGAATATTAATGAAGATGCGAGTCTAACCACTTCATGCTTCCCGTAGTGCCTGTGCGAGTGCCACTAATTTACGAGCGGTGTTGGCATTCCGAATTGTCAGCCACTGGTATAGGTCCCCTTTAGCAACAGTCGACCACCGCGTCCGACCGAATGTTTTCACGGGTGCACTCCAGAAAATAAACGGACCATTCACGGCAACTTTTTCATACGCTGGCTTAATTGCCCCTACATGTACACTCAATTCCGCCCCCGTTTTAGGCGCAATCGCCACGATTAAATTATGTTTCACATCTGGCATATTGCCCCACCAAGTTGGTGCGTCCGCAACAGCTTGAATCAACTGGTCAGCTGTGACCACGGCGATATTCACAGAAAAGCCAAAGGTCTCCACCATAATCTGATCACAAGTTGCCGCTAAGGTTGTTAAGCCTGTTTCTGGGGCTTCAAATAACACGTTGCCACTATTGATGTATGTTTGCACATTGGTGAACCCAGCCGCTTCATACGCAGTTTTAAGCACGCTCATTTTAACTGGCCGTTTACCACCCACATTAATTCCCCGTAATAACGCAATGTATTGCATCTGAATCCCTCACTTTTTTATTCATCATAACTTAATTAGCTTTTGTTGACCAGTTCGCTTTATCACTGCCATATTTATTATTTTGTGGGGAATAATAATGAAAAAAGTTTTGCAAATAGCATAAATACGCCATTTAGCTTATAATAGTATAGTTATAAATTTTCAAAAAAGGATGGCGCACAATGAACAATCGAACTCAACCGCAAAACATCGCCAAAGGCATGTTTTGGGCGACTATGGCGTCCGCACTCTGGGGCGTTTCAGGTACTATTTTGGAATTCATCTCGCAAGGACAAAAGATCCCTGCAACTTGGTTCCTATCCGTTAGAACGCTTGGCGCTGGTTTAATTTTATTACTTATCGGGGCAATTAAGTTCAAACAAGATATCTTCTCCATTTTTAAATCAAAACGATTAACGGCTTGGCTAATCGCTTACGCCCTTTTCGGTATCATGGGTAATCAATATACTTTCTTCATGAGTATCCAAACGGGGAATGCAGCAGCGGCGACTATTTTACAATATCTAAGTCCTCTGTTTATCGTTATTGGAACCCTCGCTTTCTTACGTAAGTGGCCAAATCGAATTGATATTATCTCATTCGGAATTGCTTTAATTGGCGTTTTCCTTTCTATTACGAAAGGCAATATCCATACTTTAACAATTCCTTTTAATTCATTAATCTGGGGAATCTTATCCGGTGTAACAGCTGCTTTCTACGTTGTGCTACCAAGACCAATCGTTAATGAAAAATCACCAATTCTCGTTTTAGGTTGGGGCATGTTCATCAGTGGTTTACTCTTCAATATCCACCGACCATTCTGGCAAGCACCGCCGCGTTTAAATGCTTCCGGTATTATCGCAATTTTAGCCGTTATTTTGATTGGAACTGTATTCGCATATCTTTGCTTGTTACACAGTTTAAACTTTGCACCATCAACCGTAATCAGTATCGTTGATGCCGTACAACCTGTAATTACATTTATTCTAAGTATCATCTTCTTCCATGCCCGCTTTAGTTGGGTAGAAATGAGTGGTGCAATTCTAGTTATCCTAGCAATCTACATCTTGCAACGTTATCAGGAAACAGAAAATGACGCCTTAGCATAGCAAAAAGCCGTTTAACCATCCCATAAGGGACTGTTAAACGGCTTTTTAATTACGATGCGCTATATTTTACTTAGCTTAATCCTACTCACAGCTAGTAGGGTTCTTCATAGGCCACGTAAACATCCTGAGTAACACTAAGTATCTCATTAGCTAATAGCTGCAGGTTAATCACTACTCTCTCTTGGAAAAAACTGATGGTAACAAAAAAGGTTAAACCTTTCGGCCCAACCTTTTTATATTTGCGCGGCAACGTCCTATCCTCGCAGGTAGTTTCCCACCAACTACTATCGGCGCTAAGAAGCTTAACTTCTGTGTTCGACATGGGAACAGGTGTATCCTTCTTGCTATCGCCACCACACTATTTTGTGCTTGCGCACTGAGAAGAACTTCGTTCTCTCAAAACTGCATAATAAGTAATATTTTATTTCAAAAGCCTAACATTGCACCTTTGGTTAAGTCCTCGACCGATTAGTACTAGTCCGCTCCATACATCGCTGTACTTCCACTCCTAGCCTATCTACCTGATCATCTTTCAGGGGTCTTACTTCCATAAAGGAATGGGAAATCTCATCTCGAGGGGGGCTTCACACTTAGATGCTTTCAGCGTTTATCCCGTCCATACATAGCTACCCAGCGATGCGCCTGGCGGCACAACTGGTACACCAGAGGTATGTCCATCCCGGTCCTCTCGTACTAAGGACAGCTCCTCTCAAATTTCCTGCGCCCGCGACGGATAGGGACCGAACTGTCTCACGACGTTCTGAACCCAGCTCGCGTACCGCTTTAATGGGCGAACAGCCCAACCCTTGGGACCGACTACAGCCCCAGGATGCGATGAGCCGACATCGAGGTGCCAAACCTCCCCGTCGATGTGGACTCTTGGGGGAGATAAGCCTGTTATCCCCAGGGTAGCTTTTATCCGTTGAGCGATGGCCCTTCCATACGGAACCACCGGATCACTAAGTCCGACTTTCGTCCCTGCTCGATTTGTCAATCTCACAGTCAAGCTCTCTTATACCTTTACACTCTACGAATGATTTCCAACCATTCTGAGAGAACCTTTGAGCGCCTCCGTTACACTTTAGGAGGCGACCGCCCCAGTCAAACTGCCCACCTGACACTGTCTCCCGCCACGCTAAGTGGCGCGGGTTAGAGTGGTCATACAGTTAGGGTAGTATCCCACCAACGCCTCCATCGAAACTAGCGTTCCGATTTCTACGGCTCCTACCTATCCTGTACAAACTGTACAAACACTCAATATCAAGCTACAGTAAAGCTCCATGGGGTCTTTCCGTCCTGTCGCGGGTAACCCGCATCTTCACGGGTATTATAATTTCACCGAGTCTCTCGTTGAGACAGTGCCCAAATCATTACGCCTTTCGTGCGGGTCGGAACTTACCCGACAAGGAATTTCGCTACCTTAGGACCGTTATAGTTACGGCCGCCGTTTACTGGGGCTTCAATTCTGGGCTTCGCTTACGCTAACTCATCCTCTTAACCTTCCAGCACCGGGCAGGCGTCAGCCCCTATACGTCATCTTTCGATTTTGCAGAGACCTGTGTTTTTGATAAACAGTTGTTTGGGCCTATTCACTGCGGCTGACCTGACGGTCAGCACCCCTTCTCCCGAAGTTACGGGGTCATTTTGCCGAGTTCCTTAACGAGAGTTCACTCGCTCACCTTAGGATATTCTCCTCGACCACCTGTGTCGGTTTACGGTACGGGTAGTTTATTTCTCACTAGAAGCTTTTCTTGGCAGTGTAACATCAGGAACTTCGCTACTTAATTTCGCTCCCCATCACAACTTGTCCTTAAAGAATCAAGCATTTCACTCAACTCAAGACTTGTTGCTTAGACACACATTTCCAGTCGTGTGCATTCCTTAGCTTCCTGCGTCCCTCCATCGTTCAAACAAAATAAACTAGTACAGGAATCTCAACCTGTTGGCCATCGACTACGCCTTTCGGCCTCGCCTTAGGTCCCGACTAACCCTGGGAGGACGAGCCTTCCCCAGGAAACCTTAGTCATACGGTGGATCAGATTCTCACTGATCTTTCGCTACTCATGCCGGCATTCTCACTTCTAAGCGCTCCACTAGTCCTTACGATCTAGCTTCATCGCCCTTAGAACGCTCTCCTACCGCGGACACTTACGTGTCCACCCACAGTTTCGGTATTATGTTTAGCCCCGGTACATTTTCGGCGCAGCGGCACTCGACTAGTGAGCTATTACGCACTCTTTAAATGGTGGCTGCTTCTGAGCCAACATCCTAGTTGTCTGTGCACCGCCACATCCTTTTCCACTTAACATAAATTTTGGGACCTTAACTGGTGATCTGGGCTGTTTCCCTTTCGACTACGGATCTTATCACTCGCAGTCTGACTCCCGGAACTAAATCAATGGTATTCGGAGTTTATCTGAATTCAGTAACCCATGACGGGCCCCTAGTCCAAACAGTGCTCTACCTCCATGATCCAATATTCCGAGGCTAGCCCTAAAGCTATTTCGGAGAGAACCAGCTATCTCCAAGTTCGATTGGAATTTCACCGCTACCCACACCTCATCCCCGCCATTTTCAACTGACGTGGGTTCGGTCCTCCAGTGTGTTTTACCACACCTTCAACCTGGACATGGGTAGGTCACTTGGTTTCGGGTCTACATCTATATACTCACTCGCCCATTTCAGACTCGCTTTCGCTACGGCTCCAGCTTTTCACTTTAACCTCGCATATAAACGTAACTCGCCGGTTCATTCTACAAAAGGCACGCCATCACTCATTAACGAGCTTTGACTAATTGTAGGCACACGGTTTCAGGATCTATTTCACTCCCCTTCCGGGGTGCTTTTCACCTTTCCCTCACGGTACTGGTTCACTATCGGTCACTAGGGAGTATTTAGCCTTGGGAGATGGTCCTCCCGGATTCCGACGGAATTTCACGTGTTCCGCCGTACTCAGGATCCAGAACGGAGGTTAAGTTGTTTAATCTACGTGGTTATCACACTCTTTGACTCAGCTTCCCAGCTGATTCGATTACAACTTAACTTGGTAACTCCAATGTTCTGTCCTACAACCCCAAGAAGCAAGCTTCTTGGTTTGGGCTCTTCCCCGTTCGCTCGCCGCTACTTAGGGAATCGATTTTTCTTTCTCTTCCTGCAGGTACTTAGATGTTTCAGTTCCCCGCGTCTACCTTCATTAAGCTATGTATTCACTTAATGATAATACCCGACTAAAGGTATTGGGTTCCCCCATTCGGAAATCTCCGGATCAAAGCTTACTTACAGCTCCCCGAAGCATATCGGTGTTAGTACCGTCCTTCATCGGCTCCTAGTGCCAAGGCATCCACCGTGCGCCCTTTATAACTTAACCTAACTTTACCTACGGTAAAGGGTTATTATTTGAGTTTAGCGATATGAACTAATTCATATTTCTATTAAAAAACTCTTTAAAACGCAATGTTTTCTCGGCTTTTAAAACTAATATATTACTTATTATCCAGTTTTCAAAGAACAAAGTTTGAGAGTAGACCTCTCAAAACTAAACAAAGTTTCGACTTCGCAAATGTACAAGGTTTTCCGTATTATTCCTTAGAAAGGAGGTGATCCAGCCGCAGGTTCTCCTACGGCTACCTTGTTACGACTTCACCCTAATCATCTGTCCCACCTTAGACGGCTGGCTCCCGAAGGTTACCTCACCGGCTTTGGGTGTTACAAACTCTCATGGTGTGACGGGCGGTGTGTACAAGGCCCGGGAACGTATTCACCGCGGCATGCTGATCCGCGATTACTAGCGATTCCGGCTTCATGTAGGCGAGTTGCAGCCTACAATCCGAACTGAGAATGGTTTTAAGAGATTAGCTAAACCTCGCGGTCTCGCGACTCGTTGTACCATCCATTGTAGCACGTGTGTAGCCCAGGTCATAAGGGGCATGATGATTTGACGTCGTCCCCACCTTCCTCCGGTTTGTCACCGGCAGTCTCACTAGAGTGCCCAACTAAATGCTGGCAACTAGTAATAAGGGTTGCGCTCGTTGCGGGACTTAACCCAACATCTCACGACACGAGCTGACGACAACCATGCACCACCTGTCACTTTGTCCCCGAAGGGAAAGCTCTATCTCTAGAGTGGTCAAAGGATGTCAAGACCTGGTAAGGTTCTTCGCGTTGCTTCGAATTAAACCACATGCTCCACCGCTTGTGCGGGCCCCCGTCAATTCCTTTGAGTTTCAACCTTGCGGTCGTACTCCCCAGGCGGAGTGCTTAATGCGTTAGCTGCGGCACTGAAGGGCGGAAACCCTCCAACACCTAGCACTCATCGTTTACGGCATGGACTACCAGGGTATCTAATCCTGTTTGCTACCCATGCTTTCGAGCCTCAGCGTCAGTTACAGACCAGACAGCCGCCTTCGCCACTGGTGTTCTTCCATATATCTACGCATTTCACCGCTACACATGGAGTTCCACTGTCCTCTTCTGCACTCAAGTTTCCCAGTTTCCGATGCACTTCTTCGGTTGAGCCGAAGGCTTTCACATCAGACTTAAGAAACCGCCTGCGCTCGCTTTACGCCCAATAAATCCGGACAACGCTTGCCACCTACGTATTACCGCGGCTGCTGGCACGTAGTTAGCCGTGGCTTTCTGGTTGGATACCGTCACTACCTGATCAGTTACTATCAAATACGTTCTTCTCCAACAACAGAGTTTTACGATCCGAAAACCTTCTTCACTCACGCGGCGTTGCTCCATCAGACTTTCGTCCATTGTGGAAGATTCCCTACTGCTGCCTCCCGTAGGAGTCTGGGCCGTGTCTCAGTCCCAGTGTGGCCGATTACCCTCTCAGGTCGGCTATGCATCACGGTCTTGGTGAGCCTTTACCTCACCAACTAACTAATGCACCGCGGGTCCATCCTAAAGTGATAGCCGAAACCATCTTTCAACCTTGCACCATGCGGTGCTAGGTTTTATGCGGTATTAGCATCTGTTTCCAAATGTTATCCCCCACTTTAGGGCAGGTTACCCACGTGTTACTCACCCGTCCGCCACTCACTCAAATGTTATCAATCAGAAGCAAGCTTCTTCAATCTAACGAGAGTGCGTTCGACTTGCATGTATTAGGCACGCCGCCAGCGTTCGTCCTGAGCCAGGATCAAACTCTCGATTAAAAGTTTGTAGCTCTTGTTTTGTTACTTAATTTATTTGCTAGCGAAATTGACTTTGCAAATATGTTTTGTGCCCCGAAGGGCGACCCTACACATTTGGTTTGTCGAAACTTTGTTCAGTTTTCAAAGATCTACTGTGTTGAAACAGCTTTTTAAGTATATCACACAACTTATCGTCTGTCAACAACTATTTTTAATTAATTATTACTTAGAAGTTATAACTCCTTAAGCAACATATAATATGTTATCATGTTTTCAATTAAATAACAAGTGTTTTTCAAAACTTTTTATTTAATTGACGATACTGCTTATCACTAATCAGCTCGCTTTTGACAACTTTATTAGTATACCAACTTGCAACCCGTGATGCAAGGATTTTCTGTAAATAAATAATAATTATCTTATAACAATAAAAAAAGGCCCTTAGCTATACTAGGGGCCTTCGTTTTTCTACTATTAAACGTAGAGGTTTTTAACTTGTTTTTGTAATTCCGGATGTGCTAAGAACTCATCATAGTTCGTTTCAGCACGTTCGACAACACCGTTCGCTGATACTTCAATGATATGATCTGCAATTGTTTGAATAAACTGATGATCATGCGATGTAAAGACTAAAGCACCCTTGAAATCGATCAAAGCATCATTCAATGAAGTAATTGATTCCAAGTCCAAATGGTTGGTTGGATCATCTAATAGTAAAGTATTCGATTTTTGCAACATAATCTTCGATAGAATACAACGCACTTTTTCGCCACCAGAAAGGACATTGATTTCTTTTGTGACTTCATCTCCAGAGAAAAGCATCTTGCCTAAGAAACCACGTAAGAAAGTATTGTCATCTTCACCCTTAGCGGCAAATTGACGTAACCAGTCTAAGATGATGAGTTGATCATCATTGAAGGCTGAGTTCGTATCTCTTGGTAAGTATGATTGTTGACTTGTCACACCCCAGGTAACTGTCCCAGTATCTGGCTGCACTTCACCTGCTAAGATTTGCATTAAGACAGCTGTCGCAACGTCATTTCGTGAAACGATTGCTGCTTTTTCGTCTGGCTTAACTGAAAAGCTGATGTTATCTAACACTTTAACACCGTCGATTGTTTTTGAAACATTCTCAACCCGTAAAAGATCATTCCCCAATTCACGTTCGAAATCGAACTTAATGAATGGGTATTGACGTGAAGAGGGTTGGATATCTTCTAATGTAATCTTTTCTAATTGTTTCTTACGAGAAGTGGCTTGTTTTGATTTTGAAGCATTGGCACTAAAACGCGCGATAAAATCTTGTAATTCTTTGATTTGTTCTTCTTTTTTAGCGTTAACGTTTGATTGTAACTTAGCGGCTAACTTACTTGATTCTAACCAGAAGTCGTAGTTCCCAACGAATGTCTTGATGCGACCGAAGTCCACATCACACATCATTGTACAGACTTGGTTTAAGAAGTAACGGTCATGGGAAACAACAATCACGATGTTCGGGAAGTCTGCTAAGAAATCTTCTAACCATTCAACTGAGGCACTGTCCAACCCATTCGTTGGTTCATCTAATAATAGGATATCAGGTTTGCCAAAGAGCGCTTGACCAAGTAAAACCTTAATCTTTTGCCCTTCCATCAATTCACTCATCTTCACATGGTGTAAAGATTCATCAATCCCTAAGGCTTGAAGTAATTGAGCAGCTTCTGATTCAGCATCCCAACCATTCATTTCAGCGAATTCAGCTTCTAAATCAGCAGCTTTCATCCCATCTTCTTCAGTGAAATCAGCTTTAGCATATAGGGCATCCTTAGCTTGCATCACTTCATACAACTTCTTATGACCTTGAATCACAGTCTCTAACACTTCAAATTCTTCAAAAGCGTAGTGATCTTGGTTCAAACTCGACATCCGTTCATTAGGGCCCATTGAGATATGGCCTGATGATGGTTGTAATTTACCTTCTAATAATTTTAGAAAAGTTGACTTACCTGCACCATTGGCACCGATCACGCCATAACAATTCCCAGGTGTAAACTTCAAATTAACGTCTTCATATAACTTACGCCCAGAAAGCGTTAAGCTCATTTCACTAACAGTTATCACTTGATTCCCTCACTTTT
Source organism: Latilactobacillus curvatus JCM 1096 = DSM 20019 (assembly GCF_004101845.1). Lineage (NCBI taxonomy): Bacteria > Bacillati > Bacillota > Bacilli > Lactobacillales > Lactobacillaceae > Latilactobacillus > Latilactobacillus curvatus. Next base: position 1,538,080 of record NZ_CP026116.1, on the reverse strand, counting down.
CTTTCATGACTCTAAAAAGCCAACCGTTTCATGTGAAACGGCTGGCTTTCTACCATTGACAATATATGCTTAACTCTAACATATCTAATGACTAGTTATCAACCAGGCTATTTGACCTTAGCAATCTTACCTTGTTGAATATAGACACTTAGAATCCCGATATCGGCTGGGTTGACCCCACCAATCCGACTGGCTTGCGCAAGTGTTTCGGGTTGAATTTTTTGTAATTTTTGACGACCTTCTGTTGCAAGGCCTTCAATTGCATCGTAATCGATATTGGCTGGAATCTTTTTAGCTTCCATTCGTTTTAACTTCGCAATTTTAGCTTTTTCCTTATCGATGTAACCCGCGTATTTGATTTGAATTTCAACTTGTTCCACAACGCGGTTATCAATGCCTTCGACTGCTGGAATAAATTGGATTAAATCAGCATACTTTACTTCTGGCCGTTTTAAGAAGTCGCTGGCTAAAACACCATCTTTAAGTGGTGTCTCACCCTTAGCCGCTAAAAAGGCTTGGATTTCTGGGGTTGGTTTCAAGCGAATGGTTGCTAAACGTGCTAATTCAGCTTCAACGGCTGCTTTTTTCACTTCATAGCTGTCAAAGCGATCATCATTGATTAAGCCTAATGCATGACCCTTTTCTGTTAAGCGTAAATCCGCATTATCGTGACGAAGCATCAAACGGTATTCCGCACGTGAGGTTAATAGCCGATAAGGTTCCTTCGTCCCCTTTGTGACCAAGTCATCGATTAAGACCCCGATGTAAGCTTCACTGCGGTCCAAGATGAATGGGTCGCGGCCCGTTTGCTTCAGAGCAGCGTTGATGCCGGCCATCAAGCCTTGACCAGCCGCTTCTTCATATCCTGAAGTGCCGTTCATTTGACCGGCTGTATAAAGATTTTCAACCACTTTGGTTTCAAGGGTTGGTTTTAGTTGCCATGGTTCAACGACATCATATTCAATCGCATAACCAGGACGCATCATTTGGGCATTTTCTAAGCCTTCAATCGAATGAATCATTTTGTGTTGGATTTCTTCTGGCATTGAGGTTGAGAAATCACCGACGTAATATTCTTCTGTTTCGCGGCCTTCTGGCTCCAAGAAAATTTGGTGCCGAGGCTTATCCGCGAAGCGGACGATTTTATCTTCAATTGAAGGGCAATAACGTGGACCCACCCCTTCAATTACGCCGGTAAACATTGGGGCGCGGTCGAGATTGTCGCGAATCACTTGATGCGTCGTATCATTCGTGTATGTCATCCAACAAGAAAGTTGGTCTTTCAAATAAGCACTATCAGGTGTTTCGAAACTAAAGTGGTTTGGTTCCTTATCCCCCGGTTGTTCTTCCGTCTTTGAAAAGTCGATCGTGGTGCCGTCCACGCGTGGTGGGGTCCCCGTTTTAAAACGCGTGAGGACAAATCCGTTGTCTTCCAAACTTTCAGAAAGTTTAATAGAAGGAATTGAATTATTCGGACCAGATGAATAGGTTAATTCGCCGATAATAATCTTACCCCGAGAAGCTGTCCCAGCCGTTAAGATCACACTATCAGCGCTGTAACGGGCACCAGTGTTAGTGACAATCCCTTTGCAGACACCGTCTTCAACGATCAATGATTCAGCAATCCCTTGACGAAGTGTTAAGTGCTCCGTCGTTTCGATAGTCCGTTTCATTGTCCGGTGATAAGCGTGCTTGTCAGCTTGGGCGCGTAACGCGCGGACAGCTGGCCCTTTACCTGTATTCAACATCCGCATTTGAATGTATGTTTTATCAATATTGCGGCCCATTTGACCACCCAAGGCGTCAATTTCACGGACGACAATCCCTTTAGCAGGACCACCCAATGATGGGTTACATGGCATAAAAGCCACCATGTCTAAGTTAATCGTTAATAGTAATGTTTCGCGGCCCATTCGTGCAGCAGCTAAAGCCGCTTCAGAACCTGCATGGCCGGCACCAACAACAATCACGTCGTAGTGCGCTGCGTCATATTCTCGCATATTTTGTTCTCCTTTAATATGGTTCAAGACCTATTTACCTAAACAGAATTGGCTAAAGAGTTCCGTAATCAATTCATCTGGTGCTGAATCCCCGGTAATCTCACCGAGCTTATCCCAACAGTTGGTCATATCAATTTGCACAAGGTCAACTGGCATCCCAGCTGCAATTCCACTGATGACTTCATCTAATGATTGTTGTGCTTGGTTTAATAGACCAATTTGGCGGGCATTAGTAATCATGACCGTACTTTGACTATTTTCAATCCCACCGAAGAAGAGTTTGGCGATTTGGGCTTCCAAATCGGTCACCCCTTCGCTTGTTAAAATTGAAGTTTGAATTACTTCATCCGCATTCACCAATGTTTGGAGTTCATTTAAGTCTAACAAGTTCGGTAAATCGGTTTTATTTAAAATAATGATCCGTTTCTTATCAGTGGTGGCCGTGATTAACTCGCGATCTTCAACCGTTAGTGGTTCACTTTGATTTAAAACTAATAAAATCAGGTCAGCCTTGGTAATTGCTGCGCGACTTCTTTCGACCCCAATCTTTTCTACCTTATCTTCGGTATCATGAATTCCTGCCGTATCAACAAGCTTCAGCGGTACCCCACGGACGTTGACATATTCTTCCAAAACATCACGCGTCGTCCCGGCAACATCCGTCACAATCGCCTTATCTTCATGTAATAGGTGATTCAACAAACTTGATTTACCAACATTGGGCCGTCCGACAATGGCCGTTGCTAGGCCTTCACGTAAGACTTTTCCTTGTTGTGCCGTTTGAAGTAGTTCACCAATCCGCGCTTTCACAAGTTCGGCTTTTTCAAGTAGAATCCGCGTCGTCATTTCATCGGTGTCATATTCGGGATAGTCAATGTTGACTTCAACTTGCGCCAATACTTCTAAGATTTCTTGGCGTAAATTCTTAATCAGGTGCGTTAAACTCCCATCTAATTGATCAACAGCAACTTGCATCGCCCGATCAGTCTTAGCCCGAATCAGATCCATCACAGATTCAGCTTGGGTTAAATCAATCCGCCCATTTAAAAAGGCTCGTTTCGTGAATTCACCCGGTTCGGCCATTCGTGCACCATAGCTCATTAATAATTGTAAGATGCGGTTCGTTGCGACAATTCCGCCATGACAATTAATCTCAATCACATCTTCGCGGGTAAACGTTTTGGGTGCGCGCATGACAGACACCATGACTTCATCGACTACTGCGTCGGTTTTAGGATCGATAATGTGCCCATAATTAATGGTATGGCTCGCCACTTGATCAAGATCTTTGCCGCGATAAACGCGTTTAATAATGGCTAAACTCTCATCCCCTGAAAGACGCACAATTGAAATTGCCCCCTCACCAGGTGGTGTTGAAATCGCCGTAATCGTATCAAATTCTGTGACTGTCGTTGGCATTTTAAATGCTTCCTTTCCGAAATAGCTGCATAAAAAAAGCGCTTAGCGTCCACCCCTCCCGTCATTGCGTAAGGGGTGGACAAAGCACTTTCACTACTTTATCGATATTTAATTAGTTTCATTATACACGATTTTTTTAGAGCGTCAATTCACAACACCTAAAATGTGCGCGCTAATTCCACCACAATTGACCGGCGATTGCCTTGGCCTTCTGAATGAGTTTGAACATGGTGATTAGTTGCTAAATGCCCATGCACAATTTTGCGTTCAAAAGCCGGCATTGGTTCTAAAAAGACTGGTTTGCCGGTCGCAACGACTTCACGAGCTGCTTTATCGGCAAGGTGGCTGACAATCGCTGCTCTTCGCTGCCGATAATCACCAACTTCTAGGATAATGGTTTGCTTGCCCTTCATATGATGATCAAAGTAAGTCTGCGCTAAATATTGGAGCGCATTAATTGTCTTACCATGCTTACCAATCAACAAGCCTTCTTTATCGGTCTTCAAATGATAAGTCGTACTCCGATGGTCGTGAGTTACATGAATGCTGACCGGTGTGCCAATTTGAGCCGTGATGGCTTCCAAATAGGCGCTTAACTCAGCTTCCGTTTCCACACCACTTTTCCGCTTTTGCGGCGTACTAGTTAAATTGTCTGTTGGCGTTGGTTCAACTAGCTCTTGAACTGGGGCTGGGGCGCTTTGTTTAACTTGGCTTGGTTGTTCATTTGGCGTTAGCCGGACAACTGCTAAGCGGCGACCAAAACCGAGAAACCCTTTTTTGCCGGCTTCCAATACATCAACGGACACTTCCTCACGCGTTAGATGCATAGCTTGCAACCCTTCATTTACCGCTGCTTGAATATCGCTACCTTCATATGTTGGCATTTCAAAACCTCCGATCAATTTGGTCACTCCAACTAGTGTGAGCGCCCGATTCTCGTTTATTATACCATGATATACCAATTTAAAAATAGCATGTCATTATCTGAGATAGTCCGCCGTCAAAGCTAGGAATTGTTGTACATCTTTAGCGATGCTATCCGCGGCAGCTTGCCAGAAATCCGGTTGGGTTAAATCAACCCCAAGATGTTTTTGCGCTAATGCTTCAGTCGACATATTGGCCGTATCACGTAATAGTGCGATATAGTCCGCTTCAAAATCAGGCATTGTCTGTGCCTTGGCATAAATCCCCATCGAAAAAAGATAGCCAAACGTATAAGGGAAGTTATAAAACGGCACGTCATCGAAGAAGAAATGCTGTTTGTCCGCCCAGAATAGCGGATCATAATCAGTCAACGCATCCGCATAGGCTTCTTTTTGAGCGGCTAGCATGAGTGCTTTTAAATCAGCTGTTGTTTGCAGGCCATTTTGGCGCGCTGTATAAAAATGTCGCTCGAATAAAAACCGTGCGTGAATATTCATAAACATATCAATTGCGTTAGTAATTTTCTGATCCAATAAATTAATCTTCGCTGCTGGGCTTTGCGCTGCTTTAACAGTCGCATCGCTGACGATTAGTTCAGCAAAAGTGGAAGCTGTTTCCGCGACGTTCATCGCATAGTCTTGTCGCCAACTTGGTAAATCATTAATCATCATTGTATGGAACCCATGCCCTAATTCATGTGCCAAAGTTGCAACACCATTGGGGGTGCCATCAAATGTCATAAAAATCCGAAAATCATCCGTTTCAGGTAAATCAGTCATATAACCACCTGGTTGTTTGCCTGGCCGATCTTCAGCTTCAATCCAACGCTTTTCAAACGCGGTTTGTGCCACCGAAGCCATCTTGGGACTGAACGCTTTAAAGTTCTGCATGATAAAATCCGCTGCTTCATCATAAGAATAACGCTGCGGTTGAAAATCACCTACAACCACTGGTGCCCAGGTATCATACCAAGCAAGCTGTTCTTTGCCCATTAACGCTGCCTTCCGATTTAGAAAATCGACAAGCGGCGCTTTATTTTGACTAACGATCGACCACATCGCTTCTAACGTTGCGGGTTGCATGCGACTCGTTGCCAATGGCTTTTTCAAAAAGTCCGTTGTGCCATGTGCTTGATAATCCGTTAGGCGGAAGCCAGCCAAATGATTTAACGTATCCGTTAATAATGGTGAATACCGATCCCAAGTCTGGTACCAATTTTGAAAGACGCGTTGGCGTACCTTGGGATCTGGATCAGATTCAAATTTATTCTGCGCTTGTCCCGCCGATAAAGTCGTCTCACCATCGGGGACTTGAATTTCAGCAACCAATGAGTCGTAATGATCACTCCATCCAGTTAAACCATCTAACGCGAACTGGTTAATTAGTTTTTCCGTCGCTTCATCCAAAAGTTCAGCACCATTCGTCCGTTTTTCGGTTAGATTAAACTGAATCGCTTGTAAGGCAGGTGTCGATACAACGGTTTTAAAATCTGCGTCTGACATTGCGACCAATTTTTTTGTGAGTGCGACATCAATCTGATTCGCATCATTTTCAAGCGCATTAATCCGCCCCATCATCGGTGCAACTTGCGGATTGCGTTCATCCGTTGATTGAATCATATTCACGAAACTCCCCGTTTGCTTGAGACCCGCTTCAATCGCTTGTAACTGTTCAGTGATTTGCGTTAGCGTTGCAAATGTTGGCTGATCTGTCGCAAACGTCCAGTTCTGGACCGCTTCTAATAAGGGCGTCATTTGTGCAGTCAAATCCGCCAATCGTTGCGTCAACGCTGGTGAATCAATCCCCCCGGCAAAAATCGGTTCTAAATCCCATTGTTCTGAATAGGTCATCTCTTTGTCCTCCACTTTTAAACGATTGCACTTATTATAGCGAAATTTCGCGCAAAGCGCGATTAATTCAACCAGATCCACTAGACATTTTGATAATATCTGTTAAATTAGGAATGTAAGCAGATACATAGCTGCTAGAAAGGCGATGTTTATGATGACGATTGAACAAGTACCCGCTAATACAATCGCAGATTTAAAAACACTGTTAAAAACGACCCAAGTGCCCGATAAAATTATGGCAATGGGACCCGAACTGATCCAATACTTAACCCATATTAAGGCGAGTCAATTATCAGACACCGACCATCTTGGGTTCGATTTAGGGAGTACCGGCATTTTAACGTTAATCGAGCAAGTCAATACAGCCTTTTTCGATCACTTCCATATGTTTGACGATGCTGCACCGATTGAACCAAAGTTAACGCGTAAAATTCTAGTGCTTTATCATCTAGAACCGATTGATGATCAGCACTTCCTCCTTCATTTGAAACAATTAGACTATTAAACAGCAAAAAATCGTAACCAAATCGGTTACGATTTTTTTATTCTTAAAGATTTTTGAATGATTATTAGTCTTGAAATTAGTTATCGATTATTACCAATCATGATGCTACTATAAAATTAAGAAAACGGTTTAAAACCAATTTTAACAATTTATCTATCTGAATTTCTATTTTTTAATCTAGCGCTATGGAGGATTAGCCATTGAAACTATTTCTTTTTATATTAACAACACTCCTTTATTTGCTATTAAATTATTTAATGCTAACCTTTCCACCTGTCGAAGGGGTGGCTCAGAATGTTCCCCTCATCCTTTTACCATTCTGTTATTTTTTGGATCCCGATTCTTGCTGAGAAAAACAACGATTAACCGCCATAAAAGCGGGTTACTTATTGGTGCCGTTTGTGTCGTCTGCGCTATCGCAATTCCTCTTGTACTTGCTGCCTATTACCTATTCTAAAAAAGACCAATCATAATGAAAATTCATTATGATTGGTCTTTTAATTTTGGAAATTAACGTTTCTTAGTTGCTTTCTTACGTGCTTTAGCAAGTGCTTTTTCACGATCACGCTTTTCTTTTTCCTTGGCTTCGCGTTCGCGGCGAATCTTAAATGGATTTTGAATCACCATTGTTTGACCCACTGAAAAGGCGTTCGTTACCACCCAGTAAATTGAAACAGCAGACGCGATGTTCATGGCCATCACAAAAATCATGATTGGCATCACCCACAACATTGCGGATGACGCAGCATTCTTCGTGGGTTGCGACATCATTGTTAGATACGATGTTGCAAATGTAAAGATCGCAGCCAAGATAGCCATAATAAAGTAAGGATCAGCTTTCCCAAGTTGCATCCATAAGAACGTCCCACTCTTTAAAGCAGCTGTTCGATAGATTGCTTGGTACAAGGCAATCAACACTGGCATTTGAACCACTAGTGGTAAACAGCCCACAACTGGATTGACGCCCGCTTCAGCATATAGCTTTTGCGTTTCTTCGCGTAACTTCTGTTGTGTCTCAGCATCTTTAGAAGCATATTTCTTTTGAAGTGCTTGAATTTCTGGTGCAACTTCTTGTTGTTTGAGCATGCTCTTACTTTGCCACCAAGTTAATGGCAAGATAATCACCCGAATGATGATGGTGAAGGCCACAATTGCCCAACCATAACTGCCACCAAAGATGTCTGCTAACCATAAAATAAAGCGGGAAAAGTTATAAATAACATAATGATCCCAGAAGCCAGTACTGCTACTATCAACTGGTGATGTACTACACCCCGCTGCGATTAGCATGAACAAGAATAGACTGGCCACTAATAATAGCCGTTTGCGATTTTTTGAACTCACTGTAATCCCTCACTTATTCAGAAGCAGAATCTGCTTCTTCCTTTAATAGCTTTGCTAGTTTTAAGACGTGCATTAAATTCTGTTTGGTTTCCGCCATTGTTAGTTGGTTAGCGCCACGTCTTGCGATCACTAAAAAGTCGACAGTCTGTGGTAACTCTGGCTTCAACTCCAACAAGCTCTGGCGAATGTAACGTTTAACCTGATTACGCATCACTGCGTTACCCACTTTTTTACCTACGGACAGGCCCACCCGAAAATGCTTTTGACCAGGTTTTTCTAATTGATAAACCACAAAATTGCGGTTGGCAACTGAATGACCTGCTTCAAAAACCGTTTGGAAATCCTGTTCTTTTTTGACGCGGTACGACTTTCTCATAATTCACTCCGGCATTTCATTTAATTAATTGAGGATAATAAAAAAACCACTGAAGCATCAGTGGCCTATGCAGATAATACTTTTCTGCCTTTAGCACGGCGTCTTGCAAGTACCTTGCGACCGTTCTTAGTATTCATACGTTTCATGAAACCATGAACACGTTCTTTATGGCGTTTCTTTGGTTGGAAAGTTCTCTTTGTAGTCATTATACTGGCACCTCCTAATTGACTGTGTCTATTGTTTTCATATCTGAGAAACAACGGGTGATAAATACCACCTACGACATTCACTAAAATATAATAGCATATTTCTATAGAAGTTAAAACACTTTCCATAAAAAAACAGAATAAATATTCTTATCCACAAAAAATAATTCATTGGCTTTCTTGTGGATAACTGATTATACCGAATCGTCCGATTTTTGTCACGCACAGATTACTTGCTGATTTATCCAGAAAATCACAGGGTGTTACTATGTTATCCACAAGCTATTTTCAAGCTGTGCACAAATTGATAAAACCTTTTAATAGCAAGCATCAGATACACACACTTTTTTGTGGATAAGTGCGATAATCGTTTGTTGTTTTCTGTTTTCCACAGTCCCCACTAAAAGTTATCCCCGGTCGTGTGTTCAAGTGGATAACTTTTTAATTCATTCCTGTGGATTTTGTTCTTGTTGTGGAAAACTTTTTTTTAGAATGCTAGAATGTAGATAGTCTTTCTTTATTGAACTTTTTTTCAATAAAGTGGTTATTTTACGTGAGGAGGACACGCTACATGCCTGATCTTCAGGAACTTTGGAACTATTTGCGGGAAGAATTCCAAAATGATTTAACACCCGTCGGTTTTAATGCTTGGATTAAAACCGCCAAACCGCTTGCTTTTAGAGCCAATGAAATACTGATCGAAGTGCCTTCTCCTTTACACAAAGAGTATTGGGAAAGTAACTTGGCCACTAAGGTCGTTGAAGGGGCCTACGAATTCGCAGAGATTGAATTGACCCCTATTTTTCTGTTACCTACCGAAGCCGAGCAGCTTCAAGCTGAAAAACCAGCTGAAGAACGCAGCCTCACCAAAGCTGAAACCCCAACCTTTTTACGTGAAACGCATTTAAATAGTAAATACACGTTCGACACGTTTGTGACTGGGAAAGGCAATCAGATGGCCCACGCTGCAGCACTCGTTGTTTCAGAAGAACCCGGTGTTTTATATAATCCACTTTTTTTATACGGTGGAGTTGGTTTAGGTAAAACCCATTTGATGCAAGCTATCGGTCACCAGCTGTTACTCTCTAAACCTGACACGAACGTCAAGTATGTGACGAGTGAAGCTTTTGCCAACGACTTCATCAATTCGATTCAAACGAAGAATCAAGAAAAATTCCGCCAAGAATACCGAAACGTTGATTTATTATTGGTCGATGATATTCAATTTTTTGCGGATAAAGAAGGGACTCAGGAAGAGTTTTTCCATACCTTCAATGATCTCTACAATGATAAAAAGCAAATTGTCTTAACATCTGATCGTTTACCTAATGAAATTCCTAAGCTCCAAGAACGCTTAGTTTCACGGTTTAAATGGGGCTTGTCCGTCGACATTACGCCGCCTGATCTGGAAACTCGAATTGCTATTTTACGGAACAAAGCCGACACAGAACGCCTCGAAATCCCAGAAGATACTTTGAGCTACATCGCTGGTCAAATTGATTCCAACGTCCGTGAACTTGAAGGTTCACTGGTTCGGGTTCAAGCTTATGCAACCATGCAAAATGCTGAAATTACAACTAGTCTTGCCGCCGATGCCCTTAAAGGCTTGAAACTCAATGGGAAGTCGAGTCAACTTTCAATTGCTAAGATTCAATCCGTAGTCGCTAAGTACTACAGCCTTTCAATCACTGATTTAAAAGGGCGCAAGCGCGTTAAAGAAATTGTGCTCCCACGGCAAATCGCTATGTACTTGGCCCGCGAAATGACCGACAGTTCTCTTCCCAAAATTGGACAAGAATTTGGCGGTAAAGATCATACAACAGTTATGCACGCTCATGAACGAATTAGCCAAGCTTTAACGAGTGATCAAAATCTAAAAGATGCCATCTTAGATTTGAAGAATACCTTAAAAGGCTAAATATAGGCTGTGGATAAACGCTAAAGTTATCCTAAGAGTTGTTCTCAACTTATCCACAAGTGGAAAACTAGACACTCTTTTGCTTTTCTATGTTATCCACAGGTTCCACAGGCCCTACTACTATTACTTAAAATTCTTTTATAATATATATATCTATTTTCCTTCGGAGGTTTAACATCCATGAAATTCTCAATTAACCGCAACGTGTTCATCAAAACCCTTAATGATGTTCAACGTGCCATTTCAGCTAAAACAACGATTCCTATTTTGACGGGGCTTAAATTAGTGCTTTCGCAAGAAGGCTTAACCTTAACCGGTAGTGATGCTGATATTTCAATTGAAGCAACCCTTGCTAGTAATGATGAAAAGAATCAATTAGTCGTTGAAGAAGCAGGTGCCATTGTTTTACCAGCCCGCTTCTTTAGTGAAATCGTTAAAAAATTACCTGAAGATCAAATGACGATTGCTGTTGGTGACAACTTCCAAACAACCATTCGTTCAGGTAAATCAGAATTTACAATTAATGGCTTAGATGCTAATAGTTATCCACATCTACCTGAAATTGCGGGACAAAATCCGTTCAGTATCAGTACTGATGTGCTTAAACAATTAATTCATCAAACCGTCATCGCTGTTTCTAACCAAGAAAGTCGCCCAATCTTAACGGGGGTTCATTTGGTTTTAAAAGATGGCGAAATGTTAGCCGTCGCAACGGACAGTCATCGACTTGCACAACGAAAATTAACCGTTTCAGTACCAAGTGATGGGAACTACGATGTCATTATTCCTGGGAAGAGTTTAATTGAACTTTCAAGAACGTTAGCAGACGAAGTTGAAACCGTTGAAATTCGGATTGCTGAAAACCAAGTGCTCTTTAAAGCCGGTAACTTAGCCTTTTATTCTCGGTTGTTAGAAGGAAATTACCCTGACACAGCACGTTTAATTCCAACTTCTTCAAGTACACAAATCGAATTCAATGCACCGGTCTTATTAGCTGCGATTGAACGGGCATCATTGTTGTCTCATGAAAGTCGGAACAATGTTGTCCGGTTGACATTGAATACAACGGACAACACGGCAATCATCTACGGGAACTCACCGGACGTTGGGAATGTTGAAGAAGCCCTTCAATTTGAAAACCTAACGGGCGAAGATCTCGAAATTTCATTTAACCCAGATTATATGAAGGATGCTTTACGTTCATTTGGTCAAACAACCATCGTGATTAACTTTACGGCAGCTTTACGGCCATTTACATTGGTCCCAAGTGAAGATCAAGAACACTACATTCAATTAATCACACCAGTTCGGACATTTTAATAATCAAAAAACGCCGCATTTAAAAATGGGGCGTTTTTTTTTGCGCTAAAATTAAAATAAATTCGTTTACAGCGATTTCGGATAAAACAAGTAGGATAAGGTTAAAGCACTTAAAAACGCTCAGAAAGCATTTTAGCTGTGTTTATTTGTTTTTAAGGCAAAAAAAGTCTATAATTGTAAGGTATAACAGATCGGTATTAGCGCAGTAATTAATATCGTTAAGAATGGTGGGTTGAGTATGGCACAAGAAATTAAACTTGAAGCTGAGTTTGTGACACTCGGGCAACTCCTTAAAGAGGCCGGTGTGATTGAAACAGGTGGGCAAGCAAAATGGTTTTTAAAAGAAACAACGGTTTTAGTGAACGGAGAACCTGATGATCGTCGCGGCCGGAAGTTATATCTGGAAGACGTCGTTGAGGTGCCCGATAACGGCCAGTTTGTCATTAAACAACAAGAAAGATTGTAGGCGACTATGTATTTAAGTGAACTCCAACTTGATCATTATCGGAATTACGAGCAAGTGGACGTCCATTTCTCGCCAGATATCAATGTCTTGATTGGTGAAAATGCGCAGGGCAAAACGAACTTGCTAGAAGCCATCTATGTGTTGGCTTTGGCTCGTTCGCATCGGACGAATAATGATCGTGAACTGATACAATGGGATGGCGAATTCGCAAAGATTACCGGCTTGGTACAACGGCAAACTGGCCACACACCATTAGAATTGGTGGTCAGTCAAAAAGGTAAAAAAGCGAAGGTCAATCATTTAGAACAGGCTAAGTTATCCCAATATATCGGTCAATTGAATGTCGTCTTGTTTGCACCGGAGGATTTGAATATCGTGAAAGGCTCGCCAGCTGTCCGACGACGCTTTATCGATATGGAATTCGGTCAAATGAGTGCGAAGTACCTGTATAACATTTCGCAATACAAGTCGATTTTGAAACAGCGGAATCAGTATTTGAAGCAACTACAACGACGTCAAGCTAAAGATTTAGTGTATTTAGGCGTATTGTCCGACCAGTTAGCCGCTTATGGCGCGGAAGTCACGGTTGCTCGCCGTGAATTTCTGCAACAGATGGAGAAGTGGGCGCAGAAGTTGCATCAAGAGATTACCAAAGAGCGGGAAGTTTTGACGTTTAAATACCAAAGTCAGATTCCAGATGAGCAGTTGGTACTTGATGCCGAAGGTTTATACCAACAGTTTCAAACCCTATACGAGTCGCACCAAACACGGGAAGTCGAACAGGGCACGACATTGGTTGGCCCGCACCGCGACGACGTGTTATTTTTGGTTAACGGTAAGGACGTGCAATCGTTTGGCTCTCAAGGCCAACAGCGCACAACCGCGTTAAGTGTTAAATTGGCGGAAATTGACCTAATGAAGGAACAAACCGGTGAATATCCCGTCCTATTACTGGACGATGTGTTGTCCGAGCTTGACGATTTACGCCAAACACACTTATTGAAAACGTTCCAGAATAAGGTGCAGACGTTCTTAACGACAACTAGTCTTGAAAATGTCAAAAAAGAAATTATTAGTGCGCCACGGGTGTTTACCGTGACAAACGGCACCGTGACAGTGGCCGATGCAGCAGCAAATTAGTCAAAAAACGATCAAACGGAGGTTTTTTTCTTGGCAGATGATCAAATGAATCAAGAGACAGAAGCACAAATGGAAGCAAAAGAAGAACGCGCTAAATCTTATGATGCCAGTCAAATTCAGGTGTTAGAAGGCCTAGAAGCCGTTCGTAAACGACCAGGGATGTACATTGGGACAACGAGTTCCCAAGGGTTGCATCATTTGGTTTGGGAAATTATTGATAATGGGATTGATGAAGCACTCGCTGGTTTTGCAACAGAAATCAACGTGGTTGTTGAACCCGATAATAGTATTACAGTTACAGATGATGGGCGTGGGATTCCAGTTGGGATTCAAGCTAAGACTGGTAAGTCTGCGCTCGAAACCGTCTTTACAATCTTGCATGCCGGTGGAAAATTCGGCGGCGGCGGATACAAAGTATCTGGTGGGTTGCATGGTGTTGGGGCTTCGGTCGTTAATGCCTTGTCAACGGAATTAGATGCGGTTGTTACTCAAGGCGGTAAACGCTACTACATCGATTTCAAGCGGGGGAAAGTGCAAACGCCAATGAAGATGATTGGTGACGCACCAGCCCATGAACATGGTACGAAAGTTCATTTTGTCCCTGATGCTGATATCTTTACTGAAACAACGGTGTATGATGATAAAATTTTAACAACGCGGATTCGGGAATTGGCCTTCTTAAACAAAGGCTTGAAGTTAACGTTCACCGACAAACGGGCTGAAACACATGAAAAACTTGAATTCCACTATGAAGGTGGGATTAAGAGTTACGTTGAATATTTAGACGACAAAAAAGAGACCCTTTTAGACGAACCAATCTATGTTGAAGGTGAACAAAACGGGATTACCGTGGAAGTTGCTTTGCAATATACGAATGATTATCGGACGAACTTGATGACCTTTGCCAATAACATTCATACCTACGAAGGTGGGACTCATGAATCTGGCTTTAAGACGGCGCTCACGCGGGTTATTAATGACTACGCAACCAAGCAAAACATCTTAAAAGCCAACGACACGAACCTTTCTGGGGAAGATGTGCGTGAAGGCTTAACAGCGGTTGTCTCGGTTAAACATCCGGATCCTCAATTTGAAGGTCAAACGAAGACGAAATTAGGCAATGCCGACGCACGGACGGTGACTGATCGGATGTTCTCTGATCATTTCACGAAGTTCTTGATGGAAAACCCATCGATTGCCCGCCAAATTGTCGACAAAGGCTCATTGGCTGCCAAAGCCCGGTTAGCTGCTAAACGCGCTCGTGAAGTGACACGGAAGAAGAACGGTCTTGAAATCTCAAACTTGCCAGGTAAGTTGGCCGATAATAGTAGTAAAGATCCTGCTATTTCAGAATTATTCATCGTCGAAGGGGATTCCGCTGGGGGTTCAGCAAAATCAGGCCGTTCACGTTTAACGCAAGCCATCTTGCCAATTCGGGGGAAAATCCTGAATGTTGAAAAAGCTAGCATGGAAAAAATTTTGGCGAATGATGAAATCCGGACCTTATTTACAGCAATGGGCACTGGTTTTGGCCAAGAATTCGATGTGGCTAAAGCCCGTTATCATAAGTTGATCATCATGACCGATGCCGATGTCGATGGTGCGCATATTCGGACGTTGCTTTTAACGTTGTTCTACCGTTACATGCGACCAATCGTCGAAGCGGGTTACGTGTATATCGCACAACCACCTTTGTACCGTGTTAAACAAGGGAAGATGATGCGCTATATTGATTCTGATGAAGAATTACAAGAAGTGTTAGGGACGCTCCAACCAAGTCCTAAACCTGAAGTGCAACGTTACAAAGGGTTAGGGGAAATGGATGCTAGCCAATTATGGGAAACAACCATGGATCCTGAAAACCGGCGCATGTTGCGGGTTAACGTTGAAGATGCCGAAGAAGCGGATCAAATTTTTGAAATGTTAATGGGCGATCGGGTTGAACCTCGTCGGATTTTCATTGAAGAAAATGCCGTTTACATGGATCCAAAGAGCATCGATGCATAGCGTGTTCGCCGCTTAAACGGACACATTGAAAGACTGACTGAGAGGGGTTTATAGATTAATGGCAAACGAAATTGGCCAAGACGGTCGGATTGAAAACGTCAATTTATCTAAGACAATGCGTAAATCATTCCTGGAATATGCAATGAGTGTCATTGTTGCGCGTGCCTTACCAGACGTTCGTGATGGGTTAAAACCTGTTCAACGTCGAATTTTATACGGAATGAATGAATTAGGGGTCACTCCCGAAAAGCCTTACAAGAAATCTGCCAGAATTGTTGGGGATGTTATGGGGAAGTACCATCCACATGGTGATTCAGCGATTTATGAAGCAATGGTGCGGATGGCACAAGATTTTAGTTATCGTTACATGTTAGTGGATGGTCATGGGAATTTCGGCTCTGTCGATGGTGATGGTGCTGCCGCAATGCGGTACACCGAAGCTCGGATGAGCAAGATGGCTGTCGAAATGTTACGTGATATCAATAAGAATACAATTGATTATGTACCGAATTATGATGAGTCAGAACGCGAACCCGCTGTTTTACCAGCCCGTTTCCCGAACCTACTCGTCAACGGGGCGACTGGGATTGCCGTTGGGATGACAACCAATATTCCACCACATAATTTAGCCGAAGTGATTAGCGCATTACACATCTTGATGGATAATCCAGATGCGACAACCGCTGATTTGATGGATGCCTTACCTGGCCCTGATTTTCCAACTGGTGGGTTAGTGATGGGTAAATCTGGTATTCGCCATGCGTATGAATCTGGTAAAGGGACAATCACCCTTCGCGCTAAAGTGGACGTTGAGGTCCAAAAGAACGGCAAAGAACGGATTATTGTCACTGAAATTCCATACATGGTTAATAAGGCCAAGTTGGTCGAACGGATTGCTGAATTAGCCCGTGACAAACGGCTTGAAGGGATTACCGATTTAAACGATGAATCTGATCGTGATGGGATGCGCATCGTAATCGATGTGCGTCGGGATATGAGTGCTTCAGTTGTCTTGAATAACCTGTACAAATTGACACCATTACAAACCTCATTCTCATTTAATATGGTGGCCATCGTGAATGGTGCCCCTAAAGTCTTGAGTTTGAAATCAATCTTGGAACACTACTTAGTGCACCAAGAAGAAGTCATTCGTCGGCGGACTGAATTTGATTTGAAGAAGGCCGAAGCGCGGGCGCACATTTTAGCTGGGTTACGCATTGCTTTAGACCATATCGATGCGATTATTCAGATCATTCGTGGTTCGAATACAGGTGATGCCGCTAAGGTCTTGTTGATGGATCGTTATGATTTATCGGATAAACAAGCGCAAGCCATCTTGGATATGCGTTTAGTTCGATTAACCGGTTTGGAACGTGATAAAGTCGAAAATGAATACAATAATTTGATGACTTTAATTGCTGATTTGAAAGATATTTTAGCCAAACCAGAACGCATTAAGAAGATTATCTACGATGAATTGCTTGAACTCCAAAGTAAATTCGGTGACAAACGCCGGACAGAATTATTGGTGGGTGAAGTGCTTAGTCTTGAAGACGAAGACTTAATCGAAGAAGAAGACGTTGTGATTGCATTAACGCATAACGGCTACATTAAACGATTACCAGCCAGCGAATTCAAAGTTCAAAATCGTGGTGGTCGTGGGATTCAAGGGATGGGCGTCCATGATGACGACTTCATCGAACACTTGCTTTCGACTTCGACTCATGAAGTGCTCTTATTCTTCACCAATACTGGGAAAGTTTACCGTGCCAAAGGGTATGAAATTCCAGAATATGGGCGGACTGCTAAGGGAATTCCAATCATTAACTTATTAGGCATTAATTCTGATGAACGCGTTCAGACCGTGGTTAATGTTGGTAAAGAAGTGCAAGACGAACAATCACTCTTCTTTATTACCCGCTTAGGGACGGTCAAACGGACATCCGTTTCTGAATTCGCCAATATCCGTAGCAATGGGTTGAAAGCATTGACCTTGCGGGAAGAGGATGAATTAAGTAACGTCTTGATGACTGATGGGCAACAAAATATCTTTATCGGGACCCATAATGGTTATGCTGTGTCATTTAGTGAGACAGCTGTCCGTTCGATGGGGAGAACCGCTGCTGGTGTGCGTGGGATTCGGTTACGTGAAGGCGACTATGTGGTTGGCTCTGACTTACTGATTCCGGGTCAAGAAATCCTTGTTATCTCTGAAAAAGGGTACGGCAAACGGACACCGGTTGCAGATTACCCAATCAAGGGTCGTGGTGGTAAAGGGATTAAGACTGCCAACATTACTGAAAAGAACGGCCCATTAGCTGGGATTGCTGCCGTCACTGGAGAAGAGGATATTCTCTTAATCACTGATACTGGCGTCTTGATTCGTTTCAAGGTCGCTAACGTTTCACAAACTGGCCGGGCCACACTTGGTGTGCGTTTAATCCGGGTGGATGACGAAGCGAAGGTCGCAACAATGGCGAAAGTCGAAGCTGAACCAGATGAACCTGAAACACCAGAAGCAACGACGGCACCAATAGCACCAACTGATGACACTACTGATACTGGCTTAGCACAAGTCGATGAATTACTCGCGCGGGCTGAAGCCGATCAATCGGCATCAGATGATCAAGATTCAGAAAATTAATTAAATTAAAAAAATAAAAATCGTTTCTGCGTAAATACACTTGTAACAACTGTTACCAAGCGTGTTAGCAGCAACGATTTTTATTTTAGATTGTATTTTAACGGCCGTTATGATAGAATTTTATCTTGTGAGTATCTGTGATTTAGACACAGGGTCTAAATCGTGAGGCTAATTTTTATTAGTCAGTTACTCCTTGTTCTTACACAGGTAAGAACCTAAAGTCCATAAGGAGGTGAACAGTCATGGCTCAATCAAAATACGAAGTTACTTACATCATCTCAACAACACTTGATGAAGAAAGTAAAACAGCTCTTGTCAACCGTTACGACGGCATCTTAAAAGACAACGGCGCTGAAGTGATTGATTCAAAAGACTGGTCAAAACGTCGTTTAGCTTATGAAATCAACAATCAACACGAAGGCATTTACCATATCGTAAATGTTTTAGCTGATAATGATGAAGCTTTAAACGAATTTGATCGTCTAGCTAAGATTGATGGCTCAGTATTACGCCATATGATCGTTAAACGCGAAGACTAATTTTGAATTGTAATTATTGAATAGAGGGGAGCTGACAGAATGATTAATCGAGTTGTACTCGTTGGTCGGCTAACACGCGATGTTGACTTACGTTACACTTCTAGTGGTGCTGCTGTTGGGACTTTCTCAATCGCAGTGAACCGTCAATTCACGAATGCCAATGGTGATCGTGAAGCAGACTTTATCAACTGTGTCATCTGGCGTAAATCAGCGGAAAATTTCGCTAATTTCACTAAGAAAGGCTCACTAGTCGGAGTTGATGGCCGTCTACAAACGAGAAATTATGAAAACCAACAAGGTCAACGTGTATACGTAACCGAAGTGGTCGTTGATAACTTCTCATTGTTAGAATCACGGACAACAACGGAGCAACGGCAAGGGGATGGCGCAAGCCAAAACTTTAACAACAATCAAAGCAATGGTAGCCAACAATCTGGATTTACCAGCCCTCAACAATCGGGTAATCCATCAGCTGCAAATAACACTCAAGCCGATCCATTTGCAAATAATGGTCAAGCAATTGATATTTCAGATGATGATTTACCTTTCTAAAATAAACTGTTTTGGAAGGAGGAACTTTCAATGGCTCAACAAAGAAGAGGCGGCAACCGTCGTCGTCGTAAGGTTGATTTCATCGCTGCTAACCACATCGAATATATCGACTACAAAGACACTGATTTATTGAAACGTTTTATCTCAGAACGCGGTAAGATTTTACCTCGTCGGGTATCTGGTACAAGTGCTAAAAACCAACGTCGTTTGACAATTGCAATCAAACGCGCACGGATTATGGGCTTATTACCATTCGTTACAGAAGACTAATCAGTCAACCAAAAGACCTGCTAAACAGTGTTTAGAAGGTCTTTTTTTGTGCGCTTTAATAGGGGAACATGGGATTAAATTACGGGTTCAAAGCGGTAATTGTAGGGCAATTGTGCTAAAATAAAAGTAGCATTTTTTAAGTTTTAGTAAAGAACCACATAGACTCAATGATAGATGAACAAGAATCAGAATGGGATCTAGAATTAAGGAGTTTACATGAAAAATAAGTTTAAACAATTAAAATTACCACAGTTTTTAGATGATACTCGCCTGCGGACCGTTGCCCTGATTTTGTTGGGCCTTACAGCGGTTAGTTTGGTATTTGCTGCGATGTTAGATTGGCTAATTGCTCTAATTTTATTCGTGCTGCTAATCGGGACGGTCATTACTGTGCTATACGCGATCGAAACGGTCACTGAGAATACAGCCAAGTATGTCTCGGACTTGTCGTACCGCATTAAGCGCGGCGAGCAAGAGGCTTTAATTAAGATGCCAATTGGGATTTTATTGTACAACGAATCAGGTGAGATTCAATGGACGAATCCTTATTTACAGCAATATTTCGGTAATAAAGAAGTTTTAGGCAAAAAGATTAAGTCTGTCGATCCAGAGTTGGCAGAATTAGTCGCACAAAATGAAGATGCTAATGAAACAAAAATTGTTCGTTGGGGCGATAATCAATTCCAAATCATTATCCAAGAAAGCATTGGGGTGGTTTATCTTCTCGATATTACACGCTATGCGGCCATTGAAGATCGTTATGAAGATGAGCAAGTAGCCATCGGGCAAGTGTTCTTAGATAATTATGATGAAATCACTCAGACAATGGATGATCAATCTGTTTCTAATCTGAATAACTATGTCACCAACGAGTTATCACGCTGGGCGAATCAGTTTCAGATGTTCTTGAAGCGAGTTGATGATGATCATTTCTTTGTTTTGGCGTACGCCAAATCATTACACGCCGCTGAACAAGAGAAGTTTAAGATTTTAGATGAAATTCGAGAAGAAACATCCAAACAAAACTTCCCACTAACGTTGAGTGTTGGGTTTGCTTATGGGGAATCCGATTTAGCCGTTCTAGCAACAACTTCACAGAGTAATTTGGATCTTGCCCTCGGTCGTGGTGGTGACCAAGTCGTTGTCAAAGCGAGTGAAGGACAAGCACGTTTTTATGGTGGTAAGACTAATCCGATGGAAAAACGGACGCGGGTTCGTGCACGGATGATTTCACAAGCCTTACAAGAAATCTTCAAACAAGTTGACGAAGTCTTTGTTATGGGCCATATTCGGCCAGATATGGATGCATTGGGCGCCTCATTTGGGATTCGCCGGATTGCCGAGATGAACGGTAAGAAGTGCTACGTGGTCGTTGACCAAAACAATATTCATACAGATATTCAACGTCTTTTAGAGGAAGTTAAAGCCTACCCTGAAATTGCAGTGGAAGTGTTGTCGCCTGAAGAAGCGCTCGAAAAAGCAACGGCCAATAGTTTATTAGTGATGGTCGATCATTCTAAACCATCCATAACAATGGCACCTAAGTTGTACGAGAAGCTTGCTCAGCGGACGATTGTCATCGATCACCATCGTCGTGGGGAAGAGTTCCCAGAAAACCCAATGTTGGTTTATATCGAACCCTACGCCTCTTCAACGTGTGAGTTAGTGACGGAAATGTTTGAATATCAACCACAAAATATCGCTAATATTAACAAGTTCGAAGCCACAACGATGTTGGCTGGGATTACGGTTGATACGCAGTCATTTTCAATGCGAACTGGGACGCGAACGTTTGACGCAGCTAGTTATTTACGTTCAGTTGGGGCTGATGCTTCGATGGTTCAACACTTGTTAAAAGAAAATGTCGATAATTATATTCAAAAGAATCATTTAATTGAAACCATTGAAATGGTTGAGCCAAATATGGCATTATGTATGGGTGAGGACAACCGTACCTACGATCCGGTCATCGCAGCACAAGCAGCGGATACCTTGCTGTCATTGTCAGACATTGAAGCCTCGTTTGTCATTGTGAAACGCCCAGATGGCATGATTGCCATTTCAGCGCGGAGTCTAGGTGATGTGAATGTGCAAGTGATTATGGAGAAATTAGGTGGCGGTGGTCATCTTTCCAATGCGGCAACGCAGATGGCAGATACGACTGTTTCCGAAGCCAAGGCGAAGTTATTAACGGTTTTGGCAGAGCTATTTGATCCGGAAACGGACAAGGAAGCAACAAACGATTAATTAGATAAGGTGGTCAGAACAATGAAAGTTATTTTCTTAGAAGATGTACGCGGTAAAGGTAAAAAAGGCCAAGTGAAAGATGTGCCAGATGGTTACGCACAAAACTTTTTAATTAAAAATGGGAAAGCAAAACCCGCAACATCAGCTGCTATCAGTGCTTTAAAAGGCCAACAACATGCTGAAGCTAAAAATGCAGCTGCTGAATTAGCGGAAGCAAAGGTTTTAAAAGCCAAAATTGAAGACGATAAAACAATCGTTGAAATCAAATCTAAAGCGGGCGAAGACAGCCGCTTATTTGGTTCAATTCCAAGCAAGCAAATTGCCCAAGCATTGGCTCAACAATATCAGATCAATGTTGATAAACGGAAAATTGATTTACCAGAACCAATCAAAGCGTTGGGTTACCGGAATGTTGATGTACGGATTCACCCTGATGTAACAGCTACGATTCGTGTGCATATCGTAACCGAATAATAAAATGAATGATTGAAAAGACCGTGATTAGCACCACTATCACGGCTTTTTTTATTGCTGACCAATCGGTGACTGTTGCCAGTCACTGGTATTTTGAGTAAACTAGTGAGTAATTGAAGTCGATTAACCAAAGGAGTAAAAATGGTGAATAATGAACTAATTGAACAAGTACCGCCGCAGAATAATGAGGCGGAACAGGCCGTTTTAGGGGCCGTCTTTATTAGTGGCGATGCGCTCGTTGAAGCAATGGAATACGTTACTGCCGACGATTTTTATCGTAAAGCCCACCGTTTGATCTTCGAGACGATGGTTGAATTAAACGAACGGGGTGAAGGAATCGATGCGGTGACTTTAAAGAGTGCCCTCGATGCGCAGAACCAATTGGAAGATATCGGTGGTATTGGTTATTTAGCTGAGTTGGCTGAGGCTGTACCAACGGCAGCCAACGTAGTTTATTATGCCAAGATTGTCTCTGAAAAAGCAATGCTGCGCCGTTTAATCCAAACCGCTCAAAATATTGTGGCAAAGGGTTACGCGCAAGATGAAGACGTCACGGATATTTTAGATACCGCTGAAAAGGAAATCATGGATGTTTCCGAACGGCAAAATAAGGCCGGGTTCAAATCAATTTCAGATGTCTTAACGAGTTCAATTGAACAAATTGATAAGTTATATCAAAATGAAGAAGACATTACGGGTCTATCAACGGGATACCGCGATTTAGATAAGATTACTGCGGGTTTGCATGAAGATGAACTCATTATTTTAGCGGCCCGGCCCGGGGTGGGGAAAACCGCGTTTGTCTTAAACATTGCTCAGAATATCGGGACGAAAACCAATGAGAATATTGCAATTTTTAGTTTGGAAATGGGTGCTGAACAACTCGTTAACCGGATGTTGTGTGCAGAAGGAAGTATTGACGCCAACCATCTAAGAACCGGGCAACTCGACGAACTTGAATGGCAGAATCTAATCGTAGCCATGGGGAGCCTTTCAAAAGCGAATATCTATATTGATGATACGCCCGGCGTGAAAATGGCGGAAATTCGGGCGAAATGTCGGCGCTTAGCGAAGGAAAAAGGGGGCGTTGGCTTAATCGTCATTGATTACTTGCAACTAATTGAAGGTTCCGGCCAAGAAAACCGGCAACAAGAAGTCTCGGCGATTTCACGTCAATTAAAGAAATTGGCTAAAGAATTACGGGTACCGGTCATTGCGCTCTCTCAACTCTCTCGTGGGGTTGAACAACGACAAGATAAACGCCCAGTCCTTTCAGATATTCGTGAATCAGGATCAATCGAACAAGATGCTGATATCGTTGCTTTCTTATATCGTGATGATTACTATCGCGATGAACCTGGGGAAGATGGCGATGATTTCGGTGGTGGCAATCCGCCAGCACCAGCGCCACAGCGGTCAGATGATGCGGACGTTGGAGAAGTTGAAGTGATTATCGAAAAAAACCGTGCGGGTGCACGAGGGACAGTCAAATTATTATTTGTCAAAACGTTTAATAAGTTCTCATCAATTTCGTATGCGGACCAATAGTAATGACTATTTTTAATAAATAGTGAATATTATCGTAAATGAAATACTTAAAAAAGCCATCATAATTAAAGTAAAAACTTTAATTATGATGATTTTTTTGATGGGCATATTAACTGATATTCGTTAATTAGATGACAATAATGGGAGGGAGAAATAGAATGATAACATCGTTACTTTAGTTTTATGAGAATATTCTAAAGATATTTAAAAATTTATTTATATCCAAAAATAGTTAATATAATGCGAATCTATAGTGAATTTCAATTAATATTAACATTGTTTTCCGTGGCTATGGATGGCATTGTTGTGTTAAGCACTGAATGGGCAACTTTTTACCAAACACTTGCGCAAACTCCGATTACGATTATTGCTAATGCGGTTGAACTACCTAAGCAATACAAATACCATAGTCAGTCTAAACAAATTATCACACTGGGGCGCTTAGGCGAACGTAAGGGCACCTACGATATTCTAAAATTAGCAGGGGTGATTCAATCCCGTTTTCCGGATATTCAATTTACGTTGTATGGTGATGGTGAACAGGGGAAGGTCCAGCAAGAAATAGACCGCCTAAAGTTAACCAATGTGCGCCTTGGTGGCTGGTTAGCTTTGGCGGATCGCAATACCGTTATTCAAGAAAGCCTGTTACACCTATTGCCCTCATATCAAGAAGGCTTACCAATGGCAATTTTAGAAACGATGGCTTATGGAATTCCCAATTTAGCTACGAATGTCGGGGACATTCCACAAGTAATTGAGAATCATGTGAGCGGGGATTTGGTGACACCAGGAGATGACGCTGGCTTAGTTCAACAACTCAGTGATTTTCTAGGTAGTCAGATGCGACGTGAAACATATTCACGAAATGCCCGGCAAACGATTAACGACTGTTTCTCATTGCACCAGTATTTTAGCCGGTGGCACCAGTTTTATCAAAGGATTATGAATGAAACGGAGGAGGAATGATGAATTCTATAGCGCAATCGACTGATAAATTAGAGTTGATTAATTTCTATCATGAGATGGCTCAAATTTCAGCAAACATTAGTCAAATTTCAAATGAAGACGGAGTTACCATCGAACAAATTCGTATTTTACAAACATTAAAACGCTATAAAGGTATTAATAATAGTAAGATTGCACAAGTATTAAAAACATCTACCGCAGCATCTTCAAATAAATTACGTAAATTAGAGGATCAGGGGTATATCAGCAAACAATATGGCAAACAGGATGATCGTCGAATTGTTGATATAGCAGTTTCTCCCGCTGGAGAATCAATTTATCGTCGATTTGAGCAGGCGTGTGGAACTTACATTAAAAGTATTACTGAATCAGATAAGAAAATTAGCATGCCAGAATTAATGCAGCTGTTTGAAATGACAAATAGACTTGCTAGAAGTATTCGGACAACTGAAATTGAATAGACAAAAAAAGTGCCCACAAACGGTTAAATTTGTAGGCACTTTTTTTGATTTATTTTTGTTCAGCATGTTTTGCTGCAATTAATGAACGATAGTTGAATAGTAAGTTTAAGATGACAGCGCTGAGACTACCGACTACTAAGCCGTTGCCTAGAATTGTGCGAACACTCGTTGGTAGTGATTGGAGCAAGGTTGGATGAATTGCTACCCCTAAGCCTAAGCCGATTGAAACGGCAGCGACTAGTAAGTTGCGGTTATCATCAAGATCGACTTTGTGTAACATCTTAATGCCTTGAATCCCAACAGTGCCGAACATAACGACCATCGCGCCCCCTAAAACAGCGCTTGGAATAATGGTTGCAACGGCCCCAATCTTAGGTAATAATCCTAAGATGATTAAGAAGAATGCTGAGTAGTAAACTGGTTTTTTCGTTTTGATACCGGATAATTGAACAATCCCAACATTTTGTGAGAACGTTGAGTAAGGGAAGGTGTTGAACAATCCCCCTAAGATAGCGGCAATCCCTTCAGCGCGGAAGCCCCGCTTAAGATCATTGCTAGTAATGTCGCGCCCAACGATTTCACCAAGGGCGAAGAAGACACCGATTGATTCAATCATGGTCGTTAACGCAGCCAATGACATTGAAACGATTGATGACCATTCAAAACGAGGTGTTCCGAAGTAGAATAATTCAGGTAATTTGAACCAACTTGCTTGACCTACTGGATCTAAGGACACAATCCCAATCGCAGCTGCGATTAAGGTCCCAGCAATAATCCCAATTAAAATGGCGATTTGTTGGATGAAGCCACGCCCCCAGATACTAAAAATCAGGATTAGGGCAATCGTTGAAAAACCGGTAATTAAGTTTGGTGTACTCCCAAACGACTTAGCAGCAACATCGCCACCGCCTAAGTTTTGGAAAGCAACGGGAATCAATGTGAATCCGATTAATGTAATGAGAGACCCTGTGACAACTGGTGGGAAGAGCCAACGCAAACGTGCAAACAAGCCAGAAACTAACAAGATGAAAATTCCGGCGCCAATAATACTACCGTACATAACGTCAATTCCGAGTTGGCTGTTAGTGCCGATGGCGGCTAACGGGCCAACGTACTCAACAGCACAACCTAGGACAACCGGTAATGCAATCCCGGTCAGTGGGGTTCGTTTTAATTGTAATAGGGTCGCAACCCCGCACATGAAAATATCGACTGAAACGAGGTAAGTCATTTGAGCGGCATTAAAATGTAATGCAGCCCCGACAAGTAATGGAATTAAAACATCGCCAGAATACATTGCTAGAAGATGTTGTAAGCCGAGAATCGCTGCTTTAATGTGGGGAAGCTTTTCATTTGGATTAATTGGCTGTGCTGAATTTGAGTGTATATCTGCCACGAGTGTCCCTCCAAGATAATTGTTAAAATTTAGTTAACATTTAGTTTAGCACACGCCAATAGTGACTTCAATTAGAAATTAAGTAAAAAACGAATATAACATTCTTAAATAATCGCGATAGTTCGCCTTTGTGATGATGCACACCAACTGTTCGATGACAAAAGTGCTTTCTTACTGAATGATTCGCTTGAAAAAGGCGATAATTGTTCTTAAATTACCGATTATTATGTTTCACATGAAACGATAATCTGAAAACTGGGAAGAATCTTGTTTTTTTAGGGTAAGTACGTTAAACTAAAAGGTATATGTGAAACAATAATGTTCCACGAATTAAACGCCTACTTTAAAGCATAGTTAAGGAGAAATAATGACACCAGCGGGTTTTGCAGCAACGTTAAAAACATACAATATTCAAGTTTCACAAGCACAAATGGATCAGTTTGAATTGTATTTCAAACGGCTTGTACAAGTGAACCAACAAGTTAATTTGACAGCCATTACAGAACAAGAAGCAGTTTATCTCAAGCACTTCTTCGATTCTGTCACACCAACTTTGTATCTTGAAAAACTACGCACTGAACCCCTTACGATCTGCGATATTGGTGCGGGCGCGGGTTTTCCATCGTTACCAATCAAAATTTTATTCCCGCAATTGAAGATTACGATTGTTGATTCATTAAACAAGCGGATTCACTTCTTAGAAGAATTGGTCCGTGAATTAGGCTTGTCTGATGTGACGTTGGTCCATGATCGAGCAGAACTGTTCAGCAACCCGAAGAGTCCATATCGTGAACAGTTTGATATTGTGACTGCCCGGGCCGTTGCTTCATTAAATGTACTGGTAGAATTCTGTTTACCAACTGTTAAAGTTGGTGGGCAGTTTATCGCATTAAAAGCGAGTCAAGGTGAAACGGAATTGGCAGAAGCCAACTATGCAATCGAAACACTTGGTGGCCAATTTGCACAAGACATTGCTTTGACGCTACCAGAAACAGATGATCAACGACATCTAATCGTAATTGATAAGGTTGTACCGACACCTGCCAAGTATCCACGGCGGGCTGGTGTGCCAGTTAAAAAACCGTTAATGGCTAAGGAGGAAAAATAATGGCACTCTCATTTTTTAATAAGAAAAAAGACGATAAAAGTATTAATCAAGTGATCAAAGTGCCGGTTTCAGCAATTGTGCCTAACCGGTTCCAACCACGAAAAGTATTTAATGCGGACAATATCGCCGAATTAGCAAGCACAATCGAACAACACGGCTTATTGCAACCGATTATCTTACGTGAATATGAAGATCAAAAATATGAAATTATTGCGGGTGAACGCCGTTTTAGAGCGATTCAAACCCTCAAATGGGCTGAATTACCAGCGATTGTTCAAACTATGGATGATCACGAAACAGCTTCAATGGCCTTGATTGAAAACTTACAACGCGAAGAATTAACCGCCGTTGAAGAAGCACAAGCTTATAAGGACTTAATGAAGCTGAACGACTTTACACAAGCCAGCTTGGCAGAAAAGATGGGTAAGAGCCAATCTTTTGTTGCTAATAAGTTGCGGCTATTGAAACTCTCACAACCCGTTCAAGAAGCCATCATGAATCATGAAATTTCTGAACGACACGGTCGGAGCCTTTTACGGTTGGATGAATTCAAGCAACAAATGATTTTACACCAAATCTTGGCTGAACAATTAACGGTTAAGGATACGGAAGCGCTGGTTAACAAGACGTTGAATCCTGAACCAGAATCAACTGAAGAGACAGTTGATGCAACCGATGGCAGTTTAAAAGAAGCTACCACGAAGGCTAAAAAAGCGAACGATAAAGCAAAAAAAGCAATTGCCCATGATACACGCATTGCCGTCAACACCATCAAAAAGTCGGTTCAAATGGTTGAACAAAGCGGGATTGCCGTCAAAGCCACCGAAGAAGAACAAGATGATGTTTATCGGATTACGATCGAAATTCCAAAGCAATAAGGGAGGCTCATTATGGCACACGTTATTTCAATTGCAAATCAAAAAGGTGGCGTTGGTAAAACAACGACCACGATTAATCTAGGCGCTTGTTTGGCGGATGCTGGCAATCACGTGTTAATCATTGATTCAGATGCACAAGGGAATGCGACAAGCGGGATTGGGGTTCAAAAATCCCAAGTCGAAAAAGATATCTATGATGTGTTGGTCGATGAATTCCCACTAAAAGAAACAATTATTAAAACATCACATAAGAACTTAGACATTGTTCCAGCTACGATTCAACTTGCAGGGGCAGAGATCGAGCTAACATCACAGATGGCGCGTGAAATGCGCTTGAAGTTAGGGTTAGAACCAGTCTTAGCCGATTATGATTACGTTTTGATTGACTGTCCACCTTCATTAGGGCAACTTTCAATCAATGCCTTTACGGCAAGTAATTCAATCATGATTCCAGTTCAAAGTGAATATTATGCCTTAGAAGGATTGAGCCAATTGTTAAACACCGTTCGTTTGGTGCAAAAACATTTTAACCCAAACTTAGCGATTGAAGGCGTGTTGTTGACGATGTATGATGCGCGGACGAATTTAGGGGCTCAAGTGATTGAAGAAGTGCGTAAGTATTTTGGTGATCGGGTTTACGACACGATTGTGCCACGGAATACGCGCTTAGCAGAAGCACCTAGTCATGGCGTATCAATCATTGATTATGATCCAAAATCACGGGGCGCTGAAGTTTACCAAAATTTGGCAAAGGAAGTGTTAGCAGCTCATGGCAACTAGAAATGGAAAAGGATTGGGCCGCGGTTTGGATGCTGTATTTTCAGCGTTCGAAGGCCCTAATAAAAACCGGGCGGATGAATTAGTTGAAGAGATTGCACTTGATGATATTCGTCCAAATCCCTATCAACCGCGGAAGACATTTGATGAAGCGGCTTTGGCTGAATTAGCAGCGTCAATTAAGAAGTCGGGCGTTTTCCAACCAATCATTGTTCGCAAAAGTATTAATGGTTACGAATTAATTGCGGGTGAACGCCGATTCCGTGCGTCTAAGTTAGCTGGTAAAACAGCGATACCAGCCATCACGCGGCAGTTTGATGAATCCGCAATGATGGAAATTGCGGTCTTGGAAAACCTGCAACGTGAAGATTTAACGCCGTTAGAAGAAGCCCAAGCTTACGATACACTCTTGAAAAAGTTAAACCTGACTCAAGCTGAAGTATCAGAACGGTTGGGCAAGAGCCGCCCATACATTGCCAATTACTTGCGCTTATTGGGTTTACCCAATGACGTGAAGACGTTATTACAAAATGGTGACCTTTCAATGGGACAGGCGCGGACGTTATTATCATTGAAGAAAAAAAGTCAGATTAGTGCATTAGCGAAACGCACGATTGATGAAGGCTTAACGGTGCGACAACTAGAGCAGTTAATTAACCAGATGAACCAGATTAAAGCTGCGAAAGTGACGAAGACCAAGATTAAATCACCCTATATTCAAGCGAGTGAAAATCAATTGGTCGATAAATTTGACACCAAGGTCAATATTGCGATTAACAGCAAGGGTCGCGGAAAGATTGAGATTGATTACAGCACAGTCGATGATTTAAACCGGATTCTTGCATTGCTAGATGTGAATATCGATTAAAGTGAGGAGTCGAGCTAGATGTATACATTAGGCGATCTTGTTCAGATGAAAAAACAACATGCCTGTGGCACCAATCGCTTTGAAGTGGTGCGCTTGGGGATGGATATTCGAATTAAGTGCATGGGGTGCGGCCACGCCGTCTTATTACCGCGCCGTGAATTCGAAAAGAAACTTAAGAAGAATTTGGTGCCTGCAGCACAAGTCGTTGTTGCGGATGAACCCCACTATCAAGAGATGCAACAAGGTCCCAACCAAACTAATTTTTAAAGTAAAGGAAAGTGTAAAAAACTATGTCATTAACCGCAGGAATTGTAGGATTACCCAACGTCGGAAAATCAACGTTATTTAACGCCATCACGAAAGCAGGCGCCGAAATGGCGAACTACCCATTTGCCACAATCGACCCTAACGTCGGCATGGTTGAAGTCCCTGACAAGCGTTTAGACCGGATTCAAGAAATTATCCCGGCTAAAAAGATCGTGCCAACGACTTTTGAATTTACGGATATTGCTGGGATCGTTAAAGGGGCTAGCAAAGGTGAAGGGCTTGGGAACAAGTTCTTGGAGAATATTCGTCAAGTCGATGCGATTGTGCATGTTGTGCGCGCCTTTGACGACGATAATATTACCTCTGTTACCGGAACTGTTGACCCGTTAGACGACATCGATACAATTAACCTTGAATTGAGCTTAGCTGATTTAGAAAGTGTTACGAAGCGTTATGCGCGTGTTGAAAAGATTGCGCGGACGAAAGACAAAGACGCCTTAGCCGAATTCGAAGTGCTTAAAAAGATTAAGCCTGTTCTTGAAGAAGGCGGCTCAGTACGTTCAATCGAATTTAATGAAGATGAAGCGAAGTTAGTTAAAGGCTTCTTCTTATTAACATCAAAACCGGTTTTATATGTTGCAAATATTGCTGAAGATGCCATGGCTGATCCTGATAGTGTGGATTATGTTAAACAAATTCAAGCGTCCGCAGCTAAAGAAGGCGCCGAAGTAATTGCCATCTCAGCAAGAACTGAAGAAGAAATCGCCTCATTAGATGATGCCGATAAGGCTGAATTTTTGGAAGCCGAAGGGGTGACTGAATCAGGGTTGGATAAATTGATTCGTGCTTCATATCATCTACTAGGCTTAGCAACATTCTTTACCGCTGGTGGAAAAGAAACCCGGGCATGGACTTTCCGTCAAGGCATGAAGGCCCCACAAACCGCCGGTGTCATTCATTCCGACTTTGAACGCGGATTTATCCGGGCAGAAACAGTTTCTTTTGCTGATTTAGATCAATACGGTTCAATGCAAGCTGTTAAAGAAGCTGGCCGTTTACGTTTAGAAGGTAAAGAATACATGGTCGAAGATGGCGACATCATCGAATTTAGATTTAACGTTTAATGATAATTGAGGAGGAAGACAATTGGCTAAGAACGAACAACCAGCAGTAACCCCAGAACCAGTTGATATTGAAGGGTTAGAAGCAAAACTCAGTAAGAAAAATGCGGACTATTTATTTAAGTTCAAACGCGCATTAAATGCCGAACAAGTGCCAGCAGAACGCCAAACTGAAATCTTGGCAGAAATGTTACCAGAAATGGTAGCAGAACAACATAAGGGCAAGCCTGCAACACAAGTATATGGTCCAGTGACAACCAAGATTGATCAATTGTTGCACGCGCCAAAACGTCCTAAGCAAACATCACTTCAACTCCAAATGCTTGATAACGGCTTAATCTTTTTAATTATGTACCTAGCCTTTAACGGAATTGCGGCTTATTTCTCAACGAAGGGGTCAGCAACCAGCATTGGGATTACATCAATTGTCATTACGGCTGCGCTTGCGGGGATCATCATGACTTATCCAATGCGCTATACGCAAATGCCAAAAGAACAACGGCCACCATTTTGGAAGATGGCATTGGTTGTAATCGGCTTAACACTAGCCTTTGTTGCGGCATACGGTGTGACAATCTTGATTCCAAGTTTCTTGAATCCAGTCTTGCCACCACTTGTTCAAATCGTAATTGCAGCACTCTTAATCGGCGTGCGGATTTATATCAAACGCCGTTTTAAGATTACAGGTTCATTCTTCGGTTAATATTACCCGGGAAATAAATGGCAATTGAGGAGGATTTGAGATGATTAGCACTGAAGAACGGCAAATTGGGGCAGTCAGTACGTTGATTGTGGCCCCAAGTGGTCAAGAAAAAGCGGTATTACCAACTGTCTTTGTATATCATGGTTGGACGCACCGTAAAGAGTCAGAATTAATGGTCGCCCACTTTTTAGCCAAGGCTGGTTTTCGCGTGGTCTTACCAGATGCGAAGTATCATGGTAAACGACATGGTAGTCAGCTCTTTTCTGAGTTAATGTTTGAATTTTGGGACATTGTGATGCAGTCGGTCACAGAGTTTGGTGAACTGGTTGCAACACTGAGCGCTGAAGGCTTAGTTGATCCTGAACGGATTGGTGTTACAGGGACTTCGATGGGTGGCATTACAACCGATGCGATTCTCACCCGATATCCGAATGTCAAAATTGGCGTTGATAAGATTGGCGCACCAATGCCTGTCGCACTTGCTAAATGGCAGGTTAGTCAATTACCAACGGCCTTGCAAACCAAGTATCAAGATGCGATTGAAGATACCCTAGCACGGTTAGCGGCGTATGACTTATCAATGCACGTTGATCACTTGGCAGGACGTCCATTGCATTTCTATCATGGAACTGCTGATACGATGGTGCCATATCAATTCACGGCAGATTTTATGACCGAAATTCAGGCGCAACCAAGTTCAGCCACTGCATTAGTGACATTAACGACGGAAGAAAATGGGCAACATAAAGTATCAGACGATGCCCAACTCAAAACCGTTGAACTGATGCAACAGTACCTACTTTAAAAATGAGAAAAGCCGCCAGAACGTAAATTGTTCTGGCGGCTTTTTTGATGGGGACACAAAAAAACCAGCCTTGGGGAGACTGGTTTCTAGCAGATCCGAAGATCTAAAAAGGAGTAGGGGGTACACGTATTACTTTGGGGGAATAATACGTGCGTGGTAGATTGCGTCTACCTTAATTTTACTTTGGAGGAGTAAAATGAAAAAGTTAAGTAGTATGAAATAGAAAAGATTCGCTTTTCTATACTCAATACTATAATGGGAATTTGTGAAGATTTTGTGACCAGAGGTTTATAGATTTATGAAAAAAGCAATAAGGAAAGTTTAAGGGTCAAAGAGTATGCTAAAATGAAGGTAATTTATAAGAGATCGAGAGATGATTGATATGACAAAGGGGACCGTTTTATTTGATTTGGATGGAACGATAGCCGATTCGCAAGAAGGCATCGTGAACGCCTTGGAATATATGATTGAGGAGTTATCATTGCCGACGCAAACCAAAGCTGAACTGGTCACATTCATTGGGCCACCCCTCAATGAAACAATTATGCGTGAGTTTGGTTTAAATGCAGCTGCTACTCAAGAAGCTATTAAAGTCTTTCAAGCCTATTATGCGCCTAAAGGGTTGTATGAAAATCAACTTTATCCTGGCATGCGAGAAACCCTAGCGGCATTGCAAGCACAGGATTTACAACTGGCAATTGCGACTTCGAAACCAGAACCATTCGCTAAGAAGGTCATTGATCATTTAGAGTTAAGTGATTACTTTAGCGGTGTTTTTGGAGCAAGTGTTGATGAGACAACGCGGGTCAAAAAAGCGGATGTCATTACTTACGCATTATCAGAACTTGGTCTATCACCACAAACCGCACCATTACTGATGGTGGGTGATCGCCAAAATGATATCTTGGGCGCTAAGCAAAACGCGATGAATGCAGTTGGTGTTAGTTATGGGTTTGGCACAATCGCGGAACTCAAAAAGGCAGGTGCTGTCCAAATTGTCCAACAACCCACCGAGTTAATCACATCATTACCGGCTAATCTTAAATTTTAGGCATGCTGTTGCGCGTTAGCGACCATTAAGGTATAAATCCGCGCGACATCTTTCGCATTGCCACGGAGCTCATAATCGGCGATAAACGGTGCATCGAATTGTACCGCATACCGTTTAGCAGTTAAGCAATATTGTTCGTTGAAGTTGCGGTTCCCGCTACCGATTACTCCATAACAAAGGCGTGCGTTCTGCGCATAATCGATGTATTCGCCTAAGCTATTGGTCATTAATTCTTTAACGCCATTATCAATGCCGTTGCCACCATCTAAGTAAGTTGGAACGAACGCGTAAAACGGTTCGGTCTCCGCTTTAAAGGGGGTCGCATCCGAAATTTCTGTGAGGGTAATGGTTGGTAACGCTGGGTTATTAGCATGTTGTTGCGCCGCATAATCCTGTAAATCCGTTACAAATGAACGTGTATTACCAGCAATTGAAATATAGAGAATCGTTAAATTTTTTAACATTGAATGGCCTCCTGTGACTGATAAGTTCACTTTAGCATTTAATGATTAAGAATCCTAGTCTTGAAGTTTAATAGGGTTCGTGAATAGAAAGGGTGTTTAATCAATGGAACCAATTAGTCGTTTGAATCAAAATCAACCAAGCGTGCGACCACATCGAGGTTTAAGTCGCTTTTTGACGTTCTTAATCTTTCTTTGCGTTTTCCTTGGCATTGGTGGCATGATTCTCAGCCGGACAGTTTTGAGAGAATCATTTACGCAAGAACAGCTCAGTGAACCGAAGACGTTAGCTGCGATGACTGATAAAATTAACGTTGTTTTATTAGATGCGGCACAAAAAAATGGGCTACCAACTGAAGTACAAGTCAAATTACTGACCCAATCTGATGTGCGGGCCGATTTAAAGAAAACTGTTCATAATATTTATATAGGACAAGAAAAGCCGTTACCCACAGCACAAATGATGGGACAACTTGCAGCCCATTTAGAAGCAGTTGTGCCTGAAAATGCGTTGACGGAATCTTTAATTAAAACGGCAGTGGTTGCGGTTCAACCACCACTACAAGAATACCTCACGAACCAAATTGAAGCACCTTACTTAGCACCACTAGCGACTAAGATGTTGTTTGTTAGAAATGTGATCAATATCTTAACCTGGGTTGCAATTATTATGGGAATTGTTCTTGTACTAGTTCAATGGGGACTAAGTGGTCAATTCCGGTATGTATTAGGGAGTGTTGGTGCAAGTTTTGCTTGGAGTGGCTTATTCTTGGCACTAGGGGCGGCTGCGTTTAAATATAGTGGCATTGTTGAACAAATTGCTCAAAAAGCGGGCGATTTTAATCAAACAATTACCGACTATGGGTTGGCTGTTCTGGATTATGGTTTGAAGACAAGCACGATTGTTTTAATTGGCGGGGCGATTGTCTGGTTGGTTGCAACGCTTCTCCAAAGAGTACGACATTAAAAAAGATGACCTTTGCGGGTCATCTTTTTTAATAGGGCGTAATCACAATTTCATGGTTCAAGTAGTTAGCCATGTAGATTTGTTGAAGACTGTAGCCTTGCTGTTCAATATCGGCGAGGAGCCATTCTTCAGTTTGATCGATTAATTCAAGTGCTTCTGAATTAATCTGGCCGTCCATAATCAGCGGATATTTAATCGTGGCGTCGCCTTTTTGCGTAATGGTTAATTGTCCGTTTTGTTCCAAGATTGCGCGACTGACCGTGCGAATATCGCTAATCCCGGCAATTCGGAGTTTAAACGACAGATCCTGTGCGGATAAACTATTCTTAGAGGCCGTTTGAACATCAATGTGGCCGTTGGTGATAATTGTTTGGGGATTACCAATTACCCAGCGTTTAATCCAGCGATTGTGAGTGGTTAGAAACTTCATTGTGAAGACGATTAAGGTCCAGATGAGTAAAACGAGTAAGAATTGTAAGAGCGAGATATCGGCATTATAAATCATACCGCCAACAATCCCCCCAAGAACGTAATTTTGGAGTTGATCAATCCCACTGCTAGGGGCTAAATTCCCCTTGCCAGAGAGGTTGATTTGTAACACTAAACAGAAGAAACCGAAAATTAATTTAATGGTAATATCGAAATAAGATGGCATAGTAAACTCCTTAATCTTGATAGGTGATGTCTTGGCTAATCAACTGAGCTTTTTGGAGTTGATAACTAGTAAAATTGTTATCAAATATGACTTGGTAGTTTTGATGACCGACGCGCACTACCATGTTTTGCTGAAGCGAAGTCGTGTTGACTGCGACGGTTTTAAGGCTAGCTTTCTGCGCAGTCGCCACACTTCTAATGAATTGCGCCATCTGGGCTTGTTGCGAGTGGGCGGTGTTAAGCTGTTGAATCCGTGTATATTGAATGCCGGCGAGTAAAATCCCAACTAAGCCGAAGATGATTAGTAAGTCACGGTACTTCGAATCTGAACGGTGGCGGAGATATTGAACGAAGAAGATGATGATTAAACTGGCGATGATCACTGACAGACTTAGTTTGAGATAGAATTCGAAATCATTCTGATTGCTAAAGTATGAATACCGATAAAAAAGCATAATGACCTCCTTAAATAAACGGTTAAGCCTATTGTAGCACACCGGCTGAGCAGATAGATTGTGTCAAATTTAAAACGGCGGTAGACTGAAAGCATGAAAGGGATGATTGATATGGCATTAAAAATAACACCTGCAGCAGTTGCGAAAATCAAGGATAAGATGACACCGGGTCAAAAAATTTTATTGGACTTAGATGACGGTGTTGGTCCATTTTCAAACGTTGGTTATTGCTCGTTGGATACGAACTTTAGATTGCTATTAGTACCAGCGGATGCTGACATTAAAGATTATCCAGATGAATTTGAATCAAATCTAGGGGCTGTTTACTACAAAGATTATGCAGCTGGCTACTTTGATGAACATGAAGTATTAGACGTTAACGAAAAGAATCAAATGTTAACCTTGAGTAATAACAGTGGCTTAATTGATGGGCACATCTCCATTGTCGTATTTGAGAATGAATCAATGACTCATTAATAACTGTGGCGTCGGGCAGAAAGTGGTCCGGCGTTTTTTGTTGTTCATTTGTACTTTATCCACATTGGTGGGATAATGACAAAAACAGTTTTATTGAGGAGCCTGACATGAAAACAGCAATTGTGACTGATAGTGCGGCGTATTTAGATTCACAAGTTGCCGCCGACCATAATATTACTGTGGTCCCAATCACCGTTATTTTTGGACAACAAACTTATTTGGAAAATATCGATATCACGAGTGAAGCATTTTACGATAAAATGCGCACTACTGAAAAATTACCAACGACTTCGCAAATTACAATGGGTCAGATGCAACAGGTTTTTGATCAATTGATAAAAGCGGGCTACGATGAAGTGATTTGTATCCATCTTTCAAGTGGTATTACGAGCTTTGTCAATAACCTAACCGCCTACGCACAGTCGGTTGAAGGCATCGAAGTGTATCCTTTTGATTCCAAGATTACGAGTGCCGGTGAAGGGTTCTTGGCCTTGGAAGCGGCGCGGTTAGTTGCCCAAGGTGAACATGCCGCAACTATCATGCCGAAATTGGTAGCTTTACGAGCAACGATGGGCGTTTATTTCGTTGTGGATGATTTAAGCCACCTCTTGCGAACGGGCCGGATTTCGAATAGTGCGGCCTTTGTCGGGAATCTTTTGCGGATTAAACCGATTTTAAGTTTTAACGATGCCGGCCAAATTGTTGCCTTAACGAAGGAACGGACCAAGAAACGGGCCTTTCAAAAAGTATTAGCGGATTTCAAAGCAGCAGTCGAATCTGTTGACTATCCCGTACGCGTTAGCGTGATTGACGGTAATAATCCAGAAGAAAGTGTGCAGTGGGTCGCAACGTTGACGGAAACATTCCCAGGGATGCCGATTGAAACGAGTCACATTGGTCCTGTGGTCGGCGTGCACACCGGCGAAAAAGTAATGGGGCTCATCTGGAGTCGTGATTATTTAGCATAACGAAATTAAAAAACAGCCTTGCGCATTTGCGCAAGGCTGTTTTTGTTTAAATGTGTGCTATTAGCCATCTCCTTGTGGTTAATCCTCAGGAGATGGCTGATAGCACACTCTTTTTTTAATTGGTTTCAATAATTGTATTGTTGGCTGTATTATTTTGTGGTTCGCTGGAGACTTCAAACCAGTCGATGTAACCGCGATTGAATTCGACCACTTTTAATGTGAATTGATTGATATGAATGACCGCACTTTGTTGTAAGTCGGTGAAGTTTTCTAAGACATAACCGGCCAGGGTCACGCTATCTGAGGCTTCGAAGGCATCAATTTTAGTCTTGAAGAAACGTTCGAAATCATAGAGCGTCGTTTTCCCACTGACACGGTAACGGTTATCGTCTTCTTTGATGATGTATTCATCTGAAACATCGTCAATTTCGTCCTTGACGGTCCCGAATAGTTCTTCATAGATATCTTTATCAGTGACAATCCCACTCGTCCCACCGTACTCGTCAACGACGACCACAATTGGGGTTTGCTTATTGATCATTTGATTCAACAAACTGTGAATAGGGGTTGCTTCTGGAACGGAGATAATCGAACGCAGTAATTTGCTGACGCGGATTGAATCGTCGACTTGTGCCTGACGGACTAAATCATATGCGTAGACGTAACCAAGAATCTTGTCTTTATCATTTTCAGCAACCACTGGGAAGCGGCTAAAGCCTTGTTGTAAGTAGTCTTTTAAGACGTCTTTAACGGTATCGGTGATATCGACGACGTAGAGACTTGTGCGATCAACCATCACATCTTTGGCAATCCGGTCATTAAAGTCAAAGGCCCGTTGCATGTAAACTAAATCGTTGCGATCTAATTCACCACCAGTGACGGCATTTTTAGAGAGGCTAATGATTTCCGCTTGGGAAAGCACATCACTACCTTCTTCAGCAGGTGAAAAGCCGATTAATTTCACAACACCCGTTGCGGAAATGTTGAGTAACCAAACAAATGGATAGAAGATAATATGACAGTAATGGAGGGGCTTAGCAACAGCCATCAACATCTGCATTGGAATATCAATACTAATATTCTTCGGCACGATTTCCGTGAAAACCACTTCTAAATAGGTTAAGACTAACACGCCGGCAACTGCGCCGATGATGTGTAAGCCACCATTTGAAATCAGGTGAGTGAGACCGAGCAGATCGACTAGAATGGTTTCGACGGTTGATTCACCAATCCACCCTAAAATAATCCCGGCAACACTGACCCCCACTTGGGTGGTTGAGAGATATTCGTTTAAGTTTTGCGTCATTTTAAGCGCAAGATTCAATTTTTTAGGATTACCATTTCCTGAATGGATGGCATCTTCTAAGGCACTTGGCCGTGTTTGGACGAGCGCAAATTCAGCGGCCACGAAGAAGGCGGCTAAAAAGAAGGTGACCAACATAACAAATAGATTAGTGAATAACTCACCACTTGACAAAATAATTCCCCATTTCTTAACTAACTAGTTCTATTTTACCATTCTCAAGCTTAAAACGGTAAATAACGTCGGGCTTTAGTCCGATTTTATCGGATTCAATAATAATGAAAATACCATAATTTAGGGAAGAGGTAAACTAAATTGTTAAATATCTAAACTAAAATACGCTTTGTCACATTTTGACGTTGATCTGTATCGAAAAAAGCCACTGTGTTAGTGGCTTTTAAACAGTTTTAGAATGTTGCAGTATCAGGATCTTGCGCGTGTCCAACGACGCCGTCAAGTGCATCAATTGCAGCCATGTCTTCATCGGCTAATTCGAAGTCGAAAACTTGGGCATTTTGTTGGATGTATTCAGCATGCACAGACTTAGGTAATGGTAAGAAGCCGTGTTGTAATGACCACCGTAGTGCAATTTGTGGAATTGAGCGTTGGTATTTGTCCGCTAATTCTTGCATTTCTGGCACACTGAAAATCTTCCCAGTCCCAAGTGGGCTATAAGCTTCTAATAACATGCCATGTTCACGTGAGTATTGGGCAGTTTCAGGTTCTAATTCGCCAGGGGCTAAGAAGAGTTGGTTGACCATTGGTTGTACCGTTGCAGTCTTTTTGAGCGCTTCTAAATGGCGAACACGGAAGTTGCTGACCCCGATGGCCCGGACTTTACCAGCTTTGTAGAGCATCTCCATTGCACGCCATGTTTCGGCGTTGGCTGTTTCCCAATCATCACGGTAGGCAATTGGGTTGGGCCAGTGGATTAAGAGCAAATCAACGTAGTCGGTTTGTAATTTCTTGAGTGATTCTTCAAAAGAGCTGATTGTTAAATCATAAGTGTGATTACTATTCCAGATTTTGGTGGTTAGGAATAAATCGGAACGATCAACGCCACTAGCTTGGATGGCCTCACCAACACTCCCTTCATTACCGTAAGCTTGGGCGGTATCAATGTGGCGATAACCTGCCTTGAGCGCCTCTTCAACAGCAGCTACGGCTGTTTGACCGTCTGGTGTTTGCCAAGTCCCGAAGCCAATTTTAGGAATTTGCACGCCGTTTGTGAGCGTGTATGAACTCGTTAAGTTAGACATATTAAAACACTCCTTTATCAGTTTAAAATCTCTACTTACAGTTTACTTGTTTTCGATAGAGATAGACAGAAAACCGACTTATTCCCCGGGAAATAAAATCGATTTGTCATAAGCTGAGCAATTTGGCCTGAAGTGCGGGATCAACAGCATAGAGGTAAAGGCCGTTTCTAGCGCGGCTCATTAGAACGTAGAGGCTATTAAGAATAATTTGCTGTTTCGCGGCTTCAGGATCAGCCAGCTGTGCTGCGCCGGCAAATGCGGCTTGGTCCTCGTAATATTCAGGATGAATAACTAGCCGCTCACTTTGTGGATCATACGTGACGGATGGCCCGATGATGACGCCGGCATAGTTGAGATCAAAGCCTTGAATGGTGTACACGGATCCGACTTCATCTATACTATCTTCACGTTCTGCCCAATAGGTTTTAGCGGTTGGCTGATACCGATCCCAGCGTAATTTGAATGTCGATGTCTCAACGAAGTGATCGTGACCATCATTGAGTGTTGCTGGAAAATCGTAAGTAGCTAGCATGCGTGCAAGCCCACTCGTTTGGTTTTTAAAGCGAATCGTTTGATAGAGCTCATTGGCATCGGTGAATACTTTGAATTCAAAGTGTGGATCATGTGGCAGGGCAGCGACTTGTTGTTGATGAAAGGTTTGCACCCAATTTTCAACACTTGGATGGGCTTGCATCCGAAATTGATGGGTTAGTTGCGCGGTCTGATGGGGAGCAGCTTCAATTCGTTGGCGGAGTTGTTGCTGTTGCCAGAAGCTCTTCACTTTAAGCACTTGCTGTTCATCAAAAATCAGAATGGTGATCCGACTGTGTCGGCGAATTTCATCGAGTTGATTTGTTTGATTGAAGTGGTTATAGGGGTCGGATTTGGTTAACAGTAGGTGTGCCTCATCAACGAGGACGATATCGGCAAGTTGGTGGTTTTTAGCCGCTTGATTGATGAATGTCGTTGGGCGTTGAAAATCTTTTTTCAATAAAACGGGTGCCGTTGTTGTGCCACTTTTGTAGAGTTTTAGCATTTCTGGAT
The DNA here is from genome assembly GCF_004101845.1 of Latilactobacillus curvatus JCM 1096 = DSM 20019. NCBI lineage: Bacteria > Bacillati > Bacillota > Bacilli > Lactobacillales > Lactobacillaceae > Latilactobacillus > Latilactobacillus curvatus. Next base: position 1,496,342 of record NZ_CP026116.1, on the reverse strand, counting down.
GATTGACCAATAGAACGTTTTGACTGCCATAGAGTGGCGAGGTGGGTGTTTGGCGCGCAAGTGTCTGCAGTACCTTGAAGACACTGCTGAGAATCACGCTCTTACCAGTCCCGGCCGCACCTTGAATCAAGAAGGTGGCGTGTTCGGCGTGCGCGTTTGCCAAACAAAATTGAATGACTTGTTCTTGTAGTGCTTGTTGTTCCGTTGTTAGTTGGTTGGCGGGACGATTGAATTTATAAAGCGCGCTATTTTGACGCTGTGCATTTTGCAAAGTGAGGACTCCTGTTCATTCATTTCAATAAAAAAAGCCCCAGTAGATGTAGAAATAACATCGCCTGGGGCAGTCGTGCTAATCGACAAAAATTAGTTGGAATTCATGTTGCACTAAATCGAGATTGACGGAGACGTGGCGGTTGAGATCGGCCACAATTTTACGCGCTAATGTTACCCGTTCTTCGAAGCTTGTGGCAAGTGCCGCGAATTCAGTTTGTTTAAAGTTGTAGTTTTCAGTGATAAAAATCGCGTCTGTGACATATAACAGGTTATTTTCATCGTGACGAGAACCGCTCTTTAAAACGGCATCGATATAATGGTAAAGCTGAGTAGGGGCAAAGTTCAATGGTTGGTCTAAAACGGTTGTAATCTGAAAATCAGGTAAATCGTCAACCATTTGTGTGTTTAGTGTGACTTGGGTTAATGCTTGATACAGTTTCATAGTGACACCTTCCTAATGTTGAGATTTAAGGTCGTGCTTGTGGAGCTTCTAAGTGGCGTTGAATAAAGCCTAACGTCACATCAGCGATAATGGCCATCAGGGCGGTTGGCAGGGCACCAGCTAAGATTAAGGCGCCGCCATTAGTGGCGTTGGTCCCGCGAATAATGATGTCGCCTAAACCGCCGGCACCAACAAACGCGCCAATCGCTGTAATCCCGATGGCAACCACTAAGGCATTGCGAATCCCCGCCATAATGACGGCCAATGATAAGGGAAGTTCAACCATCCGTAACAGTTGCCAATTTGTCATGCCCATCCCGATTCCGGAATCGATAATATTATCGGAAACATTCTCCATACCGGTGTAAGTATTTTTGATAATCGGGAGCAAGGAGTATAAAAAGACAGTCGCAATGACGGTTCGTGTGCCAAGCCCCAAGCCAAGCATAATGATTGAGAGCATTGCGAGTGAAGGCACTGTTTGGATGACATTCGCTACCCCAATTATAACATTACTGAGCTTTTTCCGGTGCGCAATAAAAATCCCCAAGGGAATGCCAATCAACGCGGCAAGTAAAACGCCATAAATCGAAATCAAAAAATGCTGACTAAACTGCCGTAAAACATAACTGCCATTATGCTGGAAATAATAGACAAGTTGTTGCCAAGTATTTAAATTAGTCATTTAGCGGCTCCTTTCCGGAAATAATTATGTTCCTGAAGAAATTGTTTTGCGACTACTGCGGGTTCTAGTAGATCATTATCAACTTTAAAGTTGAGGGTTTGCATGGTGTCGAGGTCGATTTTGCCATCTAGACGGTGTAAAAGGGGCGCTAGTGCTGGCTGTTCTTTGAGAATCTGATCAGTGGCGACCACGCTCGCATCGTATGGTGGGAAGAAGCGGCGATCGTCTTTTAAGACTTTTAAGTCATAACTTTTAATCCGTCCATCGGTTGAGTAACCTAAAACGACGTCCATTTTACCAGCCGCCAGTGCGCTGTAAACCAGTCCGATTTGCATGGGCGCAACTTTCTTGAAATCATAGCCATACGTTTCTTTAAATGCGGGATAGCCATCGCCTTCGTGATTTACCCAGACGGAATCGACACCAGCTGTTAGTTGATCCGCCACTTTTCCGAGATCACTGACGGTTTCTAAATGATATTTCTTGGCGGTTTCCTGGGTGACCATAAAGGCATAGGTGTCCGCAAACCCGTAGGAAGGGAACCATGTTTGGTTGTAACGATCTTTGAAAGCTTTTTTAACGATTTTTTGGGCTTTTTCAGGATCTTTAGTAGGTTTCATTTTTAAAGTACCAGTAAGTTCAGTTCCAGCGTAGCGACTAGCAGCTATGTCGGCGTCACCACGAATTAGTGATTCATGCGTTACCGTTGAAGAACCCAGATTATTAATTAAAGTGACCTTATTTTGTGTTTCGTGGGTAATCAACTCGCTCAGAATATTGGCGAGAATTTGTGACTCAGTGGTGCTTGAAGAGCTAATGCGAATTGTTTGTGATTGACGGTTTCCGATGCCAAGTGACTGACAGCCACTTAACAGGAGGAGACTGCCAACTAATAATCCGCAACTCGTAATGAATCGGCGTATTTTATGCATAGGAGCCTCCTTATCTGATTGCAGCGGGGGTCAGTTGTTTTTCCAACCGGCCCAAGCCAAAATCGACTAGCAATGCTAACAATGTGACGGGAATTGTCCCGCCGATGATTAAATCCGGTTTGAAAAGATTCAACCCGTTGAAAATCAAGTCGCCAAGACCACCAGCGCCAATATATGAAGCAAGGGTTGCCCAAGCAATCACGTAAACCGCAGATAGGCGAATTCCTGCCATAATCACGGGGGTCGCCATTGGGATTTCCACTTGCATAATTGATTGTACCGGCGTCATGCCCATTCCTTTAGCACTATCTTTTAGAATCGGATCGACATCGTTCATGCCGATGTAGGTGTTCCGCAAAATAGGGAGTAGTGAGTAGATAAATAAGGCGATGATTGCTGGTACTTTGCCAATCCCAAAGAGCGGAATCATTAAAGCCAATAGTGCCAATGAGGGGACGGTCTGGAGCATGCTGGCAATGGCAATCACTACTTTGGCAGTTTTAGGAAATCGGGTGAGGGCAATTCCAAGGGGCACCGCAACTATTATGCCCAGAACTAAGGCGATTGCGGAAATGTAGAGTTGTTCCCAAGTTTTAATCAGTAAATCAGAGCCATGTTCTGTTAAAAAAGTGAGCATCATCGATTCCTCCCTTTCTATTGTTGGTCGGATTCTGCTTCAGATTCGTCAGTATCACCCCAGACAGCATCATAAACGACATCGACTAGGGCTGTCCGGGTGACAATCCCAACAAGTTGATGATCATCGTTGATAACGGGAACGTATTTCCAGCCCCGTTTAAGAATCCGTTCAATGGTATCCCGGACCAAATCATTTTCGTTCACGTAACTAATCTTGGTAGACATAATGTCACCAACACTAGTTGCGTCTTTGTAATGATGGTCGATATTTTCAATATCGACGAGTCCCTTTAAATGTTGGTTTTCGTCGACAACCAGTAAGGTATCAACGCGGCGTTGGCGCATTAAGCGAATCGCATCAACTAATGATTTACCTGGTGTGATAGCGACTGGACTTTTAAGCATGATTTGGCCAACAGTTTCGACATTTGGTTTGGCTTCGATCAAACGATCGTGACCGATTAAGTCTTCGACGAATTGGTTGGCAGGATTTCGCAAGATTTCATTGGGCGTTCCCATTTGGATGATTTGGCCGTTATCCATGATGGCAATGCGTGACGCTAATTTGAGTGCTTCATCCATGTCATGGGTGACAAAGACGATTGTTTTACCGAGTTCTGATTGAAGTTGTTTTACTAAGTCTTGAAGTGCCTCACGCGTAATTGGATCGAGAGCACCAAATGGTTCGTCCATCAAAATAATATCTTGTCCAGCTGCAAGTGCGCGAATCACCCCAATTCGCTGTTGTTGTCCACCTGATAATTGGCTTGGGTAACGGTCTAAAAAGTCCGCAGGCATTTCCACTAATTTTAGTAATTCGAGCGCCTTTGCATGGCGTTTTTCTGGGGACCATTTTAAGAGTTTAGGGACAATTGTGATGTTATCTTGAATAGTCATGTGTGGCATTAAGCCAATATTTTGAATGACGTAACCAATTTTTCGCCGCAATTTAACGGGGTCTACATTAGCGAGATTTTCACCATCTAAGGTAATCGTTCCTTTGGTTGGGTTAATCATGCGATTAATCATCCGCATGGTTGTTGTTTTCCCAGAACCAGACGTCCCAATCAAACAAATGAATTCGCCTTTGTCGACAGTAAAACTGATGTCATCAACGGCTTTGTTACCACCGCGATAGAGCTTTGAAACGTGATCAAACGTTAGATAATGTGTCATAAGGAACCTCCTATTGTGATGATTGGAAATTTATTGCTATATAATAACTATGTTAGATACGTAACATGCAACTGTCAATGAATACGCTTTACTGATAGGTATCAAAAAGCCGGTGTAACGGAATTGAGAACGTTACACCGGCCATTAATTAACCTGTTGATTTAGGACGATAAAGAATAAAGTGGGCAATTAAAGCGAGACATTGATAAGCTAGCGCTAAGAGACAAACGGCGACCCAGCCACCGAAGCTCCAAGCGAGGGCGCCAAAGAATGAACCGGAAGCACCACCCATGAAATAGGCAAACATGAAGACGGTATTGTTGCGACTACTAGTGGCTTCACCAAGCATTTGGACCCGGGTTTGATTGGCAACCTGACCGCACTGGTTTCCGACATCTAATAAAACAATCCCGAGCATTAGAATCGGCATGAAATGCCCCCAGAATAAGAATAAAAGATAACTGATGGTCATCATGAATAAGCCAGTGGCGATAATAAAGCGAGGTGATTTAGCATCGGCTAAGCGACCGATAATTGGTGCAGCTAAAGCACCAGCCGCACCAAGGATTGCTAATAGACCAACGGTACCACTACCGAGACGATAGGCGGGACTGGCCATATAGAAAATGAGTGTCGACCAGAAAATACTAAGTGTCCCAAACATGAAAAAACCGTTGATGGCGGCTTCCCGTAACAGCCGCTGGTGCGCGATAAGCCCTGGAATTGAACTGATTGTCTGCCAGTAGCTTGGCCCGTTTTTTGGACGGGAATCCTTAGGTAATTTGAGGGCTGCCAGAAGGATTAAAAGCGCAATCGCAATTGTAGCGATGAGATACACCCAACGCCAATGAATGTAACTACTAATAATGCCGCTAAAGCTTCGGGATAGGAGCACACCCATTAGAAGACCACTGAGAATGGTGCCGAGCACTGCGCCCCGTTTTTGTGGTTGAGCGAGGACGGCTGCATATGGAATGATGATTTGAGGAACCACTGAGGTGAGGCCAATCATCAAACCAGTCAAGGCAAAGAAAATGAAATTGGGTGCTAGGTAAGCGGCTAATAAGGATAGTAAGGATAAGCCAAGCATCCGTAATATGAGCTGGTAACGGCTCATCACATCACCAAACGGGACAATCAGCAACAAGCCAAGTGCATAACCGACCTGTGTCAACATTGCAACAGTCCCGACCGCACCACTTGTAACGTGGAAAGTGGTCGCTACGAGTGCTTGAATCGGTTGGATGTAATATAGATTGGAGACGGCAACGCCGGTAATAAAAGCCATCAAAAGGATTAATGGCTGCGTAAGGACTGTTTTTTGCGGAGCACTTTCTGACATACTAGGGTGGACCTACCTCTCTGAATAACGTTCTTTTAGAATTTGAAGTGCATTGTCGAATTCAACTTGGGCTTCCGGTTCTTCTTCACGCTTTGCGGCTGTTTCTAGAAAGTCTAAAATTTCAGGCGTGACATCGCGCACTAATTGACTGAGCGCCCAAGCAGCAGTGCCGCGAATGACAGGGCGCGGATCAGTATCGATGAGTTCGAGTAACTTCGGAATCGCGGTGCGGTCTTTCACGTTGGCGAGTGCGATAATCGCATTGCGTTGAAGTGGCTTTTTGCCACGCCACGAACCAGCAAGGTGTCCAAATTGAAGTTTGAACTGCTTGTTACTGATGGTTAGCACGGGCTGTAATTCGGGTATCACAGATTCTGGATCTGGCTCCATATCAGGATGGAAGTGGAAGTCTTTTCCTTTATTAAACGGACATACTTGTTGGCAAATATCACAGCCGTAAATGACACTGCGAATTTTTGGTCTGAATTCTTCGGGCATGAACCCTTTGGTTTGTGTTTGATAGGATAAGCAACGCTTGGCATTGAGGCGGCCATCGCCCATTAATGCCTGTGGTGGACAGTAATCGATGCAGCGCGTACAGCTGCCGCATTGATTGGCCATCGGTGTGTCTGGTTCAAATGGGATGTTGGTAATGATTTCACCAAGATAGACATAAGAACCGAATTCGGGTGTAATTAATAAACCATTCAAACCGATGAAGCCCAACCCAGCACGTTGCGCAACAGCCACATCGCTCAGTTCGCCTGTATCAACCATTGGCTTAAAAGTAATTTCAGTATCTGAATCAGCAAGTGTTTCGATAGCGCTGATCAGCTGGTCCATCTTATCGCGCAGAATATCGTGGTAGTCAATCCCCCACGAAGCGCGGGCAAAACTACCGCGTTTAGCACCAGTTCGCGCTGGCTTATTGATGATTTTTGTTGGATAGGCAAGAGCAATCGCGATAATCGATTTAGGTTGGTCGAAAATTAAATCTGGATAAAGGCGTTCTTCAAGCACTTTATGTTCGAATCCAGTCGAATGACCATTTGCTTTTTGTTCCTTAAGACTTGCTTCTAAATAATCAAAAGGCGCTGCCGATGTGAAACCAATCTTATCGATGCCGATGGTTTTGCTCGCCTCAATCACTTGTTCTTTTAAAGTGGGCATTCAAAGCCACGCTCCTTTTTTAAGTTTCATGTGAAACAAATGGGTTATGCTAAATAAATTTTGCGCAGGTCAGCTAAGTCGTGTTGGCTTAACTGGAGATCGTGTGATAAATAGTCTTGCAACGAACCATTTTCGGATTCAATCGCTTGTTTGGCGGTATCGAGGTAATCTTGATGAACCGTTAGTAATGACTGATAACTTTGGAACACAGACTGGTTCTGTGTTTTTTGTTGTAGTTTTGCAAGCGATTGGGTCACGAAAGCGGCAGAAGCTTGATTCGTTAATAAGTAATCTGTGCGAATCGTTTCTTCTGGAACACTGAGTGCACTCAACAAGAAAACAGCGCCCATCCCAGTACGATCTTTACCAGCCGTGCAGTGAAACAGTAAGGATTGGTCCTCCTTATCGTTTGCTAGCAACAAGTCGAAAAATTGCCGGTAAGCTTGCTTGGAGTGATCTTGGTTAATTAAGTCGACATAGACTTGAATCATATGTTCATGACCACTTTTTGGATCAGCACTGAACGTTTTAAAAAGATCAGCTTCTGATGCCGTACTAGCCGTTTCATCAATTTTGAAAACGGGTAAGGATTCATAGATTGCATTGGCAGGGACCTTGTCTGGTGACTTGGCAGTTTCTTCAGGTGAGCGAAAATCAACATCATAGCGCACGCCATAATCAGTTAAATAAGCTAAATCATGTGGTGTTAGGTGGGCTAGACTAGCGGAACGTAAGACTTTATGCCATTTAAGGGTCCGGCCGTCTTTTGTTTGATAGCCGCCCAATTCTCTAAAGTTATGGCCTTTTTCAAGTGGCAAAATGCGGTGTGTCATATGCGTCAACTCCTTATCCAATGATACCAATATTGTAGCATATTTAATGGGCAATCAACTTAACTTGTCAGTATGTGGGGAGAAACAGTATGATAGGGGTATTAAGAGTGGAGTGAGCAGATGATTACGTATTTTGAAATGACACCTGAGGGCCAGTTGGTTGAAGGAACCTCTGAAAAAAGTGCCGACTGGATTCATTTTGAAGCACCAACTAAACATGAGATGCACCATTTCGCTAAAAAATACCACTTACCAGCGGTGTTATTTGAGGTGGCCCAAGATATCAATGAAGTCGCACGGTATGAAACATTTACAACGGACACCGGTGAAGTATTGACCCATATTTGTTTACTGGTACCAGTTAAAACCCATGATTCAGAAGATCATGCGGAATATATTACGCGGCCTTTTTCGTTAATCATTAGTGGCCAGACGTTATTAACTGTGGGGCATCAACAGTCCGAGCTCATCGATGAAATACTCACGTTAGAAGGCCTGGATGGTCAAATTGAAACGGTTGCTCTAAAGAGTGTTTCGGCCATCTATCAACGTTATTTAGCGGCTTTAGCGGTCGTTGCGCAACAGATTGAACAATTGGAAGAAAATGTACATGTTTCGACACGCAATCGGTTGTTGTATGCACTCAAGTCTCTTAAAAAGAGTGTTGTCTATTTGGATTTAGGGCTTAAGAGTAACCAGCAAATTATTCCGCAAATTAAGGCAACTCCATTATTTGAGCGCGTGTCAGGACATACAGACTTACTGTATCGGATTGACTTGCAGTTTGCCAAGTCCGATAAGGCGATTACAACGTATCGTGAGTTATTGGCACAGTTAAGTGATTTGCTTTCAGATATTATTTCAAACCGATTGAATAATATTATGAAGACACTAACATCACTCTCAATTATTCTAACGGTTCCGACAACGTTAGGTGGTTTCTGGGGGATGAACGTACCGGTCCCGCTAGCCGAGAGTAAGTTAGGGTTTCTCGTGCTATTAGGATTGTCATTAGCCATTAGCCTTTGTGTCGGTTGGTGGTTAAAAAAGAAAGACTACTTCTAATTAAATGTTCGCGGAAGCGCTTCGCTTTTTTGCTTGAATTGTTTTTCCAAGCGGTATATTCTTAAAGTGTAACAGGTGCATATAGAGAAAGTGAGATGAACAACATGGTTCAAGAATATAAAAGAATACTCGTCCCAGTTGACGGCTCTGAAGAAGCTGAATTAGCACTAAATAAAGCAGTGTGGGTTGCTAAGATGAATCAGGCGCGCTTGGATATTTTGAACGTTTTGGATACCAAGCAATTTGCAGGGAGTTATAGTGGCATGCTTTCAGGAGACGCTATTTTCCAAATCTCTGAAGATGCACAGAATTATCTCAACAGTTTAAAATATGATATCCAAACCAATGACGGTTTGAAAGATGTCGAGATTCATGTGCGGTTTGGTAATCCTAAGAATGTTATCGCACGCGACTTCCCGACAGAATATCAAACCGATTTAATCATGATGGGCTCTACTGGCTTGAATGCAGTTGAACGGATGTTGATGGGTTCTGTGACAGAATATGTTAACCGCACAGCTATCTGTGACGTGTTAATCGTCAAGACTGATGTTGAAAATCGCCCTTATCAAAAAGCAAGTAAGAAAAAATAAATAACAATCCCAAAGGCTAAAAAGGATGAATTCTTTTTAGCCTTTTTGCGTAGTTCAATTTAGGAGGTGGTAATAATGACAAAAGCTGATTGGATGTATGATTCACCTGAGTTATTGGCGTATTACCAAACAGAGTGGGGAAAACCGGAACATGATGACCAACGCTTATTTGAACTATTATGTATGGAGTTGTATCAGGCTGGCTTGAGTTGGCGGACTGTATTAAATAAGCGTGCTGCCTTTCGGACAGCATTTAAAGACTATGAAATTGCCAAAGTAGCGCAGATGACACCAACCGAAATTGAGCAGTTACTGACCAATCCGGCAATTATCCGCAATCGTGCTAAGTTGAATGCAACGGTCAATAATGCACAAGCCGTCCTTGCGTTACAAAAGAGTGCAGGAAGCTTTGATCAGTATCTATGGGGCTTTGTTGATGGACAGCCAATTGTAAATCGGCCCCGAACTTGGGCGGATGTCCCCGCAAAATCAGAGCTATCGATCCAAATCAGCAAGGATTTAAAACGGCGGGGCTTTCAATTTGTCGGACCAGTCGTCATCTATTCATTCTTACAAGGAGCTGGCGTAATTGATGATCATCTGATGTCACAGTAACTTTTTGGTGCAGTCAGTCGCGCTAATATTGCGGATGGTGTATTATGGAGGGATAGAATTCATTTAGATTAATTAAAGGAGTCCCACATATGACACAGGATAATGTTCGCCAATTAGCAGATTGGTTAGAAGAAAACATGGCAGCAATTGCCGATCGCAAAGTGCAATTAAATCCAGAAACAATTTTTGCTGTTTTGGATGATTTTGGCGTTTTAAATAACCCGGTCGTTAAGTATTTTGATATTACAGAAGAAACATATTATCAATCAGAGTCAGATCATAAATTAACGTTATCAGATGACCACAAATTATTAATCGATGTGACCGATCGGATTATGGTGACCCACGTGGATGGTGTTTTAGCTGAAAACAAAGTCAACTTTGAATACAGCCACGAAGCTGTTTATGAAGATCAATATCTCGTTAAACGCGATTTAGAAGTGTTGACATATGGTTTGGCTGTCATTGGTGCAGTGGCTGCAACCGTTAAACATAACTTAATCCAAGCTGATTTGTCTAAAGATGCTGTGTTGAGTTTAGCTTTGGCTGCGCAAAACATCGCTAATTGGCAAGCAAAATAATCCAGTAAAGGTTGGCAAGTTAAATGGGAGCAGTGCTAGAATTGCGTGATTTTTCGCAAAAATATCAGCGGCGACAACTTTTTAAACGTCTCAATTTACGGATTGATCGGCAAGCTTGTATCGCGATTACTGGGCAAAACGGCGCGGGGAAAACCACGTTGCTTAACGTACTAGCAGGATTGACGAATATTGAACGCGGGACACTGGAGATTGCACCGAAGATGCGGATTGGCTATATGGCTGAACAACTCGCACCAAATGGACTGACACCTAAGACTTATTTGCGGATGCTAGGAGAATTAGATCAGTTTAGCAATCGAAATTTAGAAGGTCAGATTAATGAATTAGCCTATGAATTTGGGTTAGCGGCGGCACTTAATACACCGTTAAATCAATTGTCACGCGGTAGTCTGCAAAAAGTGAACTTTGTGCAGGCGATTTTGCGGACCCCAGATATTTTATTGCTAGATGAACCGTTGGCTGGTCAAGATGGAACGACCCAGATGCGGATGATTCATTGGTTGAAAGACTACCGCCAAAAAGGGGGCGCCATCATTGTCGGCACTAACAACGCTTTTTTAATCGAACAGTTGGCTACTGAAATTTATGAACTAGATGCGATGCGGCTATTGCCGATTGAAGAATTACCGCAGCCGGAAGAAAAGGTGATGCGGTTAGAATTTGCAACTACACCGCGATCACTCGCACTTCCCGCTACTTTACAACAGTTAGCTTTAAAAATTGTTGATGGTACGCGGTACGTCGTCTTGTATGCAAATATCAAAAATAGTGATGAATTAATTCAAGCAATGTTAAAAAGTGGCTTTAGCCTAAGGGGGTTACGTTATGAAGTCCTTTAGTGCACAGTTACGTTTGCATCAGAAAATGGTTTTTGATAATGGGAATTTGTGGGGGCCTTTGCTATTTTGGATAGTGGCCTTATTAGTCAATTATGCGGTGCAACCACAAGATTTCGTCGGCAGCCTCGCTACATTATTAATGACACTGTTTATCTTATTGACGTGGTTGACCTACAGTTACATCAATCAATTTCCCCTTCAAATGGAAAAACTTTTAATTTTAAAATTAAAGAAGCAACGCCGTTTTTATCTCAGTTTAATTAGCTATCTCATCTTGTTGGGATTATTCTTTGTCCTAATTGGGATGGGAAGCTTGGCAATTACTTACGTGCTCAATGGGCACCACGCTTTTGGTCGAGGACTTAGCTGGTGGGATTGGCTAGGCGGGACCTTAATGTTGACGAGTATTTTACCTGTTTCAGTAATGACCGGTTTGTTCTGGCAACGGCGAATTTTAGTGAATCGCCGGATGGCCGGTACGTTGACCATCTTGATGGTGGTTCTCGGCAGTTTAGGTGAAGCGATTGTCAATTACTGGCATCCCTACCTCTATATTCTGGGGATTTTGCCACCCGTTTCGACCATGGCGCAACTCTTCAACACGTTGGGACACATTTCGCTAGTTGATATTTTATTATCATGGGCAATGAGTCTTGGTTATAGCTTGGTCTTATTATTGATTGATCAATTAATTTTAAGAAGGCGTAAATTCCTATTTTAAGAAGCTGACAGGCTGCTATAAGCGGTTTGACAGCTTCTTTTTAAGTTGAATTAAGCGGTTACGGGTGAAAAAATCTTAAAAATGTGGCATGATTAAAAAGAATTCAAATCATAAAAGGAGCTTTTATAATCTATGACAAAAATTGCAATCGCTGGCTCAGGCGCAATGGGCAGTCGTTTTGGTTACATGTTACAATCAGCTGGAAATGATGTTGTGTTACTTGATAATTGGGCAGAACACGTTCAAGCAATCAATACCAATGGCCTGACGGTTGTAGAAGCGGGGCACGAACCCGTTCAGGTTCGAATTCCGGCTGCTTTGCCAACGGATATTAAAGAAGTTCAAGACGTCATTATTTTATTCACAAAATCGATGCAGCTAGTCGACATGTTACAAGCCATCAAACCCTTAATCGGTGCTAAGACAAAAGTAGTCTGTTTATTGAACGGTCTCGGGCATCCCGAAACGATTGAACAATACCTGCCCAAAGAAAATATTTTTGTCGGCATTACACTTTGGACGGCGGGGTTAACGGGACCAGGTGCGATTACATTAACAGGCTCTGGGAATGTCGAATTACAAAATGTTGATCCAGATGGCAAAGAATCGGCACAAGCATTAGTTGCCTTGTTGAGTGCGGCTGGCTTAAATGCGCAATATAGTTCAGATGTACTCTTTTCAATCTGGCGTAAAGCCTGCGTTAATGGGACACTGAACAGCTTGTGTGCCTTGTTAGACTGTAATATTGCACAATTGGGCCAAACCCCACAAGCGCAACAACTCTTGCGTTCAATTGTGGCGGAATTCTCAGCGGTTGCTGCAACAGAAGCCGTTGAATTAGACATTCCCACGACGATTGCCCACATCAGCAAGATGTTTGCACCAGAACAAGCAGGTGGTCATTATCCTTCAATGCACCAGGATTTAGTGCAACATCACCGCTTAACCGAAGTGGATTACTTAAATGGTTACGTGGCACGCAAAGGCGCCGAAAAGCACATTGCGACCCCAGTCAACCAATTAATCACGGAATTAATTCATGCCAAAGAAGCATTATTGATTAAATAAACGAGGAGTCTTAACTAATGACAGAAAAACGCCAATTAAATATCGAAGTTGAATCAATGCACTATCAAAAATTATTAATTGCTATCGATGATGATGACACAACCTCATCCAAACGGGCCTTTAACTATGCTTGTACGCTTGCTAAGGCCTATCAAATTCCATTAGGGATTGTCAGCATTTTGGAAACCGGCGATTTGAACATTTATCAATCACTCTCACCAAACGTGGTTGAAGGGCGCCGAGAAGAAATCGCAACCGATCTAGATGTTTATGTTCAAAAAGCGAAAGAATTCGGGGTTGAAGATGTGACGCCGATTTTAAATGAAGGTAATCCAGGACACGTGATTGTTGAAGAAGTGATTCCTAGTTTCCAACCAGACTTGGTCATCTGTGGTTCAAAGACGAAACCATCTAAACATTTAATCGGGACACATGCGAGCTATTTAGCGAAATACGCGCCATGTTCAGTCACAGTTGTACGGTAAATTAAGTATTTGGAGATCAGACGAATGATAGAATGTACACAATGCCATATTAAATATGGGCGTAAATTGCACCAATGTCCCAATTGCGGTCTAGTGCACCAATCAACGCAAACAAAACAGCAAACATCGCTCCTGCAACAATACTATCAATTTTTAGCGCGGAGTTTAAAACAACCGCTAAAGGTGCAATGGCAGTGGGCCAACCTGTGGTTTGGCTTAGTCACGTTTGGTCTGGTTATATTAATGAATACTGCAACGGCAAGTTTGCTCATTGCCAGTTGGTCAGAACAAATTGGTGCGGTTGCTGGGGTGATGGCGTCACAAATTGTCTTGCGCCAACGGCTAAACTTATTACCGCTTGATATGAAGGCACTCGGTGGACAACTATTTATTCTGGTGGTTGTTTTGGGAATCGGATTTTTACTCAAGCGTTACTTATTGAAGAAGACGACAACCACCTTGCGCGCGTATCTAACGGAGATTAGTGCGTACAGTGGGATAACCGTTATTTTAGCATTAGCTGCGCTGTTGGCTGCTCTATGTTTCGGGATGACCGCCATCTGGTTCGTCTTAATCATGGTTGCAGTGATGTACGTCAGTTTGAACATTGCGGTTGGGATTAGTTTATTTCAAACTCGATGGGCAGCTTTTGATCGCGTCTATGCTATTTTATTATTTGAAATCTTAACCCATGTTGTCTTGGCAATTGGCATTAGCCAAATCGTGATTTTAAACCTACTAACAGGACTCTAAAAAATAAAAGTGCGTATTTTGGTACACTTTTTCAAAAGAGGTTTATCATTAGAGTTGTAAAAAAGAAATGGGAGGTTTTTAATATGGCAGCAGCTGTTGAAAAAACATTGGTTTTAGATATGAAGATGTCAGAAGCATTTGATTGGAGTGACGATAACACAATCGTCCGTGATGCTTTGTGGGATCACTATATGGAAGCCAACGGCCGGAACACGGATAAAACCGTTGAGGCAATGAAACCCTATCTTAAGATGAGCGACGCGGAAGTTAGAGAAAAGGCAGAAGCGCTTTTAAAATAAGGCAATAAAAAAAGACCCGCTAATCATTGTTGATTAGCGGGTCTTTTTTGGGTAATCCTCAAAGCCAACCCGTTTGAGTCAGCACGCTAACGAAAACGGGTTTCATCTGCCATATCTTTCCCGCAGAATCAGGTACTTTGATTTGAAACGTGCTTCCTCGAGCTGCCTTTTCCGGTTAACCTAAAAACGGGCATTATGGCTGAAAAATCGCCATAATACCCGTTTTTTGGGTAATCCTCAAAGCCAACCCGTTCGACTCAGCACTCTAAACGTGCTTCCTGTCGCAGTAATTTCCGCTTAATCTAAAAATAACATAAATCCTAAAACCTGGATTTATGTTATTTTTGAATTAATGCTCAATGACTAAGCGCGACAGTCAGCACTCTAATCATACATATATTCTCTTGTCATTGGGAGGTCTCTTGCGCTGGGGCCTTTTGATACGAGGTATTGAATGACATCAATGTTCCCAGATTCAAACGATGAGGCACATGCTTGGAGATAGAGATCCCACATGCGGACGAATTCTGGACCTGCTTTTGGTAAAATGACGTCTTTTTGGGCGTTAAAATTAGCAGTCCAGATTTCCAGCGTTTTTTGATAATGGCGCCGGAGGGGTTCCATGTCGGCAATTTGTAGTTCGGCATTGATAATGTGTTGTGTATTTTCAACTAAACCGGGTACATAGCCACCTGGGAAAATATACTTATTAATCCAGGCATTGCGCGCACCGCCTTGTTGACGGGTAATCCCATGAAGGAGGGCAACCCCATCATCAGTGAGGTAGTCAGCGATATCTTGGAAGTAGGCACCAAGATTTTCTTCACCAACGTGTTCAAACATCCCAACACTGGTAATGTAATCGAATGGGGCGTGTTTGAGTTCGCGATAGTCAACAAGTTGGACGCTAGCAACATCGCTAAGGCCCTCGTCATTAATCCGTTGTTGAACGAAATCATATTGTTCCTGACTCAAGGTAATCCCGACCACTTTGAGATGATATTCTTTAGCGGCGGTTAACATGAGGGTGCCCCAACCACAGCCGATGTCGAGCAATGTTCGGTTAGGTTGTGGATTGAGCTTGCGTAAAATATGGTGCACTTTATTAATTTGTGCTGTCTCTAAATCATCAGTTGGTTTTTCAAAATAAGCACATGAGTAAGTCATTGTTTTATCCAACCAAAGTTGGTAGAAGTCATTCCCTAAATCGTAATGACTTTGGATATCTTTTTTACTTGCCTTTTCTGAATGCGATTGTTTTGGAATCAGATGAATGTAGCGACTATTACGCATGAAACTGTCTGCGCTAGTGTAAGCCGCCGTTAATAGTTTTTGAAGTGGGGTATCTGTTGTATTACTTGTCACTTCAAGGTCGCCAGCCATGTACGCTTCGCCGAGGGCTAATGATGCGTTGCTGGACAATTGTTTGATGGGAATCGCTTTTTTAAAAGTAATCGCTACTTCAGGCTCTCCAGAACCATAGGTTTCGGAGCTACCGTCCCAATAGTTGACGGTAACAGGGAAATCAAAAGAGTGTTGTAGTAGTTTCTTATAAAAAGTTTTTTCTAACATACCGAAAATCCTTTCTAGGTGTAAATTTGAAGTACCAGAGTAGTATACGACTATTTTTAAAAAGATGTAAGTTGCAACTATCGGAATTCCAGAATATCCAATTAGTTCGAAGTGTTGTAAAATAATGATATAGAATTGCCATAGGAGGAAATTGCGTGAGTTTATATCAAAAATTTGTGACGAATCAGCAGTTAAGACGAGTTGTAGTGCTCTTAACGTTGATTGGGGTCATCTATGTGTCACGCTCGATGATGAATATCATTTTGCTGACGTTCATCTTTACTTTTTTAGTGACTCAATTAGTACGAAAGGTCCAACAGTATTCAAAAATTCCGCCCGCAGCTGTGGTTGTGCCGCTTTATATGTTGGTGATTTTTTTAGTGTATCTAGCAGTAACGATTTATGTGCCACAGATTGCTAAACAGTCAATTAAATTAGGCGAGAGTGTCTATAATTTCTACCAAAGTCCATCATTTGATGCGAATCAATTTATGCGAACCATTGGGGATTACATGAAACAGTTCAACTTGACGGATCAGTTGAAACACGGTGTATCAACAATCGTTAATTACATCACCGGAATCGGAACAATGGGCGTCACAATTGTCTTATCGTTTATTTTGAGTTTCTTTTACACAATTGAGCTAGACCGATTACCGCAGTTTGGAAAACTCTTTTTGAAGAGTACTTACGGCTGGTTCTTCCAAGATATCATGTATTTTGCTAAAAAATTCGTGAATACCTTTGGCGTGGTAATTGAAGCCCAAATCTTCATTGCAATTGTGAATACAGTGTTAACAACGATTACGTTAACGGTAATGAAAATGCCTAATATTCCGAGTTTAGCCATCATGATTTTCCTATTGTCGATGGTACCGGTCGCAGGAGTCATCGTTTCATGTATCCCATTGTGCATTATCGCCTTTTCAGTCGGCGGAATTCAGTATGTGGTTTATATATTGGTGATGATTTTAGTCATTCATGCCCTAGAAGCATATGTTTTGAATCCGCGATTTATGTCGAGTAAAACACAGCTGCCAATTTTCTTTACATTTGTTGTTTTATTTGTAGCAGAACGTTTCTTAGGAACTTGGGGGTTAATTGTTGGATTACCAATCTTTACGTTCTTTTTAGATGTACTAGGTGTGAAGACCATTCAAAAATCGGGTAAAAAACAAAAAAAAGCGGCTAATTGACGCGGTTAGGATCCGCAACAAGGGTGGCCAATTGGTTAAGATCGATTTGCAATTCGATAGCAACAATAAATAATGCTTTTAGTGATGGGGCAGCGCCTTTTTCCCACCGGAAGATCATTGAGCTACTAATCTTGGTATTATATTTTGCGCTGAGTAGATCGGCGAGCTGTTGCATTGTTAGATTCTTAGCAGTTCGCTTATCGTGTAGTAATTGTCCGAACATTTAGCACCGTCCTTTATCACGCGTTTGACTTATAAGTTTAATTATATGACAAATGACGTCAATAAGTGAACACTTGGGACTAAAGTTTTTAATTGACAGAGTTCTTACATTATCGTAATATTCCTAATGTGGAACGGGATTGATAACGTTTCTTGGGGGTGCTGAATGTGGCAGAAAAATTATTTGTTCTATCAGGTTATTTAAAGGGTCATGATTTGAAACAGCAAGTTGTTGCTGATGTATTGGGCAAAACATTAACGACGGCTAATCGTAAGATTAGAGGGAAGATTCCATTTACCGTCAAAGAAATTCAATTACTACATGACCGCTTGGGAATTCCAATCGACGTGTTTTTTTAAGAATAGTTCCTAATCAGGAACTAAGTAATCAGTTTTAAATGAACCAAATAAAAATAACCCTGTCGACTGAAAATCGTCGACAGGGTTATTTTTATTGGCTATTTTGCTTTAAGGAGTTCTAATTTACCTTGAACAATCATTTCGCAAAGATCAGGATAACTGATACCAAGCACTTCTGCTTCTTGTGGAATTAATGAAAGTGGCGTCATCCCAGGTAATGTATTTCCTTCGATCACGTGTAAGCCATTTTCAGGACTCCAGAAGAAGTCGATGCGGGCGTAGTTCGTTAAGCCAAGTGCTTGCATAGCATCAAGTGCCATTTGTTTCATGGCTTCGTGCACATCATCAGGTAAATCGTTTGGTGGTGTGACAAATTGAGTGGTATTTCCAGTCACGAATTTGTGCTCAAAGTCATACCAACCGTCATTAACGACGATTTCGATGGCAGGTAATGGTTGACCATTAATCACGCCAAGTGAGAATTCGCGACCTTTAATGAATTCTTCGATTAAAGCTTCGCGGTCGAAACGAAGCGCATCTTCGACAGCTGGTTGTAACTCAGCTTCGTTGTGCACGATATGTGTCCCAACACTTGAGCCACCGTTACTTGGTTTTACCACGACAGGGTACTCAAATGGGATTTCTGGCATGGGTTGGTCGCGATAAGCAGCGACAAACCGAGCAGTTGGAATTTGGTTATATAATAAGATTTCCTTTGAAACCTTTTTACTCATTGTAATACCTGCTGCGAGTGTGTCACTACCGGTATAAGGAATTCCAAAGAGATCGAGAACCGCTTGGACTTTACCGTCTTCGCCATCGCCACCATGAAGTGCGAGGAAGACAATATCAGCAGTTTTACAAATCTCTAAGACATTCGGGCCAAAGAGTTGTGTTGAACCATCAGTACGTAATGCGTTGATGGCGTCGTCTGTTAAAACTTCGTCGCTGATGTCGTAATCTTTTTCAACAGGTGTTGAAGAATAAAGATCATCGATTGATGCGACGTCGTGCAAATCATTTCCTAAGAAAAGATCAACGAAAGCAACGTCATGGCCTTTCGTTTGTAATGCATTGGTAATTTTGTGTCCAGACGTTAATGAAACGTTACGTTCGGTACTACGCCCGCCCGCTAAGACAACAATTTTCATATGAACCTACCTCCGAATATTTTTGGAACCTTAAGTATAGCACAAAACCATATTAGGCGGGTATCAAAAAGCTGAAAAATCAGTGGTCTAGTTTAAAAATTGGCACTCAACAACAGCGAATGCTAATTACTTGCATTTCATGATTAACGGACTAGAATAGAGTTGTAAAGATTAAGAAAGGAAGTTTTAGAGATGGCAAACGAATTAATGAATGGTCGTCAAAATTGGCTAGATAATTTTGGTGGAGATGATTGGTTCAAGAATTTCGGTCAGCAATTATTGGCAATGTCGCCTGAAACGGACAACTTACTCAAAACAGATGTTAAAGAGACCGATAAGGATTACCAATTAGCGGTTGATTTACCAGGACTGGACAAGAAAGATATTCACGTGGATTATCAAGATAATACATTGAAGATTAGTGCTAAACGTGATAGTTTCGCTGATCATAGTGACAGTCAAGGCAATATCGTTCAAAGCGAACGGCATTATGGGCGCTTTAGCCGGCAATTCTACCTACCTGGTGTCAACCGGGATCAAATCGATGCGCAATATCAAGATGGCGTCTTACAATTAATGTTACCGAAGTTAAGTGAATCAGACCAACCAACGAACCCAATTGAAATTCGTTAATTAAAAAAGCGGCACCAACCATAAAATGGTTGGTGCCGCTTTTTGAGTTATAGAAAAAGAGAGGCGTAAAACAATATGAGACCTGCTACAAGAGTACAACATTTAAATTTGGTGAGTAAGGCAATCCGCCGCTGTTGAATGGGTGAATCGAGTGGGAGTATGACGACTTTTAATTCATTTTCAGGATGCGCTTGTAGATAGGCTTTCCAAAAAGTATGCTGTGCTTGAAAAGTCGGCAACTTAAGGTAGAGAAACGCGATAAAAATGAATGCACTCCCCAAAAGACGGATTGCAATGTTCAGGGCATCTAGATAGAGCGCTGTTAGACAGCCACCGATTGATAAAAAGAATAAAAGGACTAACCAAGATGTTAAAGGAACAGCTTGCTTGTAAAAGGATGCGTTGAAATAAGCTTGTTTCATTGATTGTTGCGCTTTGTAAGCTTGGTCATCCGTGTCAGGATATTGGTCCAAGAAATTTTGCTTGAGTGTTGGCTTTAGCATATTGAGACGCACGATAAAATAAGATGAACTGATAGCTAACAGGCAACCAATAACGGTGAGAAAAAAGGCTTGATTTGGGGACAAAATAATACCTCCTAATTGATAAATAATTGTAGTATAGCAAATATTTATCAACTATTAAGATTTAATCAGTAATTTTAATATTTCATTGAGAGATAATGCGCTTTCTAAATAGTAGATTGTAAAATTAATCCGAACGCTGTTCGGACAAAAAAGATCAGCTTCCTTTAAAATGGTGTTTACCACAAACCCATCTTTTAGGAGCTGATCTTTTGTCTAGTATAACCTATTCCGAACGAATTAAAATCGAAACCTTTTGTGAACTAGGGCTGTCCAATATCCAAATGGGCGTTCGGCTGAACCGATCACCGTCAACAATTTCTTATGAATTATCTCGATGTCAACCTTATCAGGCTGAATTAGCACAAACAGATGCCGAATACAAGCGATCACGATGTGGTCGGAAAACTAAGCTGAGCGATGAGTTAAAGCAAAAAATTCTCAACCATTTACGTCTAAGCTGGTCACCAGGAATGATTGCTCACGAATTTAAACTAGCTACTAAATCTATTTATAATTGGCTAAATCAGGGGAGAATTGGTTTCTCCTTGAATGATCTACCTGAACATGGCGTACGCCAACGGCGTAACGTTGACCAACGATCCAAATATAATCAATCTTTGGGGCGATCAATTGAACAGCGTCCCATGATGATTAATCAACGTAAGCGCATCGGCGATTTTGAACTAGATACAGTCGTTGGTCCTCGTGGGCATAGTAAGGCAGTTTTATTAACTTTAATCGATCGCAAATCACGGTTCCTTTGGGCATACCGGTTAAAAGATCGGACGACAGCGACTGTTAATGAAGCACCAACTAAGTTCCTAACCACTTTTAATGGTCCGGTGCACAGCTTTACTGTGGACCGTGGCAGTGAGTTTAGTGGGCTAGTATCACTTGAATCACAATATGGTATTAAGACCTATTACTGCCATGCTTATACGCCAGCTGAACGTGGTAGTAATGAACGCTTTAATCGGAATTTACGTTATTTTTATCCTAAAGGGACTCGTTTTGAGCACATTAGTGCTCAAGATTTAACGACGACGTTACTCCAAATTAACCAGCGACCGCTTAAAATACTCGACTGGCAAACACCGTATCAGGTTATGCTGACAAATTTGTCCAAAAATTCGGATTAAATTTGTAATCTACCAAATGAATACGGTATAGTTAAGGTAATGAAAAGTAGGGGGTTGGGGACGTGCTGACTTTATCACATTTATCCAAAAGTTTCGGAACGATGCTAGCGGTCGACGATGTTTCATTTACGGTTAAGTCGGGCGAAATATTAGGCTTAATTGGTCAAAATGGAGCTGGAAAGACAACGACCTTTCGGATGATCTTGAATTTCATGGCACCAGATACGGGAACTATTCTCTGGAAAGGTCGCGCGTTTACCGCTGCGGATTATGACCAACTTGGCTATTTGCCAGAAGAACGAGGATTGTATCCAAAGATGACCGTGGAACAACAAATTTTGTACTTTGCACAGCTTCGTGGGCGCAGCATCGCAGACATCAAACCACAGATTGATGAGTGGTTGGTGCGCTTTGGGGTGAAAGGTAAGCGGACTGATAAAATCAAGGATCTTTCAAAGGGAAATCAACAAAAAGTGCAGTTGATTGCGACTTTGATCCATCAACCGGAACTCATTATTCTTGATGAACCCTTTAGTGGACTCGATCCAGTGAATGCAGAACTTTTAGAAGAAGGTATTTTATGGCTTAAAGAACAAGGTTCAGCAATCATTTTTTCGAGTCATGATATGACGAATGTTGCGCGGATTAGTGACCGAATTGTGATGTTGCGCGATGGGCAAGTGGTGCTCGCCGGTACAATCGATGAAATTCGGAATCAGTTTGGCCGAACGCAATTATTCTTAGAAGCACCGTTAGCACGCGAAACTTTAGCAAATATCAACGGTGTTTCACGTGTAACACAGCACGGGCAGCGGTTTGAATTAACTTTGGCAGACGAAACGGTTGGTAAAACGATTTTCGACTTAGCGACACAAAATGGCTATATCCTAGAGTTTAGTCAACAAGCACCAACGCTCGATGAAATCTTTAGAATGAAAGTGGAGGAAGGCCATGTTTAAGTTTAAGGTGATTTTTAAACAAGTATTTCTAAAGAATATTAAAAGCCCAGCGTATCTAATCATGATTTTGATGCCAATTGTGATGCTCGGGATTACGTTTGGTGTGAGTCGCTTGATGGATCATAGCAAAGAACCCGTTAGAATTGCTGTTTTGGCGCCGCAACCAGCAGAACAGAGTGAATTACAGCAGTTAAAAGGTAAAACATATCAAATCGATCAGCAGATTACGACTCGGGAACAAGCCACCAAAGCGCTCCAGAAAGAGCGAATTGATGGCTATTTGTTGTTGAGTGAGGAAAAAGGACAGACAATCAGTCGCTACTATGAACGAAAAGATAGTCCATCATTTGATGCGAGTGTCTTAGAGAATCAGTTAAATCAGATTCATTTAGTAGCTTTGGCGCAACAAGCAGGCGTTGCACCTGAACAGATCCAGAAATTGATGACGCCAACTGTCATTGCACCAGTGACGGTTAATTACCAGAATGGTCATGAAAAGATTTCCCAGGAAAACACTAAAGAAGTGGGCCAAATTATTTCAATTGGAATTACGGTCTTAATGTTCATCTTTATCGTGAATTATGCTGGAATGATTGCCCAAGAAATTGCGACTGAAAAAGGGTCGCGAATCATGGAAATCATTCTATCAAGTGTTTCGATTGAAATTCAATTTTTCGCGAAGATTGCCGCGATATTAGCCCTATTACTCACCCAAATTACTGTCTATATTTTAGTTGGGATTGTCGGGTTTCAGTTTTTGAAACAGCAACTACCGTTAGCAGAGTTATTGCCGATTATTCGTCGTGCTTTGGTTGCGCCAGCAATGTGGTATGCAGGAGTCTTTTTAATTATTGGGGTATTACTCTACACCGTATTAGCTGCAATGTTAGGCGCTGTTGTGTCTCGAATGGATCAGGTACAACAAGCCATTTCGCCATTGATTTTACTGGGCACATTAAGTTATTTGGGTGGCTTTGTACTGGCATCACAGACCGATATTCCATTATTGCGGGCGGTGAGCTATGTGCCATTGTTTTCACAGATTATGTTACCTGTGCGGCTGGCAAACGGTGATGTTGGCGCGTTCGGGGCTAGCATGGGACTCTTCATAGCCATGGCGACACTAATTGGACTGACTTATTTAGCATTAATTATCTATCGCATGAATATTCTAGTTTATTCGGATAAAGGTGTTTTTAAAGCATTAATTGCCACCTATCAGCAACTCAAAGAATCGCGCCAGTAGAAGATTTTTACAACTAATTAAAGCGGATTGATGGTATGATAGAGCCATGTGATTTTAGTAGCAAGGAGAGCGATTGAACGATGCAAAAACGATGGGTAAAATTCGGATTGGCACTCTTAGGGGTGACACTGGTATTGGCAGGCTGTCAAAGTAAGCCAGCGGACAAAGAAACGTTGGTCAAAAAGTCCTATGAAAAAAGTGATTACTATCTCGGAACGATTTGTACATTGCGAATCTATAATAAAGACAAGGAAGCCGTGCTAGATAAGGCTTTTGCGCGGATTAAAAAGTCCGAAAATCAAGCAACGTTAACCAAATCAGGTTCCGAATTGGATAAGATTAATGATAACGCCGGTGTTAAACCTGTACAGGTTAGCAAAGATATGTGGCCACTAATGGAAAAAGCGTTACATTATAGTCAAGAATCGGATGGCGCGTTTGATATGGCCATTGGTGCGATCACAGATTTATGGCAAATTGGGTTACCAGGCGCGCGGGTGCCAGCACAAGCAGAAATTGACCAAGCGTTACCATTAGTCGATTATCATGACGTTGTTTTGAATAAGGCCAAACGTACAGTTTACCTTAAGAAAAAAGGCATGCGACTTGATTTTGGCGGGATTGCTAAGGGGTACATTGCCGATCAAGTTAAACAAGTTTTTAAGGAAAATGGTGTGACATCAGCCGTTATTGATTTAGGTGGGAATGTGATTGTTATGGGGCATTCACCATTAGGGAAGAACAAACCATGGACGGTCGGCATTCAAGATCCGAAAAAGGCGCGTGGAGAATCAGTCGGTACGATTAAAGGCCGTGATATTTCGGTTGTTACGGCAGGGATTTATGAACATTATCTAAAAAAAGACGGGCATACTTACATTTATCTCTTTGATCGCCATACTGGCTACCCATATGAAAATAACCTAGCGAGTGTCACAATTATCTCGCCTAAATCAGTAGATGGAGATGCCCTTTCAAATGCTGTCTTTAATAAGGGGATTGTCGAAGGCATGCAGCTCATCAACAACAAACCGAAGAATATCCAAGCCATCATGATCACAAAAGATAATAAAATCTATCTATCAAACGGTTTGAAGAAGACGTTTAAACTTAACCAAGATTCAAATTATCAAGTTGAAAAACAATTACCAACGAAATAGCCGCTAAATTGCGGCTTTTTTGCAATTATGGGGGTCAAAGCATTAACGGAAAAAGTGGCAAAATGTTAAAATTGGGAAAGAATCTGCTTTTGAGGAGGACAATGATGACAAACGTGCGAATGCAAGATGATTTTTATACGGCAGTGAATCAAGAATGGTTAAAAACGGCTGAAATTCCAGCGGATAAACCAGCAACAGGCGGCTTTGTCGCCTTGGTTGATGAGATTGATCAGCAATTAATGGCTGATTTTGCTAAGATGTCGACCGCAAAGAACGCATTGTTACAACATTTTCTAGATTATTACGAACTAGCTGCGGACTTTCAAACGCGGGATGCACTCGGTATGAAACCGATCCTACCAATGGTAGCCCGGGTGCAATCTCTCGATAGTTTAGCAACTTACAATCGTGGGTTAGCTGATTGGGTACTTTCCGGGTTACCAACACCATTTGGCTTATCTGTCGATGCTGACATGAAAGACACAGCCCATCACGCGTTGTATGCGGAAGCTAGCGACTTAATTTTGCCAGATAAGACCTATTATGAAGCTGACAATCCCAATGCTGACCATTTATTGGCCGTCTTTACGGATATGATGGTTCAGCTCTTGCAGAAAATTGGGATTGCGCCCGTTGATGCAACGAAGACGGTTAAATTAGCGTTGGCATTTGATCGGTCACTGGCACCTTATGTGAAGAGTGCCGAAGAAGCAGCGGATTACACGAAACTCTATAATCCACAGCCTTTGAGTGATTTTATGCAACAACAAACGACGCTTGATTTTCCACGTTTATTTAGCAAGGTGCTACCTGTTCAACCGGAAAAAATTATCGTGACGGAACCGAAGTATTTTGCGCAACTGAGTCAGCTTGTGACAGACGCCAATTTCGAAACGTTCAAAGCGTGGCTGTTAGTCATGACAGTTCGTAGTTGGAGCGGTTATCTGAATGAAGAGGCACGCCAAATTAGTTCGCTCTATAGTCGTGCGTTATCTGGTAGCAAGGAAGCTCGTCCACAACAAAAGAGTGCTTACTACCTTGCCTTAGGGATGTTCAATCAAGTTGTTGGCGATTATTACGGTCGGCAATACTTCGGTGAAGCAGCCAAGGCCGACGTCCAAAAGATGGTCCAAAAAATGATTGGTGTTTATCAAAAACGCCTTGAAAAAAATGACTGGCTAACCGAAAAAACACGCCAACAAGCGATTGTAAAACTCAACCACCTTGGGATTCATGTCGGTTACCCGGATCAGATTGCCCCTATTTTTGCGAAGTTGGTCACAGTACCTAAAGCAGAAGATGGGACATTATTTGAAAATACAGCTGACTTTATTCGAACGATTGAAACGGAAAATTTTGCGAAACTTACTCAACCGGTGGATCGTAATAAGTGGGAAATGGGCGCTGCCACAGTTAATGCCTATTATTCACCTTCGAAGAATATCATTGTCTTTCCCGCGGCTATTTTGCAAGCACCTTTTTACAGTTTAGAACAAAGTAGCAGTGCTAACTACGGTGGGATTGGTGCAGTGATTGCACATGAAATCTCACATGCTTTTGATAATAACGGTGCGCAATTCGACGAGTATGGCAACATGCATAATTGGTGGCAAGAATCAGATTTAGCTCACTTCAAGACACTTTCGGAAGAAATGATTGCAGAATTTGATGGCCTAGAATATGCAGGCGCAACAGTTAACGGGAAATTAACTGTCTCGGAAAACATTGCCGATGCGGGTGGCTTGAGTTGTGCCCTTGAAGCAGCCAAAGAAGAACCTGATGTTGATTTGGCAGCCTTCTTTGTCAATTGGGCAACGATTTGGCGGATGAAAGCTACAAAGCAATATCAACAATTATTGTTAAATATTGATGTTCATGCACCAAACGCGTTGCGGGCCAATGTTCAGGTCCAAAACTTGGCAGCCTTTTACGAGACATTTAATGTAACGAAAGCTGATCAGATGTACTTAGCACCCGCTAAACGGGTTGCAATTTGGTAAATTAAAAAGGTGCGCCACAATTGTGACGCACCTATTTTAGTAGTGATGGGGGATAAAGAAATGTCAGAAAAAAAACGCATGATTAATGGTCAAATTTATCGGGCGAACGATTCAGAATTGCGAGCCGATATGAAACACGCGCGTGTACTTACTCGGTTGTTTAATCAAACCACTGAAGAACAACAAGATTACCGACGCGAATTAACCAAGTCTTTATTTGCGAAAAGTGGCTCAGATTTATATATTGAGCCACCATTTAGAACTGATTATGGTTGCCAAACACGCATTGGTGAGCATGTGTATATGAATTACGATTGCATCATTATTGATGTAGCACCAGTGACGATTGGGAACCACGTTTTCTTTGGACCTCGTGTAGGACTCTACACAGCTGGTCACCCAACGACGGCACAAGAACGCCGGGATGATCTGGAATATGGTAAGCCAATCACCATCGGGGATGATGTGTGGATTGGTGGCAATACGGTTGTTAATCCAGGCGTGACAATTGGGAACAATGTGGTGATTGGTTCTGGATCAGTTGTGACTAAAGACATTCCTGATAACGTGATTGCAGTTGGTAATCCATGTCGGGTACTCCGGCCGATTGATGAGGCAGAAGAGGCCTACTGGGCGCAGCAAAAAGCAAGTTATTTTGAAGCCCTTGCTAATGAATAAGTTTACCGAGTAGTGTTAAATGGAGTAGTCATCACTAACAAAGCACTAAGCTAAATATCAGCAAACCACCGAGAAAAAGCCGCTAGTACTCTATAAAAAGGGTTCTAGCGGCTTTTTTAAATGTTTGGTGAATCAAACTGGCAGCAAATACTATTCAGAATGGGTCAAACCGTAATAAGGGTTAATTACGATTGGTTTTCATCAGTACTGCGGTGCCATGGCTTTTGTAATGCTTGGACGGCTTGAGCGATATCTGTGGCGTGGGTGATTGCTGAGATAACGGCAACTCCATCCACGGTAGTCTTTGCGACTTGAGCAACGTTTTCTTGGTTGATACCACCAATCGCAACAACCGGTAGTTCACTTTGTTGCGTTAAGAAACGCAAGCGATTAGTGCCAAGTGCTGGTTTAGCATCTTCTTTGGAATTGGTTGGAAAAATTGGACCAATGCCAATGTAATCAAGTATCGGTTGATTATGACTTTGGTGAAGTTCTTGTTCAGTGTGGCAAGATAGACCAGTTATTAAGCCGTGTGCTTTGGCCGTTTCAATTTTATGCCACGGGTGATCGCTTTGGCCGACATGAATACCATCTGCATTGATTTGAAGTGCTAAATCGAGATTGTTATCGATAATAAATGGGACTTGATAATGGCGGCAAAGGGCTTGAGCCGCTGTCGCATACTTTAAAATCGCATCGGAATCTTGCAGACTACCAGCACCTTTTTCACGGAATTGGAAACAGGTAATGCCGGCTTGTAGTGCTTGTTCGAGAATGTTTAGAAAATCATCCATACCGGTATTTTGGGTACCCGCTACCAAATAAGTTTGGAACATTTCCCGGGAAATGTTAGTCATGATGAACCTCCTGATAAGCCCAGTGATTGGTTGGTCCGTGGCCGTGACCAACAGCAATCGGATTAGCAATTGCGGCTTGGATAAAGGCTTTGCTAATATGAATTGCTGCTTTCAAAGGGGTGCCCTTAGCTAGCTCGGCGGTTAAACAAGCTGAAAACGTATCTCCAGTGCCATGTGTTCGTTTAGTAGCAATTCGTGGTGTAGTTAACCATTCATCTTGTCCATCAGCCTAGAGGACGTAATCGGCGGCTTGTGATTGATAGTCTAAATGGCCCCTTTGATAATGATATTCTTGGCGCCCATTTGTTGGAGTTGGTGGGCCGCTTGTTTGAAATCAGCTGTTGTCTTTATGCGGCTGCCCGTGAGAACTTCGGTTTCGGGTAAGTTGGGTGTCAGCACTGTGGCTAGCGGCAATAATTCAGTACGTAGGGTATCGATGGCATCGTCGGCAAGTAGCTGTGCACCGCCCTTGGCAATCATTACAGGATCAAGGGTGAGCGGCCCCCAATCATAATGGCGTAGATTTTCAGCGACCGTTGCAACATGTTCAGCATCTGCCAACATTCCCGTTTTGCAGGCACGAATTTTAAAGTCAGTAGCCAATGAAGCGAATTGTTGATTGATTAGTGATAGTGGCAGACTGGCTTGAACGCCAAGCGTATTCTGAGCGGTGATCGCGACAACTACATTGGTTGCAAAAACATGGCGCTCTTGGATAGTTTTAATATCAGCTTGCATACCAGCACACCACCGCTGTCAGAACCGGCGATGGTTAGAGCTTGTGGGAATTCATTCATGAGTAGGCACCTCACTTAGTTGGACGGTATTTGCTACTTTGGCTGGGGTAATGTGGAATAAATAATCGATTAATTGGGGATAGAAGGTCCCAGGTAGCGGTGTTTCCATTGCTGTGGCTACTAGTTCGCCGGCAACGGCAAATGTGGCGGCTGCTTCGATAGCGGCTTGGTAGGGATCTGCAGGATGAACTGCAACAAATGCACCACAGAGACCCGATAACATATCACCTGAACCAACATGTGTTTGAAAAAGTGAGGTACCATTTGAAATCAGCGTAACGCGTTGACCGTCTGTAATAATGTCGGTCGGACCCGTTAATAAAATTATGGTGTGTAAACGATTGGCCGCGGCCTTAGCAATAATGACTGGATCGCTATTTCCATGCCCGGCGTCGATGCCATTTGCTTGCCAATCTATCCCAGCAAAATAAGCAATTTCACCTGCATTACCACGAATGAGAGTTGGTGTGTCAAGTATTAATAGTTGCTCGATAATTTGCTGGCGGTAGGCCAGTGAGCTAACTGCCACTGGATCAAGAACAACGGGTTTTTGTTGTTGATAAGCGGCGGTCATTAGGGCCATCATTTCTTGAATCTGTGGTGCCCACAAACTACCAATATTAATCGTAATGGCTTGTGCGATGGTAACAATTCCCTCCGCTTCTTCTGGTGCATTAGACATAATTGGTGAGGCACCGATTGCATTTTGTGCGTTGGCGACCTGATCAATTGTGACGCCATTTGCGACATTAGCAACGATTGGATTGAGCGCTCTAACTTTTTCTAACATTGAAACAACCATATAAAAACCTCCCTTAAAAACTAAAAAAATCACTTAACGATGCACGAATGCATAGAAAAGTGGTGTGAGTAGTCTAAAGAAAGGCACTTTCCTACGCAAGTCTGAACTTACAGGTTCAAAGGGATCAGGCTGTACAAACCTATCTCAGTTCTTCTAAGAACACCCCTAGTGCAAAGCGATTAATTTGTACCCTCGGTATAGAGAGTGTGGTAGGTGAATGCAACCGTTTTATTTGGTGAATCAGATATCATTTGTTAACTTTTAGGTATAGACCAATATTTTTGTGTGCATGAAACCGCTTCAACCGCTATTTATAAAGGTCTATACCGATTGTTAAGCGCTTGCTTATCGTTTACATTAATGATTTAATCATATTAACGAAAAAAATGAATGGAGAAAAACTTATGAAGAATTACTTACAACGAATGGGTCGTTCATTAATGTTGCCAGTTGCTGTTTTACCAGCAGCCGCAATTTTAATGGGGATTGCGAACTGGGTTGGCAATGGCGATTCAAACGCAAACGTCTTTACAATTTTCTTATCAGCCGGTGGCGGTGCAATTTTAAATAACTTGCCATTATTATTCGCCGTTGGTTTAGCACTCGGGATGTCTAAGGATCAAGATGGTGCAGCTGCACTTGCTGGTTTAGTCGCTTTCTTAGTGCCTAAGACAATCTTGGCACCTGCTTCAATTCAAGCGATGCAAGGTTTATCAGACATCGCTAAAGTAAACCCAGCTTTTGGTAAGATTGAAGGGAATGTTTTAATCGGGATTATTGCCGGCTTAATTGCGGCTGCAATGTATAATCGCTTCCACAACGTGAAGTTGCCAATGGCCCTCTCATTCTTTAGTGGGAAACGTTTAGTGCCAATTATGGCGGCAACTGCAATGATGGTTGTTTCAGCTATCTTGTACTTTGTTTGGCCAGCCGTCTTTACAGTATTAGTGTCATTTGGTGAAGCAATTTCTAAATTGGGTTGGTTTGGTGCCGGTCTATACGGCTTTTTCAACCGTTTATTAATTCCAACCGGATTACACCATGCCTTGAACTCTGTGTTCTGGTTTGATGTTGCTAACATTAATGATATCGGGAATTTCTTGGGTGGTGCGAAATCACTTGCGAATGGTTCAGCTGTGATTGGTAAGACAGGGATGTATCAAGCTGGTTTCTTCCCAGTCATGATGTTCGGCTTACCTGCTGGGGCTTACGCAATCTACAAAAATGCTCGTCCAGAACGCCGTAAAGCAACAGCTTCATTGATGTTAGCTGCTGGTTTTGCGTCATTCTTTACAGGGGTGACAGAACCACTTGAATTCTCATTCATGTTTGTTGCATGGCCACTTTATGTATTGCATGCAGCTTTCACAGGGATTTCATTGGCTGTTGCTGCTTTCTTCCACTGGACAGCCGGTTTCGCATTTAGTGCTGGATTAGTCGATTATGTTTTAAGTTTGAAAAACCCAGTTGCTAACCAACCGTTGATGTTATTGGTTGAAGGGTTGGTCATGGCAGTTATTTACTACTTTGGGTTCAACTTTGCCATCAAGAAATTTAACTTGATGACACCAGGTCGTGAAGCAGAAGATGCTGTTGATGAAGATACTGCTGGCGTTGAAACAGACGCTACTGATGATAAATTCATGGTTCAAGCAAAACGGATCTACGCTGCAATCGGTGGCAAAGACAATATCAAAGTGATTGACAACTGTACAACACGTCTTCGATTACAATTAGAAGACACTGCCAATGTTAACCAATCAGCGATTAAAGCTGCTGGTACTGCTGGGATTAACGTTTTAGATAAAACAAACATTCAAATTATTATTGGGACAGAAGTCCAATTTGTTGCTGATGCTTTAAAAGAACTTTATAACCACAATACGCCAATCGCAACAAGTACACCAGAACAAGCTGCCGCACCAGTTGAAGCACCTGTTGATAGCGATATTAACTCAGGTGAAACAAATGTTTTCTATGCAGTTGCTAATGGTGAATTGATCGATATTGAAAATGTTGATGATCCAACTTTTGCTCAAAAAATGCTCGGTGATGGCTATGCTGTCATTCCAACAGACGGCAAAATTGTTGCACCAGTTGATGGGACTGTTATGACTGTGTTCCCAACGAAACATGCAATCGGGATTAAAACAACGAACGGTTTAGAAGTCTTAGTGCACATGGGAATTGATACGGTTGAATTAAACGGCGCACCTTTTGCAGTCGCTGTTGAAGAAGGCCAAACAATCAAACATGGCGACTTATTAGCAACGGTTGATTTGAATCAAATTACTGCTGCTGGTAAGAAGACGGCAATGATGGTGATCATTACCAACATGCCCGCTGTTGATTACATTAAGTTTAACGCAATGAGTACCACAGTTGCTGCAGACGCAGTTGCCTTAAAAGCAACAACGAAATAATGAATAAATAAAAAGCCCCGAAAACTTCAGTTTGCGGGGCTTTTTTGTGTTATTTAGTTAAATAATCCTTTGAAGAAATTAGCCATGCTATCAAAGAGTTTTTGAATGAAGTTCCGATTGCTTTGGGTGTTGAGCTTATTGAAGATGTTTTTCGCACCACTTTGGATATTATTCATTAACTTACCGGCTTGATTCTTGAAATCATCCGAATTTAAAGCACCGGAATCTTGGATTTTAACGAGAACATTAATGATTTGTTGTTTTTGATTATTGTTGATGATGTTGGTGAGGTTGTTTTGTTCGAGTTGATTATTGACGATGGTAGTAATTTGGTTAACAGTCAGATTATTGCCCTTACTTGCCATGTCTTTTTTGGCACCTGTGACGGCATTATTCAATTGGGAATCTGAATAACCATCGGTGCCTTTATTAGCCTGTGTGATATCGCTGAGGGTGCTCATTTCGTCTTGAGCAGCAGTTACTTGCGCTTGGTTGAGTGAATCGCCATTTTCAGCGAAAGCGGCGTAAACGCCAGCTAAGGCGCCAGAGCCATCGATTGGAATGGCGGAAGTCACGTAAATTGTCGCATTCGTGACGCCGGCGGTTAAGGCCGCATTTTTATATTGGTTGGCTGTAATTGTGGTGATGTTGTTATGGCCATTAAAATCGATAATTTTAACATTGATGCCGGTATTGCTGTCATTTTTTTGAATTAAAGCACTTGAGTAGACACTTGAGTTGGCGTTAAATGTTTGTTGATTTTGATCAAGATATTTTACAAGTGTGGAACCGGTCACTGTTAGTTCACTGACATCTGTGACGTTCGCGGCATTTTCCAGTGTCTTAAGGGTATCAGCTTTTTGGGTGCTAGAAAGGCTGGTCCCAAGAGTGGCAACGGGTTTGTCCCACGATGTGGTGCTGTCGGCAAAGGCCGGTTGTGCGCTCAGACCGATAATAGCAGTAAATGCAATGGGGATGAGGAACTTCAATTTATTAAACATAAGCAATAATCCTTTCTCAAAGCGAATGATACCTTTAGTATAGCCAATTCAAGCCGTAAAGTATCCGACTTTAACTATTTTTAGGAATTAAAGATGATTTTAAGGCTTTTTTAAGGTTGCTGAGTGGGGTGAATGCTACTAATGACCCGTGTATGGGTTAGTTTCTCGTAGAATAATTGTGGTCGTTTAGTCACCCAACTTAATAAGAAGTTACCGGTGAATAACAGTGGTGGTAAGAGTGAGAGACCGATAATAAAGAGATAGACGTCAAAATGTTGTTGGCCACTAGCAACAGCGGCATCCAGGGTGACGCGCCAGAGTTGAAAACTGGGAATGACGATGAAAAATAGGAGTAGCTGGCGCCAGAAGATCGCCCAACGAGGATGATGGTCAGCGACAATCTGTAGTTGCAGGAGAGATTGACCAGGTGTTTTGCCACGCCAAAAAACGGGGAGCATTAAGAAGTAAGCACCAGTTGCCAGGCAGTACTGAAGCATTTCTGAATGAATGGTGGGTAGTTTTAGTAATCGCCAGATAACAGCAATTGCAAATGTAATGATGCCTAACACACAGTAATCAACGGCAAGTGCCAATAAGCGCCGGAAGTAGCCCACTTTTTGACCGCGCGCATAGGCTGCTTGATCCAAACTTTCACGAGTGGGTAAGAAAAAGGTGACCAAGGGCTGGAGATAAAATCCAAGCAGCCCGCCAGAGATGTTGAGCAATAAGTCATCAACATCAAATAACCGATAAGGGCGAGGATAAATACCATACAGTCCGGAAAGTTGCGTGAGTTCAAAGAATAGGAATAACGTAAAACTAAGTAATAAGGTCTGTTTGAAAGACGTTTTAAAGAAGTAACGTAAATAAATGCCAAATGGAACGGTTAAAAAGATGTTAAACAACGGCTGAATGGTTGCCGCTTGTTTAAGTGTTGCGAGGTATGAACTCGGTTCGGTCCAAACGAAATGGGTTGAGTTGATAAACTCCCGGACAAACGTAAAGGGAACTAAGTTATAGCGCGGGGTGGTTAAATGAGCGACCACCGAGCGTGGGGGGAGGGGAAGAATAATTAAGCAGTAAGCGGCTACCAAATAGAACATGAAGCTGTAGAGAATTACACTACGCAGGATGGTTAGCGAACCATAACGATGATAGTGGTAAACTAACAGTGGAACGGTTAAGATGATTGCGACGAATGGAAAGGCAATTGCCACAGTAATGATATTGCTGACGTAAACCATGATGAGCTCCTTTGGTGTTAGATGTGGTTATATTGTATTTTTTTAATGAACGCCTATCAAAACAGGGATCATTGTTCGTTATTTACGTTCGTATTTTATCGGTTATATGTATCGTTAAGATTTTACTGAATAAAGGCTGATTAGAGATTTTAAAGTTCGTCTTTTATATTGATTTTGAGATAATTTGTTGCTACAATAGTTTTTGTGAGTTTTAGGGTTTAAATAGCGGATCTGAAGACGGATTCGAATAGAGGAGTATGTTTATATGACATCTGTAGTAGTTGTTGGAACACAGTGGGGCGATGAAGGTAAAGGCAAGATTACCGACTTTTTAGGTCAAAATGCTGATGCTATCGCGCGTTATCAAGGTGGCGACAATGCAGGTCATACCATTCAGTTGGGTGACACAACTTACCATTTACAATTAATTCCATCTGGGATTTTTAACAGTGACAAACTCAGCGTGATTGGCAACGGGGTCGTTGTAAATCCGAAGACCCTCGTTTCTGAATTGAAATATTTAACGGATCAAGGGATCAACGTGAGTCAATTAAGAGTATCAGATCGGGCACACGTTATCTTGCCATACCATTCTAAATTGGATGGCTTACAAGAAGCAGCCAAGGGTGATCAAAAGATTGGGACGACTAATCGTGGGATTGGCCCAGCTTATATGGATAAAGCCGCTCGGAGTGGGATTCGGATTGCCGATTTATTGGACAAGGAACTCTTTGCAACTAAATTAAAACAAAACTTAGACGAAAAAAATGCGCTCTTTACTAAAATCTACGGTGCTGAACCACTTGAATATGAGACAATGTTTGCAGAATATTATCAATATGGTCAAGAAATTAAACAATATGTTTGTGATACTTCAGTTGTTTTGAATGATGTTTTGGATCAAAAGGGGAATGTCTTATTTGAAGGCGCACAAGGCATCCTCTTGGATATCGACCAAGGTACGTATCCATTTGTGACATCATCAAACCCTGCCGGCGGCGTTTCAACAGGTTCAGGAGTTGGTGCTTCACGGATTGACGAAGTGGTTGGGGTGGCTAAGGCTTATACCTCACGCGTTGGTGATGGCCCATTCCCAACTCAGTTAGATGATGAAACTGGCGACTTCATTCGTGAAGCCGGTCATGAATATGGTACTGTTACTGGTCGCCCAAGACGCGTTGGCTGGTTCGACTCAGTTGTGCTTCGTCATTCAAAACGAGTGGCGGGTGTGACCCAATTATCATTAAACTGTGTGGATGTCCTAACTGGGATTAAAACATTGAAGATCTGTGTCGCTTACGAATTAGATGGCGAACAAATCGATCGTTATCCAGCAAGTCTCCGCGAATTAGAACGTTGCACACCGATTTATGAAGAATTACCTGGTTGGGATGAAGATATCACGGGTGCTAAGACGCTAGAAGACTTTCCAGCTAATGCGCGACACTATGTTGAACGAATTCAAGAATTAGTTGATTTACCATTAGCAACATTTGCTGTTGGTCCAGATCGTGAACAAACAAATGTCTTATCTGCTATCTGGTAGGTATTGCTGAAAAAGAGTACAAAAAAAGAGAATGCAAAGTTCGTTTTCTAAACGTGTCGTTAAACACGCCAACAAACTTTCATTCTCATGGGTTTGGCACCAGTCAGTATTATACACACATTACCACTAAAAAGATAGTGGGAAAATTAGTTGGTTTAGAGGAGTCGTTATGGAAAGAGTAAGTCGCTTCTTCGGGATTGAAGAACAACATTCAACAGTGCAACGGGAAATCCTAGCAGGATTCACCACATTTATTTCAATGGTTTATATTTTATTCGTTAACCCGAGCGTTTTAGGTGATTCAGGGATGGATAAAGGGGCTGTTTTTGCAGCCACAGCATTAGCAAGTGCGATCGGGTGTTTCTTGATGGGGTTATATGCTAAATACCCAATTGCAACCGCACCAGCTTTAGGGATTAATGCCTTTTTCAGTTATTCAGTGGTTATCGGGATGGGTGTGTCATGGCAGACGGCCTTAGCGGGTGTATTTGTGGCTTCATTAATCTTCATGTTGATTACTGTCTTTAAGCTACGGGAAATCATTATTGATGCCATTCCGCGGAATATGAAACTAGCGATTTCAGCTGGGATCGGGATGTTTGTGGCTTTCATCGGTTTACACGGTGGTGGCTTGATTGTTGCGAACAAATCAACCGTTGTTGGTTTGGGGGACTTCTCGCAAGGGACGACTTGGTTAACTGTTTTCGGCTTAATCATTACCGTTATTTTAATGGTCCGTAAAGTACCAGGAGCAATCTTTATCGGGATGCTTCTAACCTCAATTGTGGGAGCCATCAGTGGCCTAATTAAGTTGCCAACACACTTTGTTGCAGCTGCGCCAAGTTTGAAACCCACTTTCTTAGCTGGTTTAAATCACATTGGCGATATCAACACCGTTCAAATGTGGGTCGTTGTACTCACTTTCTTATTAGTGACCTTCTTTGATACCGCCGGGACATTGGTCGGTTTAGCTGAACAAGCCGGCTTCATGAAAGATAACAAGATGCCCCGCGTTGGGAAAGCTTTGGTATCAGATTCAACGGCCATGTTAGCTGGGTCATTACTCGGAACATCACCAGTTGGGGCCTTTGTCGAATCGTCCGCTGGGATTGCTGTTGGTGGTCGAACTGGTTTAACGGCCGTTGTGACGGGTGTGTTATTCGTCTTCAGTTTATTCTTCTCACCATTATTGACGGTTGTCACGTCACAAGTGACGGCCCCCGCATTAGTGATTGTCGGTGTTTTAATGGCTCAATCATTGAAGAAAATTGACTGGGAAAAATTAGAAATTGCAATTCCTGCCTTCTTAATCGTTCTAGGCATGCCACTGACTTACAGTATTTCTGACGGGATTGCATTGGGCTTTATCGTCTATCCAATCACAATGATTACAGCTGGTCGTCGCAAAGAAATTCATCCAATTATGTATGTTTTATTCTTTGTTTTCGTGGTCTTTATGTACATCTTAAACGTAAAATAAACAACAAACGCACAGCCGAAAGTTTCGGTTGTGCGTTTTTATGTGTTGCTGTTATTAATTGCGAATCACAAGGATTTAGAGCCGGTAAATATAAAATAGTGTGTTACAATAGTCGTAAATACTAGTGAAGGGCTTAAACTGTTATGCAAAAAAAGACAAGAAACCGATTAATTAATGGCTTATTAGCCATTCTGTTAGTGGTTGGATTAGTGTTGGTCTTCATCAATCCAATCCGCAACCAACTGGTTAAAATGATGGCGCATCGTCAGATGGACGTCACAGCTGCTCAAATTAAGAAAAACCAACATAAAAAAGCGAGCTTTGATTTTGATAAGGTTGATTCACTCGATACAAAACAGATTGTGAATGCCGCTATTAAAGGCGATGTGATTGTCTTAGGAAAAGTTGCAATTCCAAGTGTCAAGATGGCCTTGCCAGTCATGAAAGGCGTCTCAGAGGACACAATGGCTCAAGGTGGAGGCACAATGAAACCTGATCAGCAAATGGGTGCAGTTAACAATTATGCTTTAGCAGGGCATTCTTTCCAAAACATCTTTCTGCCACTTGAAAATGTGCGCGTCAGCGATAAGGTCTACTTAACGGATATGGAAAAAGTCTACACGTACAAAGTTGATTACAAAGCTTCAATCAGTCCATACGACGTAAAAGTCATCGATGATGTACCAGGTCGTAAAATGGTGACACTGATTACCTGTGATAAAACGGTCCGCAGATGGTGTATTCAAGGTGAACTCGTGAAGACCCAAAAGGCAACAAAGAAAATGTTAGCTGTTTTCGGGAATTAACCCGGGAAATAAAAGACTGCCAGTGAGTTGAAATGCTTTAATAGCAGGGATGCAACAGATTTGTTGCTTGTTTTTGTGGGGGTTAATTCGTTAAATTAGGTTTATAGCGGAGGTGGCAAAATGTCAGTTGGGAATGCTTTAAAGGAAGCTAGGATGAATGTTGGGGTGACGCAGGAACAAGTTGCACAGAATTTGTTTGTTACACGTCAAACGGTTTCTAGATGGGAGCAAGATAAAACATTACCAAACGTTCATGTTTTAAAAACACTTAGTGTGCTTTATGGTATTCCAATTGATTTCATGTCTGGCATTATTCATTATTGGGCTTGTGCTTTATCCAGTCGCTAAGAAGATATCAGGAATGGTTGTTAGCTTTGGTAAACAATATGTTAAATATAATCAAAAGGCTCTATACGCATAAACATAAAAACGTCATCTATTGGATGACGTTTTTTATTTGAAAATCATTGGAATGAGGCCACCTACTAAGAGTGGTTGGAGATAAATTTGAAGAAACTAACGCGCCTAAATTATTCAATGAATTATCAGCGGATGAACAAGTGGTACTCGTTAATTGGGTGCTAACAACCTTGAAACCAATTAAAACTTTTAGCAGTCAGCGGTCATCATACGAGATTAAACATATTTTTGAACGTACACCACTTGGCTTTTATGTATTAAATGGTGCAATGAAAGGCGCGATGTTAATCGCTGGTTATCAGATTAAGAACGAAAAAGAAATAAATTGGACGTTTAATATATCCGAACGTAGCATTTCGCGGGCCTATCAACTTGGATAAGAATTTCCGATTTAGGGAATTTTATGTAAAAAAAAGAGATGTGCGTTGAGCGTGCTATATGAACGCTTGGCCCCCTAATATATAGGGGGTTGGTTAATAACCTGATAAAACCTAGGTTCTAAGTAAAGGAGTGGTTAGCACCAATGATTAATTTTACTCCCAAATTGCAAGAACAGATTAGCCACACGATAAATCCTATTAAATCAGTATTTTCATTAATATTCATATTTTATGGACTTAACTTAACCGGCGGAAGCAGCGGAGAAAAGCTCTTTGGGTGTTTGATAGCCAGTTTGCCGGCGCGGTAAATTGTTTAGCTTTGACTCAACTGCTTGGATATCATGAGGACCCAAAATATCCATGGATAGACCCTTGGGTACATCGCGGCGGATCATTCAACTACGGTAAAAATCGCTGCGTTGAAATAGTGTTCTTTTGCTTGCCCTAGAGTATACTCTAGGGACTATTATAAACAAAAAGAAGCCATAAACAAGGATCATGCTACTTAACGGCATAGCATACATGACTGATTAAATTAACCCTCATTAGGGAATAGGAGCATAACATCATGACAAAAAACGTATTAGTTACCGGCGGCAACGGTTATCTGGGTCTGCACATTATCTTACAACTTTTAAATCAAGGTTATCACGTCCGTGCCACCTTACGCCAACTCGACAAACAAACCACCGTCCGCACCGCCCTAAAAGAAAATCAGGCGCAACACCGCGAAAATTTAAGTTTTGTCGCCGCTGATCTCACTCAAGATGCTGGCTGGGCGACAGCCATGCAGAACATCGACTACGTGCTAAGTGTAGCATCACCCGTTTTTTCCAATGACCCGAACAGCGACACAACTGCCACCGAGGGTATTTTACGCATTTTAAAGGCCGCCCAACAGGCCCACGTCAAGCGTGTTGTCATGACCGCCAACTTTGGCGCCATCGGCTTCAGTAATCACGACCAAACGAGCATCACCACTGAAGCCGATTGGACTGATCCTAACGAAAAAGGCTTATCGGCCTATGAAAAATTCAAACTGATCGCCGAACAGGCTGCCTGGCAGTTTATTGAACAAAGTCACGGCAGTTTAGAACTGACTACGATCAATCCGGTGGCGATCATGGGCCCAGCATTAGACGCCCACGTTTCTGGCAGCTTCGATCTATTGAAAAATTTACTTAACGGTCGTCCCAAAATGATTCCCAATATCCCACTCAATCTGATCGATGTGCGCGATGTTGCTGACTTACACATTCGTGCGCTGACCGCACCTCACGCTGGCGGGCAACGTTTTCTGGCTAGTGCTGCTGGTCAGATATCACTACCAGAGATAGCAGCACTGATTCGCCAAAAACGACCGCAAATTGCCCAAAACATTCCCACTAAAACGATGCCGAACTTGCTTTTAAGCAGCGCTGCTTTGTTCAACCAGACCGCCCGCGAAGGCAATTTATTAGTGCACGTCAATCGTCAGTTGAGTACCCAAAAAGCGCAAGATATCCTAAAATGGCAGCCACATTTTGATAATACGACCATCGTATTAGATAGCATTGACACGTTAATTCAATATGGACTACTGCCTTAAATTATAAATTTATTTTTATCACCCCCTTGACAAACACTTAAAATCGCGTTAAATTATAGAAACATTATAAATCAATGAGAAAATTAAACGCTGTGATAAGAAAAGTATAATTGTATTCACCAGTTAAGCGAGCGTCGTTTGGTGCAAGGACGTCAAGGTGCGACAATTAGAAAATCATCTTTGAGCGTTCATTGGGGGCTCCCATTATCGAGCTAGGGTATTTCGTACCAATTGGTGCTTGTACCCGAAGAGGCTGTTTTCGTGAGAAAATGGCAAATCAAGGTGGTAACACGTTTATTAACGTCCTTATCTGAAAGTAATTTTTCAGGTTTGGGCGTTTTTTGTTTATCGTGATCATTCCCGCGCAGGATGATCGCCGCCATTACTAAAGTCGACTTAGCAATGGCAACACTCATGATTTAAACGTGGGGCAACAGACGCTTAGTCTTTGAACCACATTTCCACAACCTACAAAATTTAAGGAGTGCTGCTTATGTTAGAGGAACGTAAACTCACTAAACGCGATTATTTCGTGGTTAGTTCAATGCTTTTTGGTCTATTCTTTGGTGCTGGTAACTTGATTTTTCCATTACATTTAGGCCAGCTAGCGGGACAGAATTGGGTGCCTGCCGCGCTTGGCTTCTTAGTCACTGGTGTGTTATTGCCATTATTATCCGTTTTAGCAATCAGTATCACTCGTTCCGAAGGTGTCTATGATGTTGGGCGGCCTTTAGGTCCCGTATTCGCGCTCTTATTCATGATCTTGATCCACGGCACCATCGGCCCACTTTTTGGTACACCACGAACAGCCACCGTTTCCTACACGGTTGGCTTAGCGCCACTAGTACCAAAGAATTTCCAAACAGTTGGTTTATTAGTTTTCTCCGCTGTTTTCTTCGGCTTAGCCCTCTTTTTCTCATTAGAGGAAAATAAAATCGTCAACAATATCGGTAAGTTATTAAATCCAGTTTTCTTAGTCTTATTAGCTGGCGTTTTCTTCTTAGCTTTTAGTTCACCAATGGGCCACGCCGGTGTTCAACACGCCACCGCTGCTTATACATCAGGCTCTTTCGTCAATGGTTTCTTGCAAGGTTATAACACGATGGACGCCTTAGCTGGCTTAGCCTTCGGGGTCACCGTAGTTACCGCCGTTCGCACCTTAGGCAAAAAACGCGCTAACAGTGTCGCGCTGGTCACTGCCCGTGCCGGTGTCTTCGCAATGGCAATGATCGCCGTCATCTACGTTGGTTTGATCTTCGTTGGCGCGATGTCCTTAGGTAAATTCAAAGTTTCCGCTAATGGCGGCATCGCTTTTGACCAAATTGTCAATCATTATATGGGCGTCGCTGGTCAGGCCATCTTAGCCACTTTGATCACCGTCACTTGCTTAACCACGGCGATCGGTTTAGTTGCGGCTTTTGCCCAAGACTTTCATAAACATTTTCCCAAAGTTAGCTACCGCACTTGGTTAGTTCTAACTACTCTGGCATCATTCTTGACCGCTAATATCGGTTTAAATCAAATCATCGCTTGGTCAACGCCAATGTTGATGTTCTTATACCCACTATCAATGGTCTTGATTTTATTGTCAGTCGCTTCACCACTGTTCCACAAAGACCCAGTCGTGTATAAATTCGTTGTTCTCTTTACCGTTGTTCCTGCTTTTTTCGACATGGTAACTGCTTTTCCAGCGGTCGTCAGCCAAAGTAGCTTCGGTAAAGCGATGACTGGCTTCGAACAGGCATACTTGCCATTCGCCAACTACGGCTTAGCTTGGTTAGTCCCTGCCTTAGTCGGTACCGTTTTAGGGGTTGCCGTCCACGTCTTCAAACGTGTTAGCGCCCGCAACACCGTTTCACAAACTAAATAGGTAAGTCAAAAAAACGTTCACTTGCGGTGAACGTTTTTTATTGCCTTGAATTTATACTTTAAGTGCAACAAAAGAGACTCATGATATGAATCCCTGTAAAATGGTGTTTGCGAAGACAACCATCGAAGGGAGCACATAATCATGAGCCCATACAAACATCTTACCATGAGTGAACGCGAAACGATATTCCTGATGCATAATAATCAGGCTTCACTGACTTCAATTGCCCAAACAATTGGTCGAGCAACGGCGACAGTTAGCCGTGAGTTATCGCGAAATAGATCGGCATATTCACCTTCTGTTGCTCAAGAGCGCTACGAAGCTCAAAAATCTCATTGTGGACGCCGGTCGCTACTTTCTGATCACCAATTGCTTCAATTAATCCGGCATTTATTCTTGGATCTACAATGGTCACCAGAAGAAATTGCCGCACGCTTAAAATTAGAGACCTCATCATTTCAGATCAGCTACACCACGATTTATCGTGGCATCTACTCCGGTTTATTTGATCAGAAGCTTTCATCACGAGGTGCCAGAGGGGTGATCAGAAAGCTTAGACATCATGGTAAATCGCGCCATAAAAAAGGTTATGAGGAACGTCGCGGGAAGATTCCTATATCGCATACACTCCAAGAACGACCTGAGTCTGCCAATAAGCGGACTCAGATTGGCCACTGGGAGCTGGATACTGTAGCTGGCAAAACTGGCAGATCTTGTGTGGTCACAATGGTTGACCGTTGTTCAAGATACTTAATAATGCACAAAGCAGCTAAGAAAAACTTAGCCAGTGTGACCACTACTATTCGAAGACTACTAAAAGATCTGCCACCAGAACACTTGGGTACGATTACGCCCGACCGTGGCAAGGAATTCGCTAAACACCATCAACTAACTGAAGAATTTGGGATTGATATTTAGAGGTGATATGATGGTCAAAATTATTATTACGGATCAACAGCAAAGCAAAGAATATCAGTTACCAAGTTATGGGAGCTTAACTGTTACAACTCAAAATAATAAGGTGGTGTTCATTGAACGAACAGACAAGACTAAATTAGTTTAATACCTGATTGGAAAACCAAAGGGATGCGTTACTGCTAGTACATGGCAATAGTGCATCCCTTTTTAATATGTTGGAGGTGTCAGAGTGTTTCTTTTTGATATTGATGAGGATAAGAGCAGACAGCAAGCAGATAGATTATTAAAGCGATATTGGCGAGTGAAACATATTGCAGGTAGTGCCAGTCATTTAAAGAGTCCTATTTGTGATCATGCGCCAAAGTCTTTTAGCAGTGATAATACAACCGAGAAACGGGCGGTTAAAACACTCGAGGCACGGCAGACCCTAGAATACATAGACGTGGCTTTAAGTAAGTTAACGGTAATTAACAGGGAATTGCTAAAGATGCAGTATTTAAGTGCTGGTAAATTAACCATGGCTTATATCTGCGGTGAACTAGGTATAACAGCATCATCATTCAAGAAGCATAAGAAGCAGGCTTTGCTAGAGTTTGCCGAGTCCTACCCTAGTGAAGGCTTATTAATATTCAAGGAGCATTGATAACGGGGATGCAGTCCTGATTTAGGATGCCATCAAAATTGAATTAATACTTAAGGAGTGAAGCAGTATGATCATTGACCGAATAAACCAACAAGCAAGTATCAACAACGCCAGGAAGCTGTTAAAGAGCTATGGCACGATTAGACGGCTAGCCACGGTAAATACTAGTCATCCCTTACACGAGCAGGCTAAGCGTGATTTAAAGTGTATTCAAGCGATTGTAGGAGGAATGGAAGACACGCAAGCATCCATTATTAATATGTGTTACTTAGACGGTAGTCATAAAACAAGGCAATATATAGCGGATACGATAGGGTATAGCAGGTCTAGTTATAATCGGTTTAAGAATAGGGCGTTATTAGCTTTTGCCGAAAGCTATAATAATCAAGAGTTGCTTGTTTATAAGTAGGTTGCGCAAAATTTCGCAGGCTAGTTTATGGATTAGTAATTGAATAGGACAAGCCATTATTGGTTTATCCAATGTAAACCTACGTGAATTAGCTTTTGTTGGACATAAAACCTAACAAAACCTAACATTAATTTATTTAGAGATTTTAGAGGCCCTAAAGAAGGAGTCACCGAATTGATGACTCCTTAAAGATGAGTTAGTATATTACAACAGCATCTAATGCACTG
The DNA here is from genome assembly GCF_004101845.1 of Latilactobacillus curvatus JCM 1096 = DSM 20019. NCBI lineage: Bacteria > Bacillati > Bacillota > Bacilli > Lactobacillales > Lactobacillaceae > Latilactobacillus > Latilactobacillus curvatus. The sequence goes on along the minus strand of NZ_CP026116.1, from coordinate 1,451,496 downwards.
ATATGGTGCGTCAGATACTTAGCCAATTATAGAAACAGTACGGCCGAAAATTCGGCCCTAATTAACTTTAGATACCGTTGATTTTAACGAGATGTTGCCCAATCCATCTTTGGTTTCGGCTAATTGCATGGAAGCAATCTGAGGTACCGAAACGGTAGTTTAGAAAAAGGAGGCCCTAAAATAGGGCGGTTTGTCGAACCGTGAAATAACCTGCCATAACAGATCGTTCTATTAGGTCAAAATAAAATGAGTACAGCGGAAAATTCCGTGCTACTCAATTAGATATAAATTGGCTCAAGCTTGAGCAGATGTGTTTTGATATAGAAACATATGGAGTAACGAAACGTTACCCCTAGATATTATCTAGGTCGAAAAATACAACCAAGCTAAACTTGGGCCCGTTTGAAACGTCTGTCCAAAACTGGAGGCACCCCCTTATCTAATGAATACAGTCGCGATTTACGACGGAAACCATAAATTTAATAAAAATGAATGCTAATGGTTGCTAGTATGTTTTTAACAGTCTATGTTTAACTTAAATCGTTGGCTAATGAAGTTAGTCCAAATTAAAAAACGGCCACTAATCTGACCGCCTGCAGTAAGTTATGTATATGCCCCGTGCGTGATTTTTGTTGAATACGTGAATACGGGTTTGAATACGGTTTGTCGTATTCACTGTGAATAATAATCTACTAAGAAGAAATAAAAAAGCCGTTATATCAATGCCTAAGCACCTCTATAACGACTTATCATGTATACTTGATGGGTGGTCAGGGGATCGAACCCTGGACCCACGGATTAAGAGTCCGTTGCTCTGCCAGCTGAGCTAACCACCCATATGATGTCTCGCCTTACGACTTAAATATCATAGCATATTAAACAAACTTTTGTAAACAGTTATTTGTATTTTTTTTGAATAAAGTTACTGAGCGCGTAAGAATTAATCGTTATAGGGATTAACAATGCCGTTAATCCAGTTGGTAGGAATTGACCTAATTTTGAATTGCCTTCTGAAAATGAGTATAATAGAAGGCAAAGCATCCACATTCAAGGAGGATCCGCACATGGCTAAAAAAATACTAGTCGTTGATGATGAAAAACCGATCTCTGACATTGTTAAATTTAATCTAACCAAAGAGGGTTACGAAGTCTACACGGCTTATGATGGTGAAGAAGCCTTACAACAAGTTGAAGAGGCTGTCCCAGATTTAATTCTATTAGATCTGATGTTACCGAAGATTGATGGGCTAGAAGTAGCCCGCCAAGTGCGTAAATCGCATGATATGCCAATTATTATGGTGACGGCTAAAGATTCTGAAATCGATAAAGTGATTGGCCTCGAACTCGGTGCCGATGATTATGTGACGAAACCATTCTCAAATCGAGAATTAGTGGCGCGAGTTAAGGCTAACCTACGCCGGCAAGGTACAACGAGTCAATCAGATAAAGAAGCGAATGAAGAAAATCACGAGATTAACATCGGGGATTTAACGATCCATCCTGATGCTTATATTGTGTCAAAACGGGGCGACAAGATTGAATTAACGCATCGTGAATTTGAATTGTTACATTATTTAGCCAAGCATATCGGCCAAGTGATGACCCGTGAACACTTGTTACAAACGGTTTGGGGATATGATTACTTCGGTGATGTCCGGACAGTCGATGTGACGGTCCGCCGTTTACGTGAAAAAATTGAAGACAACCCCAGCCACCCAGAATGGTTAGTGACACGCCGGGGTGTTGGTTACTACTTAAGAAATCCTGAGCAGGAGTAAATTTGCCGCATGAATAAGAAAATTCGGTTGCTACAATCGATTCATTTTAAAATTGCCATTGTGTTCGTATTGTTGCTGCTGGTAACGTTGGAAGTTATCGGCGCTTCTTTTGTGAAGCAACTGGAATATCAGAATGTGCGTGATTTTAAGCAATCCTTACAAGTGACATCCTATATTCAAAACCAACTTAGTAATGAGTTACTGAATAATAGTGGTAATGCGAACAAGAATATTAAAGAGATTATTGGCGATATGGGCAATTCTGCCGAAATTCAAGTTGTCGATAATAAGGGCACCATTCGAGGTGTCACGAACTTGAATAATCAAAGTACCGTTGGTCAAAAGACGCGTAACCCACGGGTGAAACAGGTTATTTACTCTGGGCATACCGAACAAGAAGTGGCATACAATGAGAGTCTAGGGAGCTATTATACAGCGATCCAACCGTTGACGAACCCAAGTGGGGATAGTAATACCGTTGTGGGTGCCGTTTATATTCGGGCTAGTATGGAAGATGTTTATAAGGGGATTTCGTCGATTACCGTCATTTTCTTAACCTCGTCTTTAGTCGCTGGTTTATTAGGGATGGCATTATCGATTGTTATTTCCCGGGCAATTACCCGACCAATTGATGAAATGAAGAAACAAGCGATTCAAATGGCGCGTGGGGATTACTCTGGGCAAGTTAAGATTTATGGTCAAGATGAACTGGGGCAACTCGCGATTGCGGTCAATAACTTATCAGTTCGGGTTGAAGAGGCGCAAGAAGCGTCAGAGTCGGAACGACGGCGACTTGATAGTGTGCTCAGTCATATGACTGATGGGGTCATTGCGACTGATCGACGAGGCAATATCACGATTATCAATGAAACTGGCCAAGATTTTTTAAATGTGACACGCGATGAGTTAATGGGCCAGTCATTGCTTAAAGTTTTACGAATCAGTGATGAATATTCTTTGCGCGATCTATTAGAAACGCAACAGGAAATGGTCTTGGATTTCTCAGAACAACAAGATCACGACTTAATCTTGCATGTTGATTTTTCATTAATTCAAAAAGAAACCGGCTATATCACCGGTTTAGTTTGTGTGCTCCACGATGTCACCGAACAACAAAAGAATGAACAAGAACAGCGCGAATTCGTTTCGAATGTGTCTCACGAATTGCGGACGCCATTAACAAGCGTGCGGAGCTATATTGAAGCGCTGAATGATGGCGCATGGCAAGATCCAGAGCTAGCGCCCAATTTCTTAAAGGTGACCCAAGAAGAAACTGATCGGATGATTCGAATGATCAACGATCTATTGAGTTTGTCACGAATGGATCAAGGAACGGCAAAGATGAATCTCGAATATGTTAATTTAAACGAGTTCTTTGGGTATGCACTGGATCGGTTTGATATGATGATCAAGCGGGATCAAGAGCACAAAGATGATTTGCCTAAACTGACAACCAGCACGGGCAAATTGCCAACAGATGATCCGAATAAGAAGTACAGTATTACACGAGACTTCACTAAGCGGGATTTATGGGTTGAAATTGATACCGATAAATTTATGCAGGTGATCGATAATATCATGAATAATGCGATTAAATATTCACCAGATGGTGGCGTGATTACGTGTCGCTTATTGGAAACACATCGTCACGTGATTTTAAGCATCTCTGATCAAGGATTAGGGATTCCACGGAAAGACCTTGGTAAGATCTTTGATCGCTTCTACCGGGTTGATAAGGCCCGTTCTCGTAAACAAGGCGGGACTGGTTTAGGCTTGGCAATTTCTAAAGAAGTGATCGAAGCGCATCGTGGGCGTGTTTGGGTTGATAGCCAAGAAGGTAAAGGCTCGACATTCTACATTTCGTTGCCATATGAACCAATTGATTCTGATGGAGGTGATTGGGATGCGATTTAATAACTTTTTAATGCGCGTTATACTGATTGCTGCCATTATCGTCAGTATCGGGCTATCATGGCTAATCTGGACCAGTAACGCGCATTATGAGCACCAAACGGACAGTCAAACCACCACTAAGTCAACAAGTCGTAAGACAGAACGAAAAATCGGTGATATCTTCTTGCCGACGCAACTATTGTGGCGGACAGACAATCAGAGTCAGTTGATTTATAACTCAAAAGAGAGTTTGATTCCACAGTTTAAAGCGACTTTAAAGCTTGCCAAGTCGGCACAGTTTAAGCAAGTTAAGCTAAGCGAAGACGATTATTACCAGGCAATTAGTGAGGATCATACATTGACCCTTTTATATCCTGATAATATTTCGTACGCTATTTTTAAAAAGGTCTTCAGTTATCAGAATAATAATTTAGGTCAAAACGTGACATTCAATCGGATTCGAATCACGTTGGGCACACAGCCTAAGTTGTGGTTGATGAATGATCAAAGTCATCAAGTGTACCAAACGACACTCAATGTTTTTTCACAAGCTCGTGTGAAAAAGGTGCTTAAAAATGCCGATGTGCATTTGAAAGTGACCGAAAAAATGTTGAATCACAAGCCATTACTCTATGTGGCAGCGGATCAAACGTTGTTGCCTTATAGTTATTTAGTTAATCAACAACCCGAAAATTATTACATCACAACGCTGTTGAATCAACAAAATACGGATAATATTGATACGAAAGAACAAGGCAATAGTGCGATTTATACGGATGGGACGGACAGCAATTTGTATAAACGCCTAACGATCAACCATGATACCGGTGAAATTTCGTTTGTGAAGTATGAAAATGAGAAATCACCAAGCACATTAACAAAGAGTTTTGAAGCCAGTTTTGATGCGCTTTTAAAGACAGGTAACGCCCTTTCAGGGATGCGTTTCTATAGTTATGATAAAGCAACGAATTCGACTGCTTATCGGACCTACGTTGAAGGATTCCCAGTCTTTTATCAGACTAACTTTGGGAGCGTGAAAGTACAATTCTTACCAACTGGCCAAAAGATTGATTTTTCAAATTATAGTTTGCAAGTACCCGTTCCTGCTGAAGACAAGCAAGTCACATTGCCAAGTACCGAGTCTGTTTTGAATCAATTGACAAGTAATGGTTTCTTGCTAGAAAATGTGGAAAACGTGCAAGTCGGTTATGAATGGACCAAAGAAACCAGTAACGAACAAGTGATTGATTTAAATCCAACCTACTTTGTACAGTATAAAGGGGTTTGGCGTAGCTTATCCGCATTGATGGCGCAAAAAGCTGAATTAACCGAAGGGAGTTAGATGAATGGATTTTCGCAGAATTGAAATGATTTTTATCGCCATTTTTATTGCGCTGGATATCTATTTATTTGCCTCGCTGAAAGGCAGTCAGACAATAACGTCGACGGCGATTACTAGTGGTTCACAGACTAGCCAGATTATGAAGGATTTAAAAGACGATCAAATTTCAGTGAAGAAACTCTCCAAGCGCCGAATGGATGGTTATTATTTAGCCAGCCGACAAAAAGATCAGACATTATTAGAAACGGCGAGTGCCAAACTAACCGGTCAAACTGTTTCGTTTGATAAAGCGCGCATGACACTGACGAGTGAATTGGATAAACCACTGACTTACAAAAAAGGGAACCAACGCTTAGCCGTGGCGGCCTTTATGAAGGAACCAGACAACGTGATTCAAGCGGAGGACTACCGCTATTCACACGCATTATCGAGTGATCAACAAGTCGTATATGTGCAAAAAGTCCCAGGCGGGCAGATCATGGATGAACATGGTCAGTTGATTTTTACATTAGAAGACGGGCAGATTAGTCATTACACGCAAACTTACACGAATAAGATTCAAGTTTTGCGTGAAAAAGAAAGTACGAAGGTGACTGCTCAAGACGCGGTCATTGATTTATATACAGATAATGAGATTCCGAATAACTCACGCATTATGTGGGTGAAACTCGGATACAGTGCTTTGTTGGACGCCAATAGTAGTACGGTGTACGTGCCAGCTTGGCAAGTGGCCATTGAGAATAAGAATTCTAAGAGTGTCGTCGTTAAGCGGATTAATGCCTTTACCGGTGCGCTGATGAAGAACCGTAGTGAAATTTAGTTGTTTTAGAAAGAGACCAAGGGGATAGAGCAAAACATGGTAGAAAAAGACGCAATGCAAGTCAGCGTGCTCGCAAGCAGTAGTTCTGGCAACACAACGTATATTGAAACACCTAATCATAAAGTGTTAGTCGATGCAGGAATGAGTGGGAAACGTGTGCAAGATTTAATGCATAGTATTGGCCGCGATCTTAAAGATGTGGACAGTTTATTAGTGACCCATGAGCATCGCGATCATAGTAGTGGTGTCGGTGTTTTGGCCCGGCGATACGGAATAGACGTGTACGCAAATCAACCAACATGGGATGCGATGGCCTCGATTATTGGTGAAGTGCCTGCTGAACACAAGCACATTTTTGAAATGGGTAGTACCTTGTCAGTTGGTGATTTAGATATTGAAAGTTATGGGGTGTCACATGATGCGGCTGCTGCCCAATTCTACCAATTCCATCATAATAACCGTGCCTTTGCAATCCTGACCGATACGGGTTATGTCTCTGATCAAGTGCGTGGGACAATTGAAAATGCGGATGCTTATTTAGTGGAATGCAACCACGATTTAGAGATGCTTCGGATGGGAAAGTATCCTTGGTCATTGAAACAACGGATTCTCAGTGATACCGGCCATTTATCGAATGAAGATGGGGCATCCGCTTTGATGTCGTTTATGGGAAACCAGACTAAACGCGTTTTCCTAGGCCACTTGAGTCAAGAAAATAACATGAAGGAACTGGCCCATTTGACGGTTGCGTCGATCTTAAAGGAACATGATTATGGGGTGGGAACAGACTTTGAAATTCTAGATACTGATCCGGCAGTTGCTGATCCATTGTTTGCCGTGTAATTAGACTGAATAGAAGACATTTTAGTTGTTTTTGCGAAATAAGTTCGCTAAAATGCGGATTAGAAAAACAATTTAATATTCGTAACTTGTTCATAATTTTTTCAAATTTACATTCTATGATAGAGATAATCAATAAACAGAATTTATTAGAAAGTTTGGGTGAATTAGTATGAATCAGAATTCAGGATTAATGAAAACGGCTGTTGTTGCCGTTATCGCAGCACTAATCGGTGGTGGCGTTGCTGGTTATGCCGGTTCAAAGATGGGAAGTAACACTGTCTCAAGCACTGCCCAAGTACCAACTAAAGCAGGTGCCACTAAAATTAGTAATATCAAAGTCAACTCATCTTCACAAACAACAACTGCCTTTAATAAGGTCAACAAAGCGGTTGTGTCAGTTGTTAACTTGCAAAAACAACAAGATAATTCAGGCGATTTGAGTGCGCTCTTTGGCGCGGATAGTACCAATAAAAAAAGTAGTAGTAGTGAGCTTGAAGAATCGAGTGAAGGCTCAGGTTTAATCTACGAAAAGAAAGATGGTAAAGCCTACATTGTCACGAACAATCACGTTGTTTCTGGCTCAGATAAGTTGGAAGTCATCCTTAGTGATGGCACAAAAATTGATGCTAGCTTAGTCGGAACGGATGCCGTTTCTGATTTAGCCGTTTTAAAGATTGATAGTGCCAAAGTGACGAAGACCGCAACGTTTGGTGATTCTGACAGCATTAAACCTGGTGAATCAGTGCTCGCGATTGGTTCGCCTTTAGGCTCAGAATATGCTACTTCTGTTACCCAAGGGATTATTTCAGCAAAGAAACGGACGATTGATGTGACGGATGAAACAACCGGTCAAGCGACTGGCCAAGCAACCGTTATTCAAACTGATACAGCGATTAACCCTGGGAATTCAGGTGGTCCGCTAGTTAACCTTGCAGGACAAGTCATCGGGATCAATTCAATGAAGTTAGCTTCTAACGGGAGCACAACGGTTGAAGGGATGGGCTTTGCCATTCCAAGTAACGAAGTGGTCAAAATTATTAACCAATTGGTTGCAAATGGGAAAGTTGTTCGACCAGCGCTTGGGATTAGCGTCATCGATTTGACGAATGTTTCATCAACGCAACAATCATCAGTCTTGAAATTACCAACCTCTGTGAAGAGTGGGGTAGTTGTTGCATCAGTCAATGCCAACTCAGTTGCTAAGAAGGCAGGGATTAGTAAATACGACGTCATTGTTGGTTTAGGTGGCAAGGATGTCACAAGTGTTGCTGATTTACACACGACACTTTACAGTTACGATATGAATAGTACGGTTGAAATTCAGTATTATCATAATGGTGAATTGAAGAAATCAACAGTGAAGTTGACTGAAGCAGCATCAACAGATAGTACAACGGCAGCAAAATAAATTAAAGCCGCCAGCATCAATTAGATGTTGACGGCTTTTTTATTTTGGTTAAATTCAGACTAAAGTGGCAGGAATGTTAAGTTTTAAAAATGTCAATGTGGATAGTAACCTGGGAAGAAATCCGAGCGTCTGTGGATAAGTCTGTGGATTGTGGGTATAACACGGTTAAAAGGTCTTTTTAGTTATCCACAAAAAAATTAACAGGCGGTGGATAACTTTTTTAAAATTATTATAACACCAGAATAACGCTGATATAAAAGGATTTGTAACCGGATAATTTGAGAACGAACAATCAAAAAAGGGTGGATAACTTTTTTATTAAATTTAACGAAAAAATTTAGGTGTCGGTTATTTAGTATCAAGAAAAATTCGAGATACCATATTTGGGACGAACACTTGTGCATATGTGGACAACTTTTGTGGATAAGCAGTACTTTCCGGTGAATTACTGTGAATAGCTTTTTTTCTGCATTGTTTTCCCCTAAAATGTAAGTAACAGTAGGAGGCTATTTATGAACATTAAAGTAATCACAGTTGGTAAATTAAAGGAAAAGTATTTAAAAGCGGGGATCGTGGAATATGCGAAACGGCTCAGTAAGTTCTGTAAGTTCGAAATGATTGAAGTCGCGGATGAAAAAGCGCCCGAATCATTAAGTGACGCTGAAATGACTAACGTCAAAGACAAAGAAGGCGAACGAATTCTCAACAAGATTAAAGATAAGGAACATGTGATTGTCCTGGCGATTCAAGGCAAACAACGTGCCTCAGAAGAATTCGCAAAGGAAATTCAAGATTTGGCGACCTATGGTAAATCAGATATCACATTTGTCATCGGCGGGTCACTCGGGACTAGCGATGCGGTTAACAAACGCGCCAATGATGCACTTTCATTTGGCAAGCTCACACTACCCCACCAATTGATGCGCTTAGTATTGACAGAACAGATTTACCGGGCGTTTATGATTAATCAAGGAAGTCCGTATCACAAATAGAGATAGGCATAAAAGGCCTCATTGTTGAATGAGGCTTTTTTATATGCAACAAGAGAGAGCAGCTTGCAACAAAACAAATAGTCATCGAATTAAGCGAGATCTTCTGCTATCTTTAGGTTTGTAGAGGAGGCGAGTTAATGAAAATTATATTTAATTGGGATTCAAAGTGTGCACAAGATACGATTGTCGTTCACAGTCAACCACAGAATCAAGCAACGGTTGAATCTGCTTTTAAGAAGCTAACCTTTGATCAATCGATTCAGGTGCGAGATGCGCGAACAGATCGATTACAAAACAGATCATTAACGGCAATTGAAAGTTTTACGGCCTTTGGACATTTGGCGAAGGTGGCGACAATCGATGGCAATAGCTATTACTACCCTAGTAATTTAAAACAATTAGCCCCGTTTTCGCAGAACGGTTTTCTGAGAATTAATAACACAACGATTTTAAATCTGCAGCAAGTTGCCAATTTTGCGGTGGGTTCAAATGCGCGATTGGTGGTCTATACGTAATCTGGAAGACAGTATATTGTTAGTCGGTATTATGCCAAGCAAATAAAGGAGTGGTTAAAATGATGAAGCAAATCCGCAAAGACTTTAATCAAGTGGCATTAATGGCGATTATGTGGCTCACTGTTGTCACAACGCTAACACGGGGCGAAGCGCTGGCTGCTTGGCGATTAGTTAGCCTAGGCGTGTTGATTGGCGTTGTGTTTGGCGTCATTTATTCATACTTATGGCGCTATTCGACGTTCGGTGCGCCGTGGAATGTTTTGATTAGTACTATTAGTAATATTGGGTTTCAAATACTCGCTTTGAGGCTCTATTCGACAACGTTATTTGATGTTGTTTCACCGTATTTATTAGGGACGTCGTTATTAACATTCGTAATGCACGTGATTATTTTTTATTACTACACGCGCTATCAAAATAAGCGCTTAGTGAACGAATTGAATCAAAATAGAAAATAAACTTGTTGTCCACTTTGCAGGTTGTTTATACTAGAGGAACTAGGACTATTTGTTAAGTAGAAATGAGGGGAATCAGATGACGAAGAGACAACGGAAACGACTTTGGCTAGCAAGCGGTGTGATTTTACTAGGATTAGTGATTCTTCTAATTGGATGGCAACACCAGACCGCCGTTTTTGCTTTCTTGGATCAATGGCAAAATTACCGCCAATATGTGCTTGAGATTCGTCATCTGGGGCCGTATGCTTTCTTGGTGTTTGGTCTGTTAATGATTGGGGTCACCTTAATTCCGGGTGCGCCAACATCAGCGGTGGCATTGATTATTGGCGCGTGTTTGGGTCATTGGGGTGGTTTCGTGGTCAATGCGATTGGCTTGACGATCGGGAACTTGTTGCAAGTCCAATTATTTGCCCGTGTCAGAAATCATCGCAGTAAAAAGCCGGATTCGCGTGTTTACCGCGCATTAATTAAGATGCAACATCCAGCGCTTGGTGTATTAATTGGCTATGCAGTGCCGATGATTCCTACGGCCTTTGTCAACTTGGCGGCTGGAGACACCCACCTCACCCCCCGAGCACAGGGCCTGGCGTGTTTTGGGGGTTCAACGATTGTCGCGTTTATCTACGCCTTTGCGGGCGATTTGCTTATTTTGAAGCAAGATTGGAAGAGTTTATTGATTCTCTTGATAGTCGCTGTTGTGATTGGTTTAACGGAATATGGTATCCGGATGCGGCGGAGTGATAAAGCTCGCCAAAAAGTCGAACAGTTTGACGCATTAAATTAAAGTTAGAAGACGTCCTGAGGAGGGCGTCTTTTTTATTTGTGTGAAAATGTATATGATAAGGTATGATATTAAAAGTGATTGAGATACTGAAGTAAGCTCGTTAAACGAAATAACTTATACTATAATAAATATAAAAGAAAAATACATGGGGCACGCAATCGTGAGTAAGAAAAATACACTTTTGGTAACATTAGCATTATTATTATCCAACACAATGGCGGGACTCGATGGGACAATTATCAACACGGCTTTGCCCGCTATTATCAGTGATTTACACGGGATTCAATATATGGGCTGGATTGTGGCGGTTTTCCTTTTGGGGATGGCGGTTGCGACCCCCTTATGGAGTAAATTAGGCGAACGGATTGGAAATCGTGGGGCTTACCAGCTGGCGACATTATTATTTGCGGTTGGTTCGATTTTTCAGGCGGTTTCGGGGAATATCGTCTTCTTTCTGATTGCACGAACGGTGATGGGCATCGGTGCTGGCGGGATGAATACTTTACCATTCATTATCTATGCCGACTTATACAAAAATTTACGCAAACGCGCGCAGGTGATTGGTTATGCGACTGCGAGTTATAGTGCGGCTTCAATTGTAGGACCCCTAATTGGTGGCTGGATTGTCGATACGTTTAGTTGGCATTGGGTCTTTTATATCAATGTACCAATTGCCCTAGTATCAATTGTTTGTGTTCGTTATTTCTTTAAAGAAACGCTTAAATCACATCAAACCGGAAACGTCGATTATTTAGGTGCTGGGATTATGATTACCAGTTTGGTGACTTTATTGACGGGGATTCAAATGATTGGGACGGGTTCGCTAGCACTCGTTTTAGGATTGGTATTTGCTGGTTTAGCTTTATTAGTTGTCTTGTTTAGAGTTGAAGACCGGGCAGTTGATCCGATTGTGCCGAACCGCTTATTTAAAAATCCGCAATTGGTGACCGACTTTATTTTATTTGTTGTTTTATGGGGCGCATTTATCGCGTTTAATATCTATATTCCAATGTGGGCGCAAGGTTTACTTGGATTAAGTGCGCTACTCGGTGGAATGACGCAGATTCCAGGTGCGGTGACCAACTTAATTGGCTCATTGGCGGGTCCTGCAATTCAGCCTAAATTGGGTAAACACCGCGTTGTGACATTGGGAACAGTTGCGTTTTTAATTGCGTTTAGCGGTATGTTGATGATGGGCGACCAAGCATCGTTTTGGTTCTTACTGTTGATGGGGGCCTTTGAAGGTTTCGGGCTCGGGATGAGTTTTAACGTCCTACAAATCAGTGTTCAAGAAGATGCCGAAGAACGTGATGTTCCCATTGCGACGTCGTTTGCCTATCTCTTGCGAATTCTCAGTCAAACATTCATGTCATCGATTTACGGTGTGATTTTAAACCATGCCTTAACACGCGGCATTGCCGAATCGCACGGTCAAATTACGATGGCGATGATGAATAAGTTAAGCAATCTCCAACGCGTTCACGAATTACCAGCGCACTTATTACCAGCGATGCGCGCGATTATGTACCAAGGCTTGCATAACATCATGCTGATTGCGACAGTCCTATTGGTGATTGTGCTCGCGTTTAATATCTGGTTACAGATGAAGGCGAAAAAAGAAAATTAAAAAAAGTGTTGAAGGTCGTGAGTAAGTTGGCCCTCAACACTTTTTTTAATAATAATATTTTAAATCACTCGCCGGGCTTGGGTAGTTATAGATGGTATCGGTGAGTTCCGTTGCGGTTGTCTGATGTTTAATCAGGTTGGTAAAGTAATTAATGAGTTCTTCAGCAATTGTGGTGTAAGCCGCAGCACCGACGAGTTGGTTAGTTTGATTGTCAAAAATGGTGATGACCATTGCGTCGGATTCTTGAATACGATTGAAGGTATACCAATTTGTGACGGTTTGTTGATTAATGCGATATTGACTAGGAGCAGCTTGTGCAGTTGCAACAGAAACGCCTACTTGTGATATTTGTGGGCTTGCATATACCGTATGTGGAATGAGTGGGTAAGTAATGGGTGCTGTCTTTTTAGCGAGTAGTTGATTGGCGACATAGCGGCCTTCAAAACCAGCAACTGGTGTTAATTTGGGTTGGACACGATCTACGACGTCACCAATGGCAAAGACGCGGGGATTACTACTCATTAAATGGTCATTGACTTGAATGCCATGCTGGTTCGCTGTTACCCCAGCTTTTTCCAATGCCAGTTGGTCGATATTGGGTTTACGGCCCATTGCGGCAAAAGCGGCGTCGACTGTCAGTTTGAAATTAGCTTGATTACTGAGAGTTAGCTGATTGCTAGTTTGCGTAATTGTTGTGACGTCAGTGTCAAAATGAAAGTGAATGCCTTTTTCCTGAAGACTGGTGACGAGTTTATGTGTTAAAACTTCAGGGAAGTCGCGTAAAATACGCTCGTTATGTTGAATAATATGGACTTCTGCACCAGCAGTAACTGCAATATTTGCCAGTTCAATGGCGATATACCCGCCACCAATAAAGGCAACCTTTTCTGGTAAACGATCGAGGTCTAAAAATTCATTACTGGTTTGTAGTAAATCGTGACCCTCGATTGTAGGGAGCGTTGGTGTTTGACCGGTCGCAATGATGAAATGGTTGGCAGTGTAAGTGCCACCATTAATCTGCAAGGTTTGAGCATCACTGAAGTGGGCGGTGCCCGTGACGGTTTGGATGCCGGCATGTTGTAGACCGTTGAGGGTACCAGTCGGGATTTGTTGCGTATAAGATTGCTTAAAGGCCATCAGTTCAGACCAGTTAATAGCGCTAGTTCCGACTAAGCCATTTATTTGGAGTGCTTGTTGATTGTCGAGTGCTTCGACAGCTGAATAAAGCATTTTTTTAGGATCACAGCCACGGTTGGGGCAAGTGCCGCCCCATAAATCATTTTCAACGACTAAGACGGACTGTTGTTCAGCGAGACTGTAAGCCGCCGCTAAGCCGCCAGGACCGCCACCAATAATGATTGTATCAAAATGTGTTTGCATATTAAGACCTCCTCAGATTTCAATTCGGGTTCATCTTAGCATAGTCACAAAGCGAATCAAAAAAATTGGATTGGGCGTTTAAGCACGTCAATTGGTGGGCTGATTGCTAAGTGGTACAATAAGGTAACAAATCGTTAACCGGCAAAAGGAGTAGCACATGATTGAATTTGAAGGTGTCACTAAGCAATATGAACAAAGCTTAGCATTAGATGGCTTGACGTTAACCATTCCAGACAATGGTCTATTTGTTTTGGTTGGACCGAGTGGTAGCGGAAAGACAACAACGGTTAAAATGATTAATCGGTTAATTGAACCCACGAGTGGCACAATTAAGATTGACGGCCAACCCATCAATCAAATGGATCTCCAAACGTTACGGCTCAATATTGGTTACGTTCTACAAAACATTGCGTTGTTTCCACATCTCACAATTGAGGAAAATATTACCATTCAATTAGAGGTATTGAAATGGACCAAAGCTGATCGTCAAAAACGGGCACGCGAACTTTTGGAAATGGTCCATTTAGATCCGGATCAGTATGCTAGCCGTTATCCAAGTGAATTATCAGGGGGACAGCAGCAGCGGATTGGGATTATTCGTGCGTTAGCAACTAGTCCTAAGGTGATTTTGATGGATGAACCCTTTAGTGCACTTGATCCGGTGACCCGTACACAATTACAAGATCTCGTTTTGAGTTTACAAAAGCAGCTGCATAATACAATTGTATTTGTGACCCACGATATGAAAGAAGCGTTGCGCTTGGGCGATGAAATTGCGGTAATGCGCCAAGGCAGTATTCAGCAAGTCGGGACAGCAAAAGCGATTTTTAATCAACCAAAAAATGAATTTGTTCGCGAATTTTTTGACATTGAACGCCAACAAGCATCGTTGACAGTTCAAGATTTATTGGCGGCCGATTTAGGAACTGTTGTTAATAATCAGCCGCAAACGATTACGTCCAGTGCAACATTAGCTGAATTAGCGCAACAATTAGTAGACCATCCAGATGGGGGCGTAGTTGCCACTGATGGTCAAGAACAACGGCAATTGACGATGACCGATTTAACAATGCTCATTGCGAAACGGGGGCTATAACGATGATGCAACAGATTGAACAAATTTTAACGACCCAATCCGGTGAGTTGCTACAAGCACTTGGGCAACATTTGGAGATTTCGTTATTGGCGTTATTAATTGCGGCGGCTATCGGGATTCCGTTGGCGATTGTTTTAACAGCTCATCAGAAATTAGCTGAAGCAATGCTGCAAGTCACAAGTGTCTTACAGACAATTCCGTCTTTGGCGCTCTTAGGATTATTGATCCCGCTTGTCGGAATTGGGACGATTCCGGCTGTGATTACGTTAGTACTTTATGCCTTAATGCCGATTTTTCAAAATACATACACTGGTTTGATCGGAATTGATCCAGCATTAAAAGAGGCAGAAATAGCCTTCGGGTTGCCGCGCGCTAAACGGCTACTACGGATTGAACTGCCACTTGCGATGCCGTTGATTATCTCGGGTTTGCGGATTGCACTCGTGATGATTATCGGGACAGCTACCTTGGCGGCCTTGATTGGTGCGGGCGGCCTCGGGACGTTTATTCTTGTTGGGATTCAGTCAAATAATAACGCACTATTACTGGTTGGAGCGACACTTTCAGCGGTTTTAGCGTTAGTGGTCAGTGCATTAATTCGCTGGTTAGGGACATTATCCTTTAAAAAAATCACAGTCAGTTTAGCCATTTTTGTTGGCCTTTTCGGCGTGATCGAAGGAATGACACGGTTTCAAGCGCCGCAGACCACCATCACGATTGCTGGGAAATTGGGTAGTGAACCCGAAATCTTGATGAATATGTATCGTGATCTAATTTTAGAAGACCAGTCTAACTACAAAGTAACGATTAAACCCAATTTCGGTGGGACCACATTCTTATTTAACGCCTTGAAGGCTGATAAGATTGATATTTATCCTGAATTCACAGGAACGGTTTTACAAACGTTGGTGAAGTCGCCAACTAAGACAAACCAGAATCCAACTAAAACGTATCAACTTGCAAAAAAATCGCTACAAGAACAGTTCAATATGACGTACTTACTGCCAATGCGCTATCAAAACGGTTATGACTTGGCGGTTACTGCGGCCTTTGCCAAGAAATATAATGTCAAAACAATTTCGGATTTAGCCGCTTTGAATCAACCATTTACGGCCGGTTTTGATCCTGATTTTTATCACCAAAAAGATGGGTATCAAGGGTTAAAGGACACCTATCAATTAAATTTAAATGCTAAAATTATGGAGCCAAGTATTCGCTATAAAGCGATTGCGGACGGCAAGGTCGATGTGGTCGATGGTTATACAACCGATGCGGAAGTCGCACGGTACAAACTAGTTGTTTTAGAAGATGATCGTCACTTCTTCCCGCCTTATCAAGGGGCACCGATTATGAAAGCCGGCTTTGCCAAAGCGCATCCGGAAGTCGTCAAAGCATTGAATCGCTTGGCAGGTCAGATTACTGAAAGCCAAATGCAAGAGATGAACTACCAAGTACAGGTCAAACACCGCAAAGCACGCGATGTGGCCCACGATTACTTGGTTAAACAGAAATTAATCAGGCACTAACGAACAATGCTTGACCTTCACGTCACGTCAGGCCTTATAGTGGGTTTTGAAGGAGGGAAGGCAAATGGATTATCAGATTAAAACTTTCGCTGAATTGACCGGGGTTTCTGAGCGTACGCTACGTTATTATCACGAGCGCGGTTTACTGGTGCCAACGGTTGCTAGTAATGGTTATCGAATGTATTCGAGCCAGGATGCAGATCGACTGCAGTTAATCTTAATGTACCGTCAACTACAGTTTAGTCTGGCTGAGATTCAGCAGCTGTTGGCGTTACCACCGGCCGAGCGTCTGGAACGCTTAGCAAATCAGCGGGAACAACTGGTTAAACAACAAGCTACGCTAACGGCAACGTTAGCACAGCTAGATGCGACCCTTCAAAATCAAACCGGAGGAATTCAAATGACAGATCAAACTAAATTCAAACAGTTTAAACAACAGGCAGTGGCTGAAAATGAGCAACGCTACGGGCAAGAAGTGACGACTAACTATGGGAAACAAGCCAAGCAAGAAGCCGATCAGCACTTTTTAGGGCTAAGTGAGGCCCAATATGCAACGATGCAGGCGGCTGAAGACCGATTGAAGACGGCATTACAAACTTACTTGGACCAGCCGCAATTGCCATCAGAAGCGGCGCAAACAGCCTTTGAAGCCCATCAAACGTGGTTACAAACAGCGACTCCCCGGTATAGTCTAGCAATGCACCGCGGTTTAGCAGCCATGTATGTAGCAGATGAACGATTTACAGCATACTACACTAAGTTAATTGGAGATCAACGCGCAGCGGAGGCTTTACAAACGATTATTGAATATTATGCAATTGAAGCCTAAAAAAGGACTGACATTTGTCAGTCCTTTTTGATTATTTAGCGGGAATTTTCCGTAATACCCGTGCTGGATTACCAACTAAAATTACGTTACCCGGATAGGATTTGGTCACGACACTGCCGGCACCAACGACAACGTTATTGCCGAGCGTGATTCCTGGCAGAATTGTGACATTTGCACCGAGCCAGACGTGATTGCCGATAGTAATGGGACTAGAAATTTCTTTTTTTGTCGCACGTTCTAAGGGGTCAATTGGGTGGTAAGGGGTTAAGAGTGATACTCCTGGGCCAAATTTACAGTAGTCACCAATGGTGACTGGTGCTTCGTCACAAATAACGACGTTACGATTGGCGTAAAAATGATCGCCAATCGTAATGTTTTCACCGAAGCTAAATTCAAAACCGGTTTCGATGAAAAAATCGCTACCGGTATGACCGAGTAATTTTTGGATAGTGGCCATCCGTGCATCGTTATCTAAGATTTGGCTGGCCTTTTGTAAGGCAAGGCGGGTTGCATCCCGTTTTTGAATAGTGACCGCTGAATCAAAGTACCATTCCCCATTGGTCATCGCCCTAAAAGCGTCGTCAGTTTCGTGCATATTATAAGTCGCCTCCGTTAATTGTACTCTCTAACGATAGAACAATTTATCCTGGAGTGCAAATCGGGTTAGTGATTGCAGTTCGGAACTATCTATGGGATGCTAATCATAGATAATTTTTGGAGGGCAATACGATGGATACCAAGCAAAAGCTAGCAGATACCTTAAAAGAATTGATGAAAACAACTCCGGTCGATCACATTACGGTCAATCAATTGACGAGCAGTGCTGACGTTGCGCGCAATACGTTTTATTACCATTTCGCCGATATTAATGAGTTGGTTGCTTGGATTTATAATCGTGAAATTGTTACGCAACTGGCAGTGTATCAACGTGAACGGGATTGGGGCGTCGGTCTAGATGTCTTGGTAACTTATATTGAAAATAATCGGCATTTCTGTTTAAATACGTTTCATTCACTTAATCGAGATTTACTAAGTCGCTTTTTGTATCGAGTCGCTTTTAGCATGGTTGCAGGGGTTGTTCAAGATTTAAAGGTGGATTGTCCAGCGACTTTCCGAGATGAAATTGCCAATTTTTATGGTTGGGCATTGGCGACACAGATTACGCAATGGCTTGTAACAAATCTACAAGAATCTAAAGAGGAATTTTATCAGCGCATGCATCGCATGTTAAATGGTACTGTGAACCATGTTTTACAAAATAATCATTAGATTTGGACATTTATCCTGAATTGACCATACAGAAACCGCCAGCTTGCAGTTAAAGTAAGAATGTAATTAGCAATTATTTCTTTGGAGGTGACTGATATGTTTTTATTTCAAAATATTTCAGGAATGGATTGGCTAGTTTGGGGACTAGTGGTTATTGCATTAATGGTTTTAAATGAAGCAGCTCGGGCTAACAAATGGATTGGATTAATTCTCTTTGTTGGGTTGCCAGTCGTTTTAACGCTCTTTGTTTGGCCAACGACGGCTGGTCCTGGTAGCAGTACCGGGACTTGGTTCCACTGGGTTAAAGTGTACTCAGCATTAGCAGGTTGTTTAGGGTTTATGGCGCTGCGCTTTATCCCTAAGTTACAACACAACAAGTGGGCATTGATTTTCCCACCCGCAATTTTAGCGTTTAATATTATGGAAGCTGTGATTCGTGATTTTCAAGTTTCACACCTACATGGCTTAGTCGACGGTGTGATCATGAATGGTGGCGCGTGGAATATCATGAACGGGATTGCCGGAATTATTAACATCATCACAATCTCAGGCTGGTTCGGCATTATTATCAGTCATGACAAACAAAAAGACATGATCTGGCCCGATCAAATCTGGCCTTGGATTATCGCCTATGATGTTTGGAACTTCGCCTATGTTTACAATTGTGTTGGTGATCACTCATTCTATGCGGGCGCTGCATTATTAATTTCATGTACATTAGCAGCATTCCTGGTTAAAAAAGGGAGCTGGCTCCAAGCACGTGCGCAAACATTGGCTTTTTGGATGATGTTTACAATGAGTTATCCCGCTTTTGTAACGGATTCACAATTTTCAGTGCAAGGTACGCACAGTAGTGCTGCTTTGATGACAATCAGTGGTTTAGCACTGGTCATTAATGTGGCAGTCTTAATTCTCCACATTTATCGTGTCATGAAGTATAAACGCAACATCCTAACTGACGAAGTCTATGCTGGTACAAAGGCCTATGACCAAGTCGTGGCAGAAAACACGTCGGAAGGTAAATAAAACGAGGCTCAATGAAGGCGCAGTTCAATTTGAACTGCGCCTTTTTTTGCATTTTATAGTATGATAGATCCTATAAAGGTGGGATCAACATGACAACTTTTTATTTTGTACGGCATGGTGAAACGATGGTTAATCGAGCACAGTGTTTCAATGGTGGTGGGACGAATTCAACATTAACTGAGGCGGGGCAAGCGGCTGCTAAACGACTAGGTAGTTTATTAGCGGACCAGTCTTTTGATGCGTTACTGACGTCACCATTAACACGTGCCGTTGAAACAATGGATGCGATAGTGTCGCAGACTAATCAATCACAACCGGCAATCATGGTCGTGGATGATTTAAAAGAAATGGCACTTGGTGATTGGGAAGGCCAACCTGGTGCTAGTTTGACGAACCATCCACAATATGAAAATTACTTCCATCATCCAGAGTTGTTTGATGCCAAACAGATTCACGCGGAGTCCTACCAGGCGGTCTTAGAACGTGGGATGCTCGCGATTAAGACTGCTCAAACGACGTATCCTGATGGTGATGTATTAGTTGTTGCGCATGGGATTATTTTATTGTTTGTTATCAACACACTACTAGGGATTCCGTTTGAGGAAATTCGATCACAAAAAATGGTTGCTAATGCAAGTCTATCCGTACTAAAAAGTAAAGGCACGCAGTTTGAAAAGGTTGTGTGGAACAAAACGGTTTAGGAAGGATTTCTGGATGACAATAATTATGATTCTTTTGATCGTTGCGTTGGGCGCTTTTACCAGAACGGTTTTTGGGTTTGGCGAGGCATTAGTAACGATGCCATTATTGGCCCTAATAGCGATTGATTTAAAAGCGGCAACGGCTTTGATTGGCGCGCTGGGACTAATTGTGTCGATTCCGGCAGTGATTCGCCACCGCCAACAGATTGATATAGCGGTTGTCAGGCGACTAGTGATTGGTTCATTATTGGGTGTGCCAGTCGGGATAGCGCTGATGACGTATGTGCCAACGACGATTGTGTTGAGAACGTTAGCTGGTTTTTTAATCCTTTATGGCAGCTATAATCGCTATCAGTTACACCGACATCACGTGCAGCAGCAACATTTACAGTCACATCATTGGGATTATTTAGCTGGGATAATATCAGGCGTGATGGGCAGTGCCTACAATAGTCATGGTGTGCCGGTGGTGATTTATGGGACATTAAAAAAATGGCCAGTAGCATCATTAAGGGGCATTCTACAGGCCCATTTTATTTGTGTTGGGACAATCGTTGTAATCAGTCATATTCTAGCGGGCTTTTGGACCATCCAAGTATTGCAACTATTGGGACTTAGCTTACCATTATTGTTAGTTGTGATTCCGCTGGGAAATTGGGTGAGCACTCGAATTGATAGTCGAACGATGGTGCGGTATATTTATGACTTATTAATCGTTTTTGGTTGTTTGTTGCTGTATAAAACGTTGTAAAAGGTCATTAATAGGTGGTTGGTTTATTAAATGATGTAAAGCTTATGGACAGCGCCGCAGATAGTATACTAAAATGATAGTGTATAAAGTTTAAATACTAAGGGGCGGAAATTAATGAGTAAAGTATTAGTTGTTAAAGCGCATCCACTTGCTACAGAACAGTCACGGACGTTAACGATTTTGGCGCAGTTCATGCAAGTTTATCAAAAACAAAATCCAGCTGATGAAATCAGTTGGTTGGACTTGTACCAATCTGACTTACCAGAAATTGATCAAGAACTAATGACGGCATGGGCGGCGTTAAAAGAAGGGCAAGCTATGGCCACCTTAAGCGCTAGTCAGCAAGAGAAGGTCGCTTGGTTTAATCGCTATACCGACCAGTTCTTAGCAACCGATAAGTTTGTGATTGTTAATCCGCTTTGGAATTTAAATGTACCGACGAAACTTAAAGCGTGGATTGACACAGTGATGGTGGCTGGAAAAACATTTAGACATACTGAAACAGCTCCGCAGCCCTTAGTAACTGGAAAAAAAGCAGTTCATATTCAGTCAGCCGGAAGCGTTTATGCTGGCCAAGATTTTGCAACACAATACATTAAAACAATCCTTGGCTTTGCCGGTGTTAACGAAGTCATTAAAATTAATATTGAAGGAATTGATCATTCGCCAGAAAAAGCTAACGTGATCATGCAGGAAGCTATTGAAACAGCTAAACAAACGGCACAAGTTTTTTAGAGGCGATATAGTGGAGGGATAACCATGGATTTTGAATTACCGATATATCCAGAAAATCAGGCGGCAATGAAGAAATACATGCAGAGTCAATTTGAATTTAACGGTGTTAAAGCACCGGACCGCCATTTAATTGAACGCGAATTGTGGCAGTCTGTGAAACAATTGTCACCAGCAGAAATAATGCAGTTCATTGAGACTTTATATGCTCAACCAACGCGTGAGTATCAATATGTTGCCATCGAGATGGCATTGCGTTCAGTACGTTGGTGGGAACCGGCTGATATGGAACATTTATTAACGTTGGTGTTGGAAAAAGTTTGGTGGGACAGCATCGATGCTTGGCGAAAAGTATTTGGAGAGTACATCAGACTGCATCCTGAACAGTTTGATTGGGTTGCACAGCATTTTATAGGTGCTGAGAATTTCTGGCTGCGCCGGATTGCGATTACGCTACAACTCAGTTTTTACGAAAAAACGAATGTGGCGTTTTTGGAAGAAGCCATTCTGGCAGATATTGACACAGATGAGTTCTTTATCCAAAAAGCAATTGGCTGGGCTTTACGTAACTATAGTAAGGAAAATCCTGAGTGGGTGATGACGTTTGTTGAAGAACACGAACTAACAATCTTCGCCCAACGTGAAGCCTTAAAGAAAATCAAACAAAACAAAATGTTTCACAGGAAACATACAAAAAGCAGCACCCATGATAACTAATCAAGGGTACTGCTTTTTAATAACTTAATTTAAGAGGGTAACAGCTAATAACAAGTATTAATGGTACTAGGATAAGCTAATTTATTATTTATCTAAACCCGCCAGAACTTTAGCCGGAATTTGATTCTTGGACACAGTATTAGGCCCTTTTAAGACGCGTTTTGAATTAAATTCAACTTTGACATAGCTGTTGGGAGTGAGTGGCGTTGGATTTTCGCCAGTAACTTCGACAGGGACCACTTGGTGGCTACCATCTTCTTTCACCACATTTAGTTGGTAGTGATAGCTATACATATTAGTCACTGTTTTACCTGAATCATCTTTGGTGGCTTCTTTAGCTGGAGATTGAGCAGCAACTTTGGCGTAGCCTACTTCGCCGACATACGTATTTTTGTATTAACGGTAGCCAGCAAATCCGACGATGATGAGGGCGATTATCGCAATAATGCTAATTGTTTTTTTTCATTGAATGAGAACTCCTTATTCCGAATTGATAAAGTTATCATACGATGTTAAGCGTAAAAAAGCGACGATTTTAAGATCAGATGACAAAAGTGTTAGCCGAGTTAAGGCCATTGTCACCTAATGTTTAAATTGGCGGTATTGTGCTTCTAAAATAGCGCTATCTAAGATGTGACCGCGCATTGCCGCTGTCATTTGATTTAGGTAAAAGCCAGGCTGTAAATCGAGCGTGGTATCAAGTGCAAATACTTTAAGTGTATAAGTGTGATCGCGGTTAGGGGGTGTCATCCCGCCGTAGCAAGCACTTGCTTCTGTTGATAAATGGTCTGTTTTGGGACTGTGCCAAGTATTAACACCTTGGATGAAATCGGGCGCTTGTTGGCTAGCATTAGCCACGACAGTGGTCGTTTTTAAATTGGCAAGTGTCCAGTGAATCCAAGGAAACCCTTGCGTCACTTCGTAGGCATCTAGATCGTAGAAAACGGCAGCATAACTGACTGTATCGCTAGGTGCGTCTTGAATGTTAAACGGAATGGAATAAGTTGGCACACCTTCCGCGTTAAATTGAGTGCCATGACCGCCGTAGAGGTCGTCGAAGTAGCCGTGATGAATGCCAGAACTGATAATTTGCATGTTGAATCTCTTTTCTATTTTAGATTTTAGTCCAGTCGTCAATTGAGCGACCATTTGTGTCGCATAGTTCGAGCCAACTATTGGTGCCACCAAAGTACAAGAAGAGGCCGATTTCATTCACGCTCTTGAAAATAATGTCTTCAGTCGTTTGATTGTCTTGAATTTGCGCTGCATGTTCGTTGCGCAAGTGAGTGCCCATTTTAGCAGCAAAGCCAAACGAGCCATCCTTATTAAGTGGCGCGGTTGGCCACAATTGTGCCCCCGCTTTCAATAACATCTCTTTGCGCTTTTGCCAGATGGCTGTTCCTTGTGCTTCGCGCGTAGCAACAGTGAATTCGATTTGGCTGACGGCTTTTGTCCATCGATGACGTGTTTTAGCCGGTTTTGCTTTGACTGGTGCGCTTTTGGTCAGGGGATAACCAAAGCGGCTGAGGACCAAGATGATGGCTTCAACGGCTGGAGCTAAGGTTGTTCGGAAATTTTGAGAGACGTTGGACGGAAGCGAGGTGCTCGTTATCGGTGGTTGATTTTGTTCGGCTAATAGCTGCCCTACGTAGCCAATTTGTTCAGTCCACTCAGGATCCATGGTAATCCAGATACCCGTGTCAACTTGATCAGTCGAGGCTGTTTCAAGTGGGGAGAGTTGTTCAATTTGTTGCAGTTGTTGCTGCGCAAAACCGAGGAATAAAGCGGGGTGTGCGAATGCGGTTGTATTAGCCGGTGTTTGTTCAATTAAAAGCTGAGTAACGGGTTGTTCGATTAAATCGACGATCGTTTGGGTAGCCGTTAATGTTGCATTAATTTCCAAGGTCATAGGAAGCCTCCTGACAGTCTTTGATGCTTCTAATTAAACACTAAATCGCTGGTTTTGTCAGCCAGTAAGAATTGATTGAAGGAATGCTTGAAACTGAGATTCAATTAACCGGAATTAACGAATCTTTGTTATGATAGAAGGTAGGAATTTTAACGGGTGGGAGAAATGGCATGCAAGCACAAGCGGTACTAAAAGAAAAATTTGGTTATGATCACTTTAGAGAAGGTCAAGCAGATGTGATCGAATCATTGTTGGCAGGCACTAATGTCTTGGCGATTATGCCAACTGGTGGCGGGAAGTCATTGTGTTATCAAATACCAGCATTGATGCTACCCGGTTTAACGTTGGTGGTATCACCGTTGATTTCTTTGATGAAGGATCAAGTCGATGCGCTTAATGAAAATGGGATTCCAGCCACGTTTATCAATAGTACGCTAACGCAGGGGGAAGTCCAAGAACGCTTTAACCAAGCTGTGCGTGGTGAAGTGAAATTACTATATGTTTCGCCGGAACGCTTGGATTCGGATTACTTTTTAGCTGATTTAGCTGAATTAACGATTGATTTGATTGCGGTCGATGAAGCGCATTGTATTTCGCAATGGGGCCACGATTTTCGGCCAAGTTATCTACGCCTGACGGATACGATTCAGAGTATGCGCCAACGACCAACGATTGTGGCTTTAACCGCTACGGCAACCTCGCAAGTGGCAGCTGATATCATGCAACGGTTGAACATTCAGCACGAAGTTAAGACGGGGTTTTCACGGCAGAATCTTGCGTTTCAAGTAGTTAAAAATCAAAATAGTGATCGCTACTTAATCGATTATTTAAAGGTCAACAAACAAAAATCCGGGATTATTTACGCCAGCACACGGAAAGAAGTTGAACGGCTCACGAAGCTGATTGAAAAGGCTAAGTTAGATGTGACAATGTATCATGGCGGATTAAACGAAGCGGTGCGTCGTCAGAATCAAGAGGATTTTCTCTATGATCGCAAACCGATAATGGTCGCGACTAATGCGTTTGGCATGGGCATTGATAAAAGTAATGTGCGCTTTGTCGTGCATGCCCAGATTCCTGGGAGTTTAGAGGCTTACTATCAAGAAGCTGGCCGGGCCGGGCGTGATGGCTTGCCGAGTGAAGCGATTCTATTATTTAAAGTGAATGATGTGCAGATTCAGCATTTCTTTATCGATCAGTCGGAAATGGACGAAGCGCATAAGCAACAAGAATATGCCAAGTTGCAAGAAATGACGCAGTACGCCAATACGCAGCAATGTTTGCAACAGTACATCGTCAATTATTTTGATGATGATTGTGAAGCGTGCGGCCGGTGCAGTAACTGTCTGGATACGCGTGAAGAACAAGACATCACGATTGATGTACAAAAAGTCTTATCGTGCGTTAAACGGATGGATGAACGGTTTGGCAAAGTGTTGGTGGCGCAAGTATTGACGGGCTCGAAGAATCAAAAAATCATGCAATTCCGCTTTGATGAACTCCCAACGTATGGTCTAATGCGTGGTGATTCGCAAAAAGAAATCAGTGGTTTGATCGATTACTTAGTCGCTTCAGGATATTTGCAAGCTTCTGGCGGTCAATACCCAGTGCTGCAAATCACGGCGGCGGGAGTTGCAGTCTTAAAAGGCCAAGCGAAAGTGACGCGCAAGATGGCGGTCAAAGTGCAAAAAACGTTGCCTGAAGATAATGAATTATTTGAACAACTACGTGAGTTACGCCGCGATTTAGCGGAAGAACAAGGTGTGCCTCCGTTTGTGATTTTCTCGGATAAGACCCTATATTCAATGTGTGAAATCATGCCAACTTCCTTGACTGAAATGCTAGATGTCAAAGGGGTCGGCGAAAATAAACTAGAAAAATACGGCGAACAATTCTTGGATATATTAATGGCAGAATAGAGTGCTGAGCATTGACTGGATTTACCAAATTGGCGATGTAATCGCTGATTTGGTAAATTTGGTTAAGTGCAGAAATATGCTGGCGAGAACACGTTTCAACAAAAAAGCGTCAACGGATTCTAATATCCGTTGGCGCTTTTTTAGTATCTAGTATGGTGCATCTGCTGGATTACCATATTCAAAGTGTTGGTTTGACTTTGGATTGGGTTTCGCATCAGGTAGTAAACACGTATAACGTGTACCATCAGGACCTTCAGCTAGGAAGATGCGAGTAAAATCATTTTCAGTTTCGATCAGCTTGCAGTTTTCGTGGGTTAACCCATAAACATCAGTTACTTGCGTAATAATCATCTCTTTTTCTTAATTTGAAAGGAGTAGAGTAACCGTACATTCTACCACCGACTTAATAATAAGTATAGACTTTTATTGATAAAATTTCAAATTAATCCCCTTATTTGGTTTGAGTTTCAAGCTGGTGGAGGGTTTGTTTCAATTCAAGTCCGCCACGATACCCCCCAATTTGCCCGTCTTTACGGTAGACGCGATGGCAAGGAATAATCATCAATAGTGGATTGCGACCAATGGCAGAAGCCACTGCGCGAATTGCGGTGGGGTGCCCGACTTGAGCCGCCAAAGCGCTGTAAGTTGTGGTTTGACCATATGGCACAGCTTGCAGGGCGGTCCAAACACTTCTTTGAAAAGGTGTGCCGCCGATAATATCAATTGGCAGTGACCACGTGGTTTGGTCACCATCGAGATAAGCTGTTAATGATTCACTATAAGGAGCGATTGCGGCTTGATTTGCAACTAATTTCGTTTGGGGAAGAAAAGTGGTTAATTCACTGATAGTGCCATCGGGTGAACCAACAAAACAGATACCTTTGGGGGTTGCTGCAATAATAAATGATTGGCCAGCATGGCTAAAAGAACCATAGAAGATTGTTAGCATTTAGAAGCCCTCCTTTTGATTGCCCTCAGTATAGCATGCCCGTTAAAAAACGACCAAGCCGTAAACAGGCTCAGTCGTTTTTTACTTAGTTAAGCAACTGGTTGAAAGGTTTTATTTTGAAGATGATACTGAACATCACAACTTGCTGCGACTTCTTTTTCATGGGTGACAAGAATCACACATTTTTGTTGTTGATGGGCTAATTCTTGGAAGAGATGAATGATCTCCTGCGTATTTTGTTCATCTAAGTTACCGGTTGGTTCGTCGGCAACAACGATGGGGGCTGAACAGCACATGGCGCGAACGATGGCGACGCGTTGTTGCTGGCCACCTGATAGTTTTTGTACGTTCTTATGGGCGAGTTCGGGATTGATGCCAACCTTGCTGAGCATTTCGAGTGCGAAATCGGCGGCACTTTCATGCGTCGAATGAGTAATGGCCATCGCAGTCAAGACGTTGTCGAGTGCCGACATGTAGGGGAGTAAGTTGTAGGCTTGGAACACGATGGACACATAGCGATTGCGGTATTGGGTTAAGCCGATTTTTTGGATATCGGTACCTTCGTATAAAATACTCCCGCGGCGCGGTTTATCTAACCCTGAAAGCATGGTGAGTAAGGTCGTTTTTCCAGCACCACTGCTACCGATGATGCCGTAAAGTTTGCCGGCTTCAAAATCGAGATTAACATCTTTGTAAAGTGTATTTTCTTCAGTATCGTACCAGTAACTGATGTTTTTAGCTGTTAACATAGTGGACCTCCTATAATTATCCAATGAGAATTTTGCGTGGCTCGAGTCGTAAAATATTGAGTGATGCGAGTAAGACGGCAAATGCGATGATGGTGAAGCCGAATGCGCCAAGTTGCATTAAGGTGACGGCACTAATCTTCAGATCAAGGTCGCTTGCTTTGACGGCTTTTTTAGCAGATTGGCCAGGTTGTTGCATTTGACCACTTGGCCGATTGCCACCAGTTTGGCCACTAGGGGCTTGACCGCCACCAGGGCCGCCGTTACCGCCAGGTTGCATGTTATTTGTTTGTGAGCTGGTTGTCGTTTCGGTTGTGACGGAACGCATAACTTGTTTGCTAAGCGCTTGACCAGCGAATCGTCCGCCAATGCCGGCTAAAGCTAAACTGACAATCAGCAGCATGAACATTTCAACTAATAATTGGCCCACGATTTTGACGCGCTTTTCACCTAATGAGAGTAAAACGCCCATTTCATAACGCCGTTCGCGAACCATTAAGATAATAATTAATGCGAGGATAACAGTGCCAGCGATAGCGACTAACCAAACAATCTTATTAGCAAAACTGGCCATTTTCTGCATGGATTGTTTGAGTGATTGGTAAGTACTGTCATCAGCTGTTACCGTGAATTTCTTCGTATTGATAATCTTCTTCGCTGCTTTTACAAAACTATTTTTCTTAGTTGGGTCACTAAGCGTGAATGTGGCACTATCCACTTTGCCAGTTTGACCTTTAATTTGGTTAGCTAATGTGTATGCCGTATAGATGACGTTTGCGGGGTCTGTTTGTTGTGGACCCATGCCACCGCTACTTTGACTAGTCTTATAGATCCCGACTACTTTTAGCGTATAGGCTTTTTTGCCTGTCGTGCTGGCTTTGACTTTAATGGTGTCGCCGACCTTGAGGCTGTTTTCTTTAGCCAATTCAGATTCGATGACGACATTACTGGTGTTTTTGTCGCTACTATTTAAAGCGCGACCTTTCGTGATTTTACTTGTATTATCTTTAAAGTCGCTGAGGGTTGCGGTATTGAGCACTCCGGTGATTTGTAAGTCACCTGTTGAAGTGGATGACTCAGCGTTGCCGCCAGAGCCGCCGCCCATCATGCCACCACTATTATTTGAACTACTTGATGTCGTAATGGCTTCAATGGACGAGGCGTTCGCAGAAGTCGTGACGCTGACGTTATAATTTGCCAGCCCGGATAATTTCGAAATAGCCGTTACGTCTTTTAATTTGACGGAGGGCATGGTTAATTTAGGGCGCGTTGCTGTAGTACTTGGGGCATCACTGCTAGCCGAGGCGCGCATTTTCTTAAACGCTTGATCGCGATTTGCAGAAAGGGTGACGCTAGCGCCCACCTGTTGTTTGGTATTGTTGACGGTTGTAATGGCTGCATTTCTAATCAATAGACCAGCCATGATAAAAATCATGATGACGGTCATCACAATTATTAATAAGAAGCTACGCCCTTTTTTAAAGATGACGTTTTGCCAAGCACGCTTGATAAAATTCATAAGTATTTCCTCCTTAAAACTGAATAAATATTAGTTTAGGCGGGAAATATGAATAAATTGTGTTTGAAATGAAGTTTTTTTTAAGGCGTATTTGTGAAGATTAACCTTATAGGGCCAACTTTCTAGCTCCTAAATATGGTAAATTATAGGGTATCAAAGTTAATCGGAATGAGGAGAGTTAAATGAAGAAGCGACAACAATTTTTTACCTTATTATGGACAGGATTAATGTTAATAATGCCTGTTGTTTCAGTTATTGGTAGTGCACAAACGGTGTCTGCGAGTGAGACAAAGGTTACACAAGTGACACCACGTACTGCATCTAGTACGGATTATCAAAAAGCAATGGTGGCTGGGGCGCAACAGTTGTTGAATAATGGCCAACCAGATGTATGGTCAGCGTTAGCAGCTATTCAATCAGGCGTGACACTGAGTGCAGCGCAACGCTTGAGTTATCATAATGCCTTGGTTGCGGATGCACAATCAATGCTCGCTGATCAACGTTTTTCGGCAACCGATTTAGAAGTGTTGGTAATTGGGGTAACAGCACTTGGTGAAGATGCAACCAACTTCGCTGGTTTAAATATAATTGATAAAATTATTGAAAAAGCACCAACTGGTGGGATCAACGGGCAAGTTTACGGCATCATCGCCCTTAGCATGCGTGATTATGGTGCCAAGGCACAGCAAGCGATTGATAGTTTAATTCCAACGGTTTTACAAGCACAAAACGCTGAAAATGGCTGGGCTTTTTTCGGTAGTAAAAGTGATTTAGATACGACCGGGATGACGATGACGGCGTTGGGGATGCATCGTGACTTCCCAGGCGTTCAAGATGCGCTAGATAAAGCGGTAACGATGTTGAAAGAAAAAACATTTGTTGCACAAACGGGTGGTTTTTTAATCCCTAGTGTTTATATGACAGAAGAAAACTCAAATAGTACGGCAATGGTTGTCATGGGCTTAATTGCAGCTGGAGTTGATCCAGTCACAACATTTGTTGGCGATCAAGGCGCTAACCCGATTTCACGGCTGGTCGCTTATCAAAGAGCAGATGGACAGTTCCGCTGGAATATTAATAACGATATGGGATCGCTAGCGATGTCAACTGAACAAGCCGTTTATACGTTAGCCCAATACCGGTTGTTCCAAGCGGGAAAAGGCTCAATTTATGATTTTAAAACGCCAGTTATTGAAAAAGCATCGGTAAAGGTCCAAGCAGTTGATGAAAAGGGACAAATTTTAAAGAGTCTTCAATTAGCTGAACAACCCGTTGGTCAAACCATTACGGTGAATGCTAATCAAGTCGCAGTTGAGGGTTATGAATTATTAGGCAATGCACAACAAACTGTTCAAGTTGCTAAAACGGGAACGACCGTGACGTTCCAGTATCGGAAACAAATGATTGGGACAATTCCTGCAGCGCAGTTTGCTGACGTTACGGTGCAAGCAGTCGATCAAAACGGCAAAGTGTTTAAAACAATTCAATTGCAGCATCAAAGAGTTGGACGCACAATGTTGATTAATGCATCTGATGTTGCAGTTGAGGGTTATCAATTAAAAGACACGCCAACCAAATCCATCACGATTAATGCAGCGAATAATACAATCAGTTTCAAGTTTGAACGACAAGTGACTACGGTTGAAAAAGAAAATAAACACCAAGCAGACAATCAAGATCATGCTCAAATAAAGCAAAAGCAATTACCACAAACGGGTGTTAACTCAACAGTAGTTGCTTCTGTAGCCGGCTTGATACTTTTGACTGGGATTATTGGCAGTTGGTTCAAGCGTCAAGTTGAACATCGTTAGGAGTTAGATATGTCTAAAAAGAGAATCATTGCGATTATCGGTAGTTTAGTTATTTTAAGCGGCATCGGATACGGTACCTATCAAAGTGTGGCTCAAGATAATCCGTCTACGCGTAGTCAACATGTTAAAGAGGAACATAGATCAAAAAAACGGGTCAAGCCAGCAACTGTTGGTTTAGATGGTAAAGTTAAATCTAAGGCCTCTGAGTCACATAGTAGGGCGGTATCTGAAAGTCGGAAAACAGCTGAAACGCGCAAGTCCAGCAGTCAATCTGAACAGACAAATGAATCATCACAAAAATCGGCCTCTAGCAAACAATTAGCATCGCAACAAGCTGTAGAACAAGGCTCGGCAGTCCAATCGGCATCGACCCAATCCGCCATTAATCAATCGTCACAATCAACTGAAAGTAAACCAGTTACACCGCCCACTACGACGCCCCAACCAGTCCTTGAAAAGGTGAGCGTCAATGTTTATGGACCAATTAGTGAAGGTAATCCGAAATGGTTGAACGGTGATCAAGTTGAAATCAAGGATGGGGATATGGTGATTGATGTTTTAAAACGTGATTTGCAAAGTCGCGGGATGGCACTATCCTATCGTGGGACGGGCGGCGGCGTCTATATCAAAGGCATTAATGGGCTATTCGAATTTGATAAAGGACCGTTAAGCGGATGGCTTTATCGAGTGAATGGCAGTTTTCCTAACTATTCTTGTGGTAATTATCCTGTTAAGAGTGGAGATGTGATTGATTGGATGTATACGGAAAATCTCGGGAACGATCGCAACGCGCCTCAGGGTTAAAATCGCAACTGGTCTTTGATCAATTAAATCCAATCGTCATCTTTGCGTATTACGTGATTGCAATTGCGTTCTCAATGGTTTTTATTCATCCGATTTTTCTTGTAAGTGAATTGTTGATGATGATTGCAGTGAACTTGCTTGCGAAAAACCAGAAGAAAACACTGGGGACATTGCAGGGTGCATTGTTCATGATGCTCTTTATCGTCGTGATGAATCCTATTATGAATAATCATGGGGCGCACGTGATTGCGACGTTTGGTGGGACGGTGATCACAGCAGAGGCTGTCATGTACGGTTTTTTAATGGCGCTTTCGCTGGCGATCTTAATGCTAGTGTTTGTTTCCTATAATCAGAGTATGACGAATCATAAGTTCTTATATTTATTTGTGCGGATTTCACCGCAACTAACTTTATTAACGATGATTACGATGCGGTTTGTCCCACTATTTATTCGGCGGTTTACCAATATCAAGAATGTCCAAAGAACACGTGGTGTGCAGATGGAAACGGGGAGTGTTAGAGCCCGATCACATGCCGGGATGCGTTTGATGGAAGTATTATTGATTAATTCATTGGTTGACGCACTACAAACGGCTGATTCAATGACGGCCCGTGGTTATGGGTCACAGAAGCGAACGAGTTATCAACGTTATCGATTTACCCAACGGGATGGTTGGGTATTGGCAAGTCTTGTAGCAGGCAGTGCACTTTGTTTTTATTTTGCTAAACAGGGGATTGGCCGCTTAGCGATTTATCCAATACTTGGCTCGATTCATTTGAATCAAATTGGTTGGCTATGTTTAGTGTTAGTCTTATTAATTGATAGTTTGCCGCTATTACTAGAAGGATGGGAATATTTATGGTGGACATTGCGCAAATAAAACAATTTAATTTTCAGTATGCATTAGCAACCCAACAAAATCTGAAAGACATTAATTTAACCGTTCAGACGGGTGACTTCATTACGTTAGCTGGGAACTCGGGTAGCGGGAAGACCACCTTATTGCGCCAACTCAAAAAAGAACTCTGGCCCGTTGGTAAACGGTCGGGTGAGATTATTTTCGAGGGCCAACCGTTAGCTGATTTATCGCAAGGGTTAAGTGCGCAGAAGATTGGGATGGTCTTTCAAAATCCGGATAACCAATTAGTGATGGATACGGTCATTCAGGAACTCGCTTTTTCACTCGAGAATATTGGTGAAAAGAGTGCAAATATTCAAAAACGAATTGCCGAATTAGTCAGCTTTTTAGGTTTCCAAGATTTGCTGTATGCTTCCGTGCATGATTTATCGGGTGGCCAAAAACAACTGGTCAACCTAGCGTCGGTTTTGATTTTACAGCCAGATCTTTTACTGTTGGATGAACCAACAGCGCAACTCGACCCCATTGCGACCAAAGAATTTATTAGTTTATTGCAACGGGTACATGACGAACTCGGCATCACCGTGATTATCAGTGAACACCAGTTGGATGATATTTTACCGCTCTCTAATCAACTTTGGTTGATGGATGGCGGTGAGATAACGTATCAAGGACCGGTTGCTGGTGGATTAGCAGCAATTTGGGCGCAACCGGCATTGCGTGAATTCGTCCCAGATGTGCCACACGTCTTTTTACAAAATGAGTTGATTGCACCGGCTGATATTGCGGCATTACCATTGACCGTTGTCAGTGGGAAGCAATTGATTGAGCGGCAACAATGGCAGTTAACGCATGCTAAACGTAAAATAGCCACGAACGACCAAGTAACAATTCTGCAGGCCAAACATGTGAGCTTTCAGTATGAAAAAAATGACCCTTATGTTTTAGATCAGCTCAATCTAGAGGTTCATACCGGCGATTGGTTAGCGATTGTTGGTAAAAATGGGACTGGTAAATCGACGTTGTTGAAGCTTTTGATTGGTTTATTACAACCGCGCCATGGTGCAATCAAGTTACAGGGGAAGAAGATCGGTAAGTGGGCGCAAGCTGAACTTTTCAAAACAGTGGGTTATCTCTCACAAACACCGAGCGATCATTTCAGTTATGATAGTGTCCGTCAAGAATTTATCGAACGGGCGCGGCAGTTAAAACGCGTAACACCAGAACAAGTGGCAGAAGAGATGCTAGCAAAGCTCGGTCTTCAAACCCTTGCTGAACGTAACCCGCAAGATGCCAGTGGCGGCGAGCAACAATTGATTGCACTCGGGATTGTATTGCTAGCGCAGCCGCAGTTACTCTTGTTGGATGAGCCAACAAAGGGCCTTGATCCGATTCGCAAACGGGCGTTGGGTGAATTGTTAACGCGTTTACAAGCGGAAGGCTTAACGTTGATTATGGCAAGTCACGATATGGCCTTTAGTGCCCGGTTTGCTAGTCAGTGTGCCTTATTATTCGATGGGACGATTGTATCGGAGGAAGAACCTTATGCCTTTTTCGCGCATAACTTCTTCTATACGACAACCATCAACCGAATGTTACGCAGTCAATTGCCCGAAGCCCTGAATTGGGAAGAGGTGCACGCATGAAAGCTTTAAAAAATAGTTGGACCACGTTTGGATTGGCTTTCTTGATTATGGCGATTTTCATGTTGTTTATCGTCACTTTAAAAGGACAGCATTTTCTGATCTTCAGTTTTATCTGTTTGATTGCCAGTATGCTGCCATTTTATTGGCGGTTTGAAACCCGGGATATTCGCGCCCGTGAAATTATTTTCATCGCGGTTTTAGCGGCGATTGCGGCAGTCACTCGGGTACCATTTGCACCATTGCCCAGTGTTCAGCCAACTAGTTTTGTGATTATCGTGTCGGCATTAGTCCTTGGTCCAGAATCGGGTTTTATTGTCGGTTCGACCGCCGCGATTGTCTCGAATATGTTTTTGGGACAAGGGCCATGGACCCCATGGCAAATGTTTTGCTGGGGCATGATGGGCGTTACGGCAGGCTTAATTAGTCGCCATCAGTGGGCACAGAATAAATACTTGCTCTGTATTTTTGGGTTTGTCTGGGGCTTTATTTTTGGGTGGATTATGAATCTGTGGTATTTTGTCGCATACGTCAATCCACTGACGATTAAGACTTTTATTGCAGCCTATGTCGCGAGTTTCTATTTTGACTTGGCCCATGCTTTATCAAATGTTTTTTTTATTTTCTTCTTTTATCAGTCGTGGTACCGAATCATCAGTCGCTTTAAAGTGAAGTATGGTTTGTTGGCGACGGAAGATGAGCTATAAAATTGAGCCCTCACCAAAGTGGTGGGGCTTTTTTTAACGGACATCATTTCATACTTGAAAGTTCACAATTTGGTCCCAACTGCTTGGTATTCTATAAATATCAGATAAGCATCTCCCAAGTAAGTGAATCTGAGCAAGTTAATTTTATGAGACAATTCCTCCCTAAAGAAGTGTCTTAGCAACACCCAATGAGTTGTAGTTTAACGGTAGAACCAATCATCTAAATTGAAATTCCTCCCAAGAAAATCAAAAGCGATTGGCTATTAAAAGCGAAGCGTAAAATGAATGATTGATGTGGGTTCAATCCCCGCAACTCGATGACTGTTGTGTTAAAAAAGCCGCAACCAATTTGGTTGCGGCTTTTTTGCGTTTAGTAGACCAATCCCTGTTTACCAGTCGTATGGCCAGTTAACAGTTTATCAGTAATCATTTGGAGATTAGCGACCGTTAAGCCTGTGTAGTGGGCGGTGGTGATTGGATGCAGAATCCGCGCATCGATTAGCCGCGCAATTTGTTGGAGAATCGCCCCTTGACTAGTGGTTTGGAATTGATAGTCCGTTTTAGTGAACATGTACTCAAATGAAAATGAGGCTGATTTAGGCTTAAGCAGTGCGAGATCAAGTGGATGCGTATTGCTAACAATCGTACCGACTTGTCCAAACGGTTTAATCAGCCGTGCGACCTCTTGGAGATAGCTTTCAATATCATAAAGGACCGCGATGGCATCAAAGGTGTTATCCGGAAGACTGGCTAAGTTGTCTAAGCTGCTAGGTGAATGATAATCCAGCGGGTGATCAACTCCGTTTGTTTTTAGCCAGTCGAAATGAGTGAGACTGCTTGTGGCAGTGACGGTGAATCCGGCCCACTTAGCGAGTTGACTGAGAATTGATCCAACCCCACCGGCACCATTGATAATCAATAGTTGTTTGCCACGATTGGCATTTTGTTCAGCGGTAAAACCAAGCTTTTCAAAAAGTAATTCATAGGCGGTTAACGAAACAAGCGGTAAGCCGGCAATCTCCGCGGCACTGATTGTACTAGGCGCAAGCGCACAAATCGCGGCCGGAACACATTGATAGTGTTGGAAACTGCCATCGATCTGGGTACTGCCGGCATAGAAGACAACATCGCCAGGTTGAAAGTTGGTCACAGTGGCGCCGACCGCTTGCACGGTACCATACCCGTCATAGCCTAAAATGGTTGTGGTGCTAGCTCGTCTTTTAAGGTCGACAGGGTTGACGCTACTTGCCCTGACTTTGATCAGTAGCTCTTCAGGTTTAGGCGTAGGGATTTCACCAGACACTGCGTGCCAATTATGTTCGGTATCAAGTTGGATTTGGTGATTAGTGGTCATGATGACGTCATCCTTTCTGAATAAAATGGTTAGTCTAAGCCTACTGCTAATCACCGCATAATACAAAAAAAGACGCCCAATTAAGAACGTCTTGAGTTCATTTAAATTGCTTCAACAGTAACTTCTTCAGTTGGTTCATCTGCAGAAGTTGTCTGTAAAAATTGATCGCCTGCAAGATCTTTGTAGAATGCCATATAAGTTGCATTCTTATATGGCGTTAACCAGAAATAGCCAATGCCAAGTGAGAGGCCAGCTAAAATATCCCAACCTAAGAAGCTTAGTTGTAAGACGAAAAACCGGAATTTATGCCCATTCATTAACTCACGACTCTTAGTGATACAATCTAAAAAGCTAACGTCAGCTTGTGGATCGTTATCTGTTAAGTCCTTGAAGATATAAGAAGCTTGAGAATAAGCGTAGCCTTTAATGATCCCCGGAATAATGAATAACAATGCCCAAAGGAATGTAAATAAGCTAGCTAAAATTCGAATTAGAAAAGCGCCCAAGAAATAACGTTTTGAGAAGACACTGAAAGCTCCTTTGAGTGAACTAAAATCAGCATCTTTCGAACGGAGCCAATCTAAGAAAGTAAAATTAATCCCAAGTGTAATGAGCCCCAAAATGAAACTTGGAATTTGACCAGCAAAACTACTACCAGACGAATGGCCCGAAAAAGATTCATTGGCAGCCATTGATGGGTCGGTGTTTGCGGAGATGGCAATCATGGCCATCAAGACTGCTCCGACAATAATCACCCCAATAATTGATAGCAGAGTGGGGATGATGTTCAACGTAACGGCCTTTCCCCAATGACCAGCAAATAATGACTTAACTTCTTTTTTAAGTGAAGCGCGTGATTGATACTCTCTTTCCATGATAATTCCTCCCTTACTACGTAGATAAATTATACTATTAATTAATGGCTGAAATCAATTTATTTTTAAGTATCTTTGAAAGGATTGTTGGGGATTAGTTGTTGAATGCACTGGTACATCAGGCATTCTATAAATAATAGCACATCATAATTAAATAGTGTAAAATATAAAATTAGCTATTTTGGTTAAGGGGATGTATAGAATAAATAAGGGTCGATTAGAAGCATTTAGCGATGCTGTCATCGCGATTATTGTCACCATTATGATCTTGGAATTTAAAACGCCAGAAACACCGGAAATTAAGGCACTTTTGGAAAATGGTCCCTACTTTTTTGCGTATATCATTACGTACGTTTTCGTAGGGGTTGCTTGGTATAATCATTACTATATGTTTTCGCTGACGAAACGAGGAACAAAGCGTATTTATTGGCTGAATAATATTTGGTTATTATCCATGTCATTTTTACCCGTTGCAACGGCTTGGACGGGGCGGTTCATCAATGAACGCGGTCCGGAATATTTTTACTACGTGGTTCATCTGATTTGGTTATTGGCCTACTTCTTCTTGAGTGATGCATTGGCGAACGCCAATCGTGAAGTCGCCCCTGAGCGGTATCAAAAAATTAAAGCCATGCCGATCTATAGCACGATTACTAGACCTTATTTCTGGGTGATTCAAGTGATTCTATTAGTCGCTATTTATTTCTTTCCACCCATCGAATTAATTTTCGTAATGGTCGAAATTTATACGATTGGGAATCGTACCGACAAAGAAAGTGATCAATTATTCAATGATTAAAAAAACACCGCTAGCCTATTAGGTTAGCGGTGTTTTTTGGGAGATCTAGAATTTAATAACAACTTTCCCGGTTGAGTGATTCGTAGCACTTAGTTGATGGGCTTTGATCAAGCCATCAGCAGAAAATGGGAAGACAGTATCGATAATTGATTTGACTTTACCATCGGCCATTAATGCGGCAATCTTTTTAAGTTGATCACCATCTGGCATTAACCAGATGGCTTTGAAAGTCATATTGGTATCTTTAATGATGGCCGCAGTTTCAGGCGCTTCACCAACGATTGAAATTTGGCGACCTGTTTCAGGATTGAGGACAGCCCATGCATCGACTTGTCCTTGACCCCCGATAGTGTCGATAACGAGATCGACATTGTGGGCTTTATCGGCCACTTTTTCAGTTCGATAGTCAATGATTTCATCAGCGCCAAGTTCACGGACAAGATCGAAGTTCTTCGCACTAGTTGTGGTGATAACGTGGGCGCCCATTGCTTTTGCGAATTGGATAGCATATGAACCTACGCCACCTGAACCAGCTTGGACCAGGACGGTTTCGCCTGGTTGTAGGTGACCGTGGTTAAAGAGTGCTTGCCAAGCAGTTTCGCCAGCTAATGGGACGGCAGCCGCTTCTTCAAAAGTGACATTGACTGGTTTTGGTGCGATTAAGTTGTCATCAACGGCAACGTATTCAGCATAAGTACCACGATTTGAAGTGGCAGGTCGTGCGAAAACTTCATCACCAACGTGCCATTCTGTTACGGCTGATCCAACGGCAACAACGACCCCGGAAAGGTCCCAGCCAAGAACGATTGGGAATTCCCATTGGAACATGCTTGTGAGATGACCTTCACGTAATTTCCAGTCGAGTGGGTTGATTGCTGTCGCTTTAGATTGAATTAGGACTTGGTGTTCACCAATTGTAGGCATCGGTAAAGTAATCATTTCAAGTTGGTTTTCGTCACCATATTGTTGGATGGCAACAGCGTGCATTGTTTCTGACATATGAATAGCCTCATTTTCTTATTATTAGTAAGTGTAGTGTACCAATCAAATGGTTGTTAAGTCAATTAACAGGCTTAAAAAGTAAAAGAAAAGCACCCAATTTGGTTAATTGGATGCTCAGAAAATAATGCTGTTAATCCTCAAAGTCTAACCCGTTTGAGTCAGCACTCTATAGTTCTTCTTCTGCTATTTTTGCTAGTGTTGTTTTTGATGGGATGAAGAATAGGGCACCAGTTGTTGGTTCACTGAAGTCGAGTAGGTGGTCATAATTGCCGGCTGGTTTGCCGACGAACATGTTGGTTAACATGCGTTTTGTCACTGACCATGTTCGAGAATAGCCGATAAAGTAAGTACCGGTCATTTTTTCGCCAGGGTTTGCGTATGGAACGTTCATGCGAACAATCTTATGTTCCACACCGCCTTCGTTATCTTGTGAGACAACGTTGTGCGCGTTGGTTGGCTTTTCGGCGTCAGCAAGTTCTAAGTCAGAAAACTTTTTGCGGCCAATTGTTTTTTCTTGTTCTTCAGTTGAAGTATGGTTCCAGCTGTCCATGGCATGGATATATTTCTGTGCAAAAGCGTATGAACCGTTGATGAATTCTGGATCTTCATCGCCGACTAATGCGTATTCAGCAGTTTCATCGATAGCGGGATTTTCCGTACCGTCAATGAAGCCGATGATCGCGCGGCCTTCGAAGTAACGGAATCCGTGTGTTTCATCAATCGTTGTTGCGTTATCAGAAATGAATTGCATCATTTGATCTAATACTTCATAACAAACCGCCATTTCTTTGGCCCGAATATGGAAGAAAAGATCGCCTCCGGTTGCGACGGCATCATGTTTAGGGCTTGGAATTGCCTTGAAGGGTTCCAATTCCTTTGGTTTTGGTGCGTTAGGGAATAAGTAATCCCAAGCATCCGAGCCAATCCCGAAAGCCACGCGTAAGTGGGCATCTGGGTAACGGATATTCATGCTATTGATGATCGCTGGAATGCGCGCTGCTAATTCGGTAACAGCCGCTTTGTCCGTCTCGGCATCTTGCCGATTCAATTTCTGGGTGACGAAAATGATGTTCTCGCCAGCATCTTTAAAAACGTCTTGTGCATCTGTGGGTGTAATTGCCATGTTCAGAACCTCCAAATAAAAATTTAAAGTTAGTTATTTATAATCATTATTATCTAGCTCAGTGCAAGCATACCAAAAAATGGTTTTTTTTACCAGTCCCAATAATTAAAAAAAGACATATTATTTGTAACGCTTATATTTTAAGCGGTATACTTAAGTAAGTGAAACATAAAATCATCAGGAGGTCTTTATTAATGGTAGCACAGAAAATAAACGCATCAGATGCAATGTTAAAAGTCATGGCAGACTGGGGAATTGACCATATTTTTGGTTTACCCGGTGGCTCGTTTGATTCAACGATGAATGCACTACATAACCAGAAAGCGATTATGCGTTACATTCAAGTGCGCCATGAAGAAGTCGGTGCACTAGCAGCGGCGGGTGAAGCCAAAGCGACTGGCAAGATTGCTGCTACATTTGGCTCAGCCGGACCTGGTGCAGTCCACTTGTTAAATGGTCTCTACGATGCTAAATATGATAATGTTCCTGTATTAGCATTAGTTGGACAAGTTGCTACGGGTGTGATGAATACGGATTATTTCCAAGAAATGAATGAAAACCCCATGTTTGCTGATGTGGCAGTCTATAATCGGACGGTAATGACGGCTGAACAGATGCCACTTGTAGTCGACCAAGCCATTCAACAAGCCTATAAACACCGCGGCGTAGCAGTTGTCACGATTCCAACTAACCTAGGCTGGGAACCGATTGAAGATAACTTCGAGGCCACTGCAAACTTATTCCAAATGGGCAATTATCCAGAGCCAAGAAGCGCGGATATTGATCGTACATTACAGTTAATTAAAGATGCAAAACAACCCATTATTTATTTTGGTCAGGGTGCACGTGCTGCGGGTGAAGAATTGGTTGCTTTATCTGATCGGTTGAGTATCCCAATGATGTCATCAGCCCTTTCAAAAGGGATTGTTGCCGATGACCATCCAGCTTATATGGTTTCAGCTGGGCGAGTAGCCACGAAACCCGGAGTTGATTTGGCAGAAGCTGCTGATCTAATCTTATTTGTCGGTAGCAATTATGAATTCGGTCAATACTTCTTCAAGCCAGATGCCAAATTTATTCAAATTGATATCGATCCTACTAAACTAGGACACAGACACCATGTGGATGTCGGAATTTTAGCGGATGCTAAGACGGCATTAAAGGCATTGCTAGCCGCGAGTGAACCAGTTGCCAAAAAATCTGCCTTTTATAAAGCAGCACTCGCCAACAAAGAAAACTGGAATGAATGGAAAGCCAGTTTTGAAGAAAACGATCAAACACCGTTACGTGTGGAACCCGTCTTCAAACAAATCAATGAGATGGCCACTGACGATGCCATCTTTAATCTCGATGTTGGGAATGTTTCAATCGATGGGGTGCGTTTCTTGAAAATGCATCCAGGCCAACGTATGACGTTATCAGCATGGTATGCCACAATGGGTTGCGCAGTGCCTGCAGCAATCGGGACCCAGGCTGCCTACCCTGACCGTCAAATCTGGTCGATTAGTGGTGACGGTGGCTTCACGATGGTGATGCAAGATATTATCACGCAAGTTAAATACCAAATGCCAATCATCAACGTTGTATTAAGCAACGATTCATTCGGATTCATTGAAGCTGAACAAGATGATAAGGGTCAACCACACTCAGGGGTTGCCATTCAAGGGGCAGATTACGGTGCAGCAGCAACAGCGATGGGCGCAAAAGGATTTACGGTACGGACATTAGCTGAATTGAAAGCTGCTTTTGCTGCTACTAAAGGCACGAAGGAACCTGTTGTGATTGATGTTAAAATTGCTAACGAACGTCCGTTACCCGTTGAACAACTCGTGATTGATGATCAAACACAGGATCCAGCAGAAGTAGCGGCCTTTGTTGAAAAATATCATGCACAAGGATTGAAACCATTTCGGACGTTCTTAGAAAGTTAAGATTTTTTAAATCAGACTAGCGACCGATAAAAAATAATGTTGAATGTGGTAAATTATAATTAAAATTAACCTTGGAAGGAATTCAGCGGATGAGTAGAACAATTTCAAGATGCTTAATCAGCGCAACGTCTCTCATGGCATTAATCGGAAGCATCTCATTGGCTATTTATTGGTCTCGGCTTGGTCTTTTTAATAACACGACCGCGTTGCA
Source organism: Latilactobacillus curvatus JCM 1096 = DSM 20019 (assembly GCF_004101845.1). Lineage (NCBI taxonomy): Bacteria > Bacillati > Bacillota > Bacilli > Lactobacillales > Lactobacillaceae > Latilactobacillus > Latilactobacillus curvatus. The sequence continues at coordinate 1,408,847 of NZ_CP026116.1, read as the reverse complement.
GGCGTATTTGGGGCACTCTGTGCTAATTGGTCCGCTGATTTTCATCACGATTCAGATTATTCAAGTTGTGATTCCTGTCATTCCAGGCGGGATTAGCACCGCAGCCGGGGTTTTGGTATTCGGCCCACTTTGGGGGTTTGTTTATAATTACGTCGGGATTGCAATTGGTTCTATCTTGAACTTCTTATTAGCACGACAATTTGGGAAGCCGTTCATCTTACACGTCATCAGTGAAAAAACGTATGACAAGTATATCGGGACAATTACGGAAAAGAAAAACTTTGCGCGCTTCTTCGCACTTGCGATTTTCTTACCGGTCGCACCAGACGATGTCTTGTGCTTGATGGCTGGGCTCACCGAGATGTCATTGAAGAAATTTACATGGATCATTATTTTATGCAAGCCAGCTTCAATTGCAGTGTATAGTTTTGCGCTGGTGTATGGCGGTCAATTCCTAATGCAATTAATATAAAAAAAGGCCCAGGATATTTTATCCTGGGCCTTTTTTGCGTGTTTAGGCGGTTTTTCTCTTTAACCCGATGCCAGTAACGGCACTGAGAATTGAGAAGATTGGTGATAAGAGACTGAAGAAACAAAATGGAAGGTAACTCAAGGTAGGGACGCCTAAAGTATTAGCGGCAAAAACGCCAGCGACGCCCCATGGAACGAGGTAGTTGATAACTGTCCCACCATCTTCAAGGGCGCGCCCTAAAGCAAGATTACTCAAGTTTGATTTTTCAAAGGTGCTCTTGAAGGCTTTACCAGGGAGAATCACAGAAAGGAATTCTTCACCGATAAAGAGGTTAACGCCAATCCCAGAAGCAATAACGGCGCTGAGCAATTGACCTGGCGTCTTAAGATGGGTAGCAAGAGGGGCCATCACGCGTTCGATTAAACCAAGCTTCATTAAGAGGCCACCGAGGGTTAAGGTTAAGATAATTAAGGCGACGGTGCTTAACATGCTATTAATCCCACCGCGTGAGAGCAAGGCATCGATACTTTTATCGCCGGTGTGGGCAACAAACCCATTTTCAATGTAACTCGCAATTTTAGCAATTGGTGTGTGTGGGTTGTGGAAAAAGATTAAACCGATTGAAACGGCAATGTTTAAAAAGAGTGTTGGAATTGCTGGCATTTTAAGGCGAGCACAAACGAAAATTAAGATGATTGGAATTAGTGCAAGTAGGCTAACTGAAGTGTGCGTGTTTAAGACAGCAACCGTCGCACCAATTTTATCGAGGGAGACATTTTTCGAGGTGTGGCCAATGATAGCGTATAAAATTAATGAGCCAACAAACGCTGGAACCGTGGTCCACATCAAGTTCTTAATATGTTCAAATAGATCTGTTTCAGTAACCGCTGCGGTTAAGTTTGTTGATTGTGAAAGTGGCGATGACTTATCACCGAATATTGCCCCGGAAATAATAGCTGCGGCCACGATGGTAGTGTTTAGTCCGAGTGTGGCTCCAATCCCGAAGAAAGCAATGCCGACGGTTGAAATGACGGTAAAGGCGCTCCCGATGGCACTGCCGACAAGCGCACAGACGACGAAAATCGAGGGAATGAACCAGTGGACACTGACCATTTTGAAGCCCCAGACCATCAGGCTAGGAATCACACCGGCGGCAATCCAGATACTGATTAAGGCGCCGACGAGAATGAAAATAATGATAGGAATGATTCCGCTTTTGAGACCATCTTCGATACCAGAATGAATGGCGTCCCAGCTAAAGTGCCGCCAACGGGCCCATAGAATCAAGAGGGCAATCGCCGTTAAGACGGGTGTTTGTGGTGAAAGTTGGAAAACAATCACGCCGCTACCCATGATGGCTAGCAGAATAAGTAAAACGATACTTGCTTCTAATAAACTAGTTTTGTGTTTTGTCATTTAAATCGCATCCTTTTAAGTTTAATGGTTAGGCTGGTGCGACAAAAGACTGATAACGGAGGATTCCCCCGCACGATGCAATCTTGAACATGAAAATCCCTCCATAGTTGAAATGTGTTTTTGATTGGCAATGTTCTATGCAAATGTTTAGATATTAAGCGCTAAATCACGCACTCTACAAAAAAAGTCCCTACTCGCTGATGCGAATAGGGACGATTGGAAACCGCGGTACCACCCAGTTAACGTGTCATTTTAAGGTAACACACCACTCTTACAGGTGATAACGGTCCTGTTAATTAGCCGAATCATCCATTCAGTATTTCGTAACAATTACCCTGATCGGTTCGCAGCAACCACCGACTTTCTGACACCCAGATAATGCACTACTTAGTTTGAATTAAGATGACTTATGATTGTTATTCAATTTACGGTAGTTCGAATTAAAAGTCAAGCATGAACTTTAGAAAAAATTTGTATCTTGCAAATTGTAACTGTAATCTAACTGGTAAGAATCGCTTGGTAATGGGACAGTTTCAGCAAAACGCTGCTCGAATTCGTCGAGGGGCAAGCTTGTCCACAGACGAAAACTGTGATCATCATAAGCGGCCCAATCACAAATTTTAGTTAATTCGGGATACCGTTGTAAATCAGGAACAGGTGTCTCAATAAAGTGTAAAAAATAATCATAGGATTCGGCTTGTTGAGAAACGGTCGAAAATAAATGGAAATAATCGCGGAATGTCATCGGTATGCTCGCTTTCTACAAGAGTAATTAATCGTTATTAGTATAAACTGAAAAAGTGGTATACCATAACTTTGGCGCTTTTGTTTAATGGAAACATAAGAATTTACTTGGCGCAACACTGTAAGTGGGTTACTATGAGTGTTGATATGACAAAGGAGTTGTTCCAGATGCAGATTAGGACTGCCACAACTGAACTACGGCATTTTCAACCAATGGATCTTGAAGTGGTCTATCAAATTGGTTGTCAAAAAAAGATTGTGACGCAGCTAAATATGACGGCTTTTCAATCTCAACAAGAAGCACAGTCGTTTCTAACAATGTTGATGAATGATGAGGATGCTTGGGCGATTGTTGATCGCACAACGCAGGTGGTGCAAGGATTGATAATGCTCGCCCCTACCCTTAGTGCGGATGGACAATCAGTCGCGGCATATGAACTCAGTTTTGCCATCTTACCGGCATATCAACGACGTGGGATTATCAGCGCAGTATTGCCGGCAACGATGCAAGCCTATGCGCAAGAAACTGGTGTAAACACCTTTAATGCGGCCTGCTTTTTAACCAACCAAGCATCGCAAGCGAGTTTACAGAAAGTTCAGTTCGAGAAGACTTATCAATCACAACTACCGGATTATTTAGGCGGGCAACGAGTTCAGTACTACCGCCGAATAGTGAACGTTTTCAAATTGTAAAAATAACATGGTTATAACCGTAATAAATCACGGTTTAAATGAGAAAGCTATGGTATAATCGGTTTGAAAGACAAATGGGGGTTAATCAAATGGCAAACGAAAACGACCAAGCCTATGCACGGAAGTTAGCGCAAATTGAGGCAAACGAAAATTTGACGATTCTATCAAGTATGAACCAGGTTAATGATGAAAAGGTTAAGCAGTACATCGTCTATACAGACTATCGCGAAAATGGTCAACAAGAATCGACAAGTTCGATTTTTGTCTACACACCATACGCTAACGTCGACCGCTTTGGACATTCAACGGTTGATTTTCAAACACAACTCTTATTTGAAACCAATAAATGGAAAAAAGAAATGCACATTACAGTTCTTGAAACATTGGGAGCAGCTTCACGCTTAGCTGTTTATGATTTCCAAAATCTTGGTTTAGCACAATTGGCAGTGAAAGCCTTCTGTAATTTAGCGAATAAGTTGGAAATTGAAACAATTGATGGTAATATCAGTACGTTCGATAGAGATGATTTTAAGAAAGTTGCACACATTCTTGAAAAATATGGGTTTGAGGTACAAACCGACGCAGGTCAATCCTCTGGTTCATTCATTAAGACGCGAAAGGCGTAGTGCGCGACTGTTAAAAAGGGGATAGGGCTAATGCATTTAACACGGGCGTTTGAACAAGCAACTTGTATTATCGTACTTTTGGCGACGCAAGATCCTGAACACACAATTTCGTCTGAAGTCATTCATCATCGCTTAGGCGGGTCACAGACTTACCTACGCAAAATTATTCGTAAGTTAGTAGTGGCTGGGCTAGTGAAATCGGCTTCTGGTAATAGTGGTGGTTTTACACTAGCGCGGCCAGCCGATGAAGTTTCAATCTACGATGTTGTGTTGGCCACGGAAGGACAAATTAAGTCTTATCCAGATACGGGTAAGTTGGATACGGTCTTCAATGACTTCCAACCCGTTGCTAAACAAGGAACATTGATTATTAACGCTGCGTTCCACAAGGCGGACATGCTATGGGCGAACGAGTTAAAACGGCAAACTGTTTCTGGCTTGATTATTGAGACAATTGGGCATCAAGCCATTCCAGTGATTGATTGGAATCAATCAGCCGAACAGCGTGAATTACTCATCCAGAAGATCATTAAAAATTTAAAATAGAGTGAAAGCAATCCGGTTGTTGGATTGCTTTTTTTGTGCTGAAATTGAAAATTAGTTTTCAATTGATTAGTTGATAGTTTCAGAAAATTGAGAATTTATTTAAAAAATGGACAATGGCATATCCAATTAACGCCGTACCACTTGTTAACAAAGGATTAAGATTAATAGTGAAGAAAATAATTAACACCAAAATTAAAAATATATATTTGCTGAAAACTTATTATTTTATTACATAAAACGTACTCTGAATTAGAAGGAGTAGCGAATAGAATGAGACGAATGAAGCAACGATTTGGATTGTTATTAGCGGTGGTTGCCACTTTTGACCTGATGTTGATGGTTAGTCATCAACCAGTTCAGGCGGAGAAAGTGACTTATTCGGTTACGCCCGTCTATCCTGATAATCAAACGGATACGGAGTTGGGCTATTATGATTTAAAAGTTACTCCTGGTCGAAAACAAGAAGTTGGTGTGCGGGTTCAAAATAGTGGAACAAAACCAATTACGGTCGATGTGACCCCTACGACAGCGACAACCAATGAAAATGGATTGATTGATTATACAGGAACCAATACTAAGCGAGATAGCACGTTAAAGTATTCGTTTAGTGATATGATGTCGGGCGCGCAACGGGTAAAGGTACCGGCTAACGGTGAACAGACGGTGACTTTCGATTTAACAGTGCCAAATGAATCATTTAAAGGGCTGGTTTTAGGTGGCTTTTATATTTCACAAGTCCCTAAGAGTCAGGTTGATCAGGCGTTGGAACGAAAAGGTGGGGCTACTTTAACCAACCAATATGCCTACATTCTTGCAGCTAAACTGACTGAATCAGATGAAATGGTGCATCCTAGTCTACGGCTGAATAAGGTGAAAGCAGGATTGATCAATAGTCATACTGCCGTTTTAGCCAATGTTCAGAACGTCAAAGCTAATTCAGTCGGTAAGATGGTTGTTAAAGGTGAAATCCGCAAAGTTGGGTCAAACAAGGTTCTGTATCAGAACAAACGCAGCGACTTAGAGATGGCCCCTAATTCAAACTTTAATTACGGGATTGATTTAAAGAATCAACCATTAAAAGCCGGTAAATATAATATTAAGTTACGCGTAACATCGAATAAGGGGAGTTGGCTACTTTCTAAAAACTTCGAGATTACCCGTCAGGAAGTTGCAAAATATAACGATAAGGCCGTTGAATTACCAGAGAACAATAACTGGTGGTTATATGTCATTATCGGTATTATGATTGTCATTATCCTACTATTGATAATTCTTTTATGGCGGAAATCACGCAAAGATAAAGAACAATAAGCAAAATGAAAACCACGATTGAAATAATCGTGGTTTTTTAATGGAAATAATTGACGTGGTTGTGTGAATTCTGTATACTCATTTCTAACAAGATAAGAGGTCGCAAAAACCATGAGTCGTTACCCTGAACTGACTAAGCAGTAATGAGGGATAATTAAAGGGGAATTTGCCGAAATGTCAATTTGCTTATTCATTTTGATGTTGGGACTTGGTTGAATAAATCAAGGACTGTCGTAACGAAATGTTACGGGGCGCTATCAACGGATATTATAAGGCTATCAGTCTTTTTGTCGTTTTTAGCAGACAAAAAGACTGTTTTTTTGTTTGCTAGAACGTGGTTGGGGCTTTTTCTTGAAATCATAGAGAAAAGAGCGAAGTATTATGGCAGGAAATGAAATGAAGCGGGAGTTAAAGACGCGGCATCTTTCGATGATTGCGTTGGGCGGTAGTATCGGGACGGGCTTGTTTGTGACAAGTGGTTCAGCAATTGCAAAGGCAGGTCCAGGTGGTGCATTGTTAGCCTATTGTGGGATTGGGATTATGGTCTTCTTCTTGATGACCAGTTTGGGTGAAATGGCAACGTACTTGCCTGTCTCAGGTTCTTTCTCAACCTATGCAACGCGGTTTGTTGATCCAGCCCTTGGTTTTGCGTTAGGGTGGAATTATTGGTTTAACTGGGCGATTACGTTGGCGGTTGATATTAGTACCGCGGCACTCGTTACGGAATTCTGGCTTCCTGATATGCCAGGGTGGATTTTTAGCTTAGTCGCACTATTATTAATTTTCTTGATTAACATCACGAGTGTTAAATCATTCGGCGAAACGGAATATTGGTTTGCGTTAATCAAAGTGATTACGGTCATTATTTTCTTAGGTGTTGGGTTACTAACGATTCTCGGGATTATGGGTGGCCATCATACTGGCTTGAGTAACTTCACTTATAAGAAGGCCCCATTTGTTGGTGGGTTACCAATGATGTTGAGTGTCTTCGTCATTGCTGGCTTCTCATTCCAAGGCACCGAACTAATTGGGATTACAGCTGGTGAATCAAAGACCCCAGAAAAGAGTATTCCAAAGGCCATTAAACAAGTTTTCTGGCGCATTCTGCTATTTTATATTCTTTCAATCTTCGTGATTGCTTGTTTAATTCCTTATGATAGCCACTCATTGTTGGGCGCGAGTGAAACGAATATTGCTGTTAGTCCATTTACGTTAGTGTTCAAACGGGCTGGGTTAGCTTCTGCAGCCAGCATCATGAACGCAGTGATCTTAACATCAGTGTTATCAGCGGCAAACTCAGGGATGTACGCTTCATCCCGGATGTTGTGGTCAATGGCTGAAGATGGCTATGCAGCTAAAATTTTCGCTAAGACAAGCAAACGTGGCGTCCCAGTAATGGCACTGATTGGTACAACAATCATAGGAGCTTTAACCTTTGTGACAAGTATTTTTGGAACTCGGATTTATTTATTCTTAGTGGCAGCTAGTGGGTTGACTGGGTTTATTGCTTGGTTAGGAATTGCTGTGTCACATTATCGTTTCCGTCGTGCGTTCAAGGCACAAGGTCATCAGTTGAGCGAATTGAAATATCATGCACGTTGGTTCCCATTTGGTCCCATTTTTGCATTCGTGCTTTGTTTATTGGTGATTGCAGGGCAAGATATTCAAGCCTTTAAGAACTTCGATTGGACAGCGATTGGGATTAGTTATATGAGCATTCCATTGTTTGTCGTACTATATGTTTACTATAAAGTACGGTACAAAACTAAGATGATTCCACTAGAAGAAGTTGATTTATCAAAACATAAATAGCGTGCGGCTTACGGAGCACGTTTAGATTACAAAAAGGCCCGACAATTTAAGTTGTCGGGCCTTTTTGCGTTATTGTAGCGAGCGTTGATCACCAGCTTTGAAATATTGTTGATAAGGTGTTAATCGTTGCTTGAAGAGCTCGTTGACTGTCACGAAATGTCGTTTTTGAGCGGTTTGTTCTTTAGCAATTGCGGGTAATGCCTTAATCGTTGCCTCACTTGTGTGCAGTAGGACAAGATCACCACCTGTAATACGCTCATTTACATTTTTGGCAATTGTCGGCGCATCAATATCTAAGCGCCAATCTTCCGAATCAACACTCCAAGCGATTAGTGCCCGGCTAGCAGCGGTTGTTAATTCCGTACTAGGGGTTTCGGTTGTGACCCGTAATAAGTGTGGCAATTGACCACTGGCTTTGAAGTAGGCGGCATCGGTTTGCTTGAGGTTATCGGCAATTTCTGACGCGCTCATTGTATCCAAGTCATCATCGTTGTTATACGCTTGGGTGCCAACGACATGGCCAGCTTTGAGTAATTGCTTCAGTTGATCCGGATGTTCTTTAGCTGCTTTACCAGTAGTGAAAAAAGTTGCTTTGATGTTTAAATCGTTTAGTTGATTAATGACACTCGTAATAGTGCTAGGTTTTAATGTCGTATTAAAGGTGAGTGCAATCTTTTTAGCACCACCTTTTTTGGAAGGCATTTGATTGTCTTCTGGGACAAGGTTGGGATTGAGGTATGGACCAACCGTTGCCATTGGCAGGGCAATTGTTTCAATATCAAGAGGATTCTTTGCGAATTTCAATGTTAGACCATCTGTTGTAAAGTCAAAATTGGTTGCTTGATCATTTCCCGGGAAATCAAGTGCTTCCAATTGTGTAAGTTGTTCGGGGGTATAATCATGGGCTTGTAATTGTTGGTTAATTGCAAGTTGACGAATCATCGGAATTGTTGTGCTATCTTTTTGTAAATCTTTAAACGAAACCGATGTTGTATTGTGCTGCATATCATAGATGGCTTCAGTTCCAGTTTGTGAAAATAAGCGTTGATAACGGGTCTTAAACCGTGATTTTACAAAACCATAAGCCTCGGCGGTTGGCTTAAAAGCATACGTATTGTCTTGCAAGTTCTTAGCAGTATAACTGACGTACAACGTGATATGGTCAATGTCGGGTGATTCTTTGTGTGCTTTTGCATAAAGCTGATTACCGAGTGCGACTTCTTGTTTTTGTAAATCGATATTGGCCCCATTTTGGTTTTGTGGGACAAAATAATAGATTTTTCCATGCGGTTTGGCTACAGCGTAGATTTTAAAGGCCGCGTACTGACCGCTTGCTTGGTCATTAAAATCACTTAAAGTTGACTGCTGCATATTCTTTTGCGACTGTTTAAACTGCTCTCTCATAAAATATTGGTTCTCAAAATACATAATGGGTATTAAGAAGAGTGTCAGAACAATCAAAGTCCATTTTTGCCAAGTCCGCATGAATACTATCCTCCAGTAAGTTTGTTTATCTAAATTTAGTATACTGAATTTAATCGCGACTTGAAAGTATTATTCGTGAACTAGTCTACATACCCGATGCTCCGATTTCACCCAATCATGATAAAGCCGTTTTTGGTCAGGGCCACGATTTTCCAGGCATTCAGGTGCCTGAGATTCGCTCTGTCACATTAGCTGATCCGGGTGCCAAAAATGCACAGTCTGTAAAATCGAATGGCCATGCGCAGTTTAATTATGCGGATGGCACACTGCATGCGGCCCCGCAGTACGGGATTACAGGACAAGTCGACCTAGTTAACCCGCCTGATTCTTTTGGGTTATACTATCGTGTTAATGCAGATCAAAATGCAGTGTGGCAACCGGTGATAACCGATTCGCAGTTGCATTTATCGGAGAGCTTTATGGCACAGCTAATTAATGCTAGTCAGAATCAGACAGGGAATCCGACTACTACGGAGCAAGGGCTGCATTGTGATGTCATGCGGACAAGCGACATTGAGTTTGCGTTGTCTGAAAAGGCGGCAAGTGCACCTATTGCAAATGATGATTTAAATCCAATTGATAAATTCCAATTCAAATTAACTTTAAACGGGGCAGTAGAAGTTGGCATCCCGAAAACAATTACGTTTGATGACGAAATTTTGGGTCAAAGTAGGGGGGACTAATCGGACGATTGCGCTAAATGAGGTACCAAGTGTACAACTAAAAGTGGCAGATAATGGTACACCAAAAGCGCCGAAAGTAGTCGTATGTAATCCGTTGTGTAGTCATTTTGATTTACAACTAGGCTATCTGGGGATAAATCAACGACCCAATAATCCCTTTTATATGCAAGAAAATTTTAAATACCGCTTAAATGATAGTGATGCAAAAGCATTAACTAATGAGTCACCCGATAATCAATGGATTGATGGGATTCTACAGCGGCCAATCAGTGAGCAAGATTTAACGAGTTATGGAACCACAGTTGGTTGGAAACAAAGTCAGTTACAGTTATCACTACCTTATAATGATGCTTATCAGATTGGCCCATATAATGCTGATTTGAAATGGCAATTGGTGATTTAAGTTATTAGCGTGTCAGGTTTAATTAGAGCTGATGACGAAATTATTTTCAGCTTTTGAGGCGGTGTGTGTTAATAACGCATTGCCTTTTGTTATACGCAACAAATATCGCTGTAGAATGGTTATGCTTTAATATCGATTGATGGTAAAATATATATCAATTATTTGGAACAAGGGGTTAAGCAATGTGGATACCAATAGTGTTTATTTAACATCGGCAGAAAAAGATAAGTATGCTCTTTTCTTAGATATTATTAATGTCAAATGGGATGAATTACCCATTAAAAAACGAATGAGCATGGCTAAAAAGGGCGAAGCACTAATCGATGACGTCAATTTGAAGCAAGTGGCAACATTGTTAGACCGTAATTATAGTAGCTTATACAATACGTATGTCAGTATTGTTGGGGATCTGCAGGCAATATTAGGGACGGAGGAAGATGATGTTAAGCGACTCTTCGCAATTCCAAGTGATGTCTATCATTTATATTTAGTACAACATTCTGACATCTATGATTTCGTACAGATTCTATTGCGGGGCGGGGATATATCGTTTAAAACCTTCTTAGCAGAGCATGATAGTAGTAAAGCAACTGTATTACGTCATTTGAAGCAAGTCCGCGATCTAACCCGCGCCTTCAACTTACGGGTTTCATACGAACCAATCCGGTTGGAAGGTGATGAGAAGACAATTCGATTGGTCTTATCCGCCTTATACTGGTTGGCGTCTGGTGGGCATCAATGGCTATTTGAAGAAATCAATCACGAATGTGTTTTGTCGGCCTTTGACTATGTCTGTGATGAATTTCAATTGCAAAAGCCTAACCTATTAACGCACGAAATTGGCGCCACGATTCTGGCAGTAACTTATTATCGAGTGATGGCCGGTGCAGTCGTGCAGCCCGATGAAAAATTAGCAACTATTCGGTATCCCTATCCTAATTTAATCAGTGATTTACTTGCAGCCGATTTCACTAAAGAATCAACGGGATTACGAACTTGTTTGGCAGAGTTAACGTTAACGGAAGGGCGTTCAGAAGCCGCTGGACTATTCTTCTTGTTACGGTATTGTCCAGTACCGTTACGCTCAATAACAAGTACTAAGGTGACTGCTGATTGGGCAGATGAACGTTATATACCAGAAATTCATCGTTTTGTGACTGCCTTTTTGGAGCGTATTCCATTTGATATTATGCATGAGTTAGAGATTTCGCAGCACACATATGATATTTTCAAAAATGCGTTGTTAACGACTACGGTGACGACCTATATCCTTGGGATGGACGCGACCTCTGTCGTTTTTAATGAATTAGTCATTCGTATGCCGCAGCTAAAACCCAATGAACTACTCCATAAAAAAATTAGTGATACCGTAGATTACCTCTTATTCGAACCAGCTTTTAGTTTTTTAGCAAGTGGGCGGGAGAATTTGATAAAGGCTTACTATAATTTAATTCAACAAGTCATCCAGCAGTATCATCCTGTAAGCCAGGTGAAGGTCGCACTCGTGATTGAGCAAGATTACATTGGCTATATGGATATCTTAACAGCACTCGATAATATCAAATATGTCGCTGTTAGTACGACCGATGAAGCTTTACGGGATGCAGACCTGATTGTTCGGACGTCGAGCATTGCCTTACCCGAAAACGTTAATCCGGAGGCGTTATATTTTACGTGGCGCTTAAATGCTAGTAGCGATCACTATGCCCGGCTGTATGGCATTATTCATGAATTATGGATGCAAAAAGGTACCCAAGCATAATAAAAAAGCCGTTCGACAATTTGTCGAACGGCTTTTTTTGTGCAATTAGGCACCCATATTTGCTTCTTGTTCTGCGTTTAAGGCTTTCACCCGTTCGTCAATCATTTCGATGACTTTTTGACGATCAGCTTCGTTTTCAACGAAGTCTAATTTGTCACCATCGATTTGCATCTTGGGACTTTCGTCATAGGCTTCATACCAAGCATCATAACGGCTGTTTAATTCTTTATAATAGTCGTAGAGGGTTGGATCGGCTTCTAGTTGTTCGTATGAACGACCACGTTTTTGAATCCGTGAAAGCATTGTTTCGAAACTAACGCGTACATGGATTAATAAGTCAGGGCGTTTCTTGTGGGCAGCAAATGGCAATTCTTGCATCATGTTGGCTAATAATTCGTCGTAGACACGGACTTCGGTTGCGGTAGCGCGACCAAGATCAGCGTTCAAGTGGAAGAGTAATGAATCTTCGAAAATTGAACGGTCTAAGATGTTGTTATCATCTGTATATGCTTGTTTGATACTATCAAATCGTTTGTTTAAGAAATAGATTTGTAGTAAGAACGCATATTTAGTTGGATCTTTGTAGAATAATGGTAATACTTCATTATCGTCTACTGATTCGTAAAAGGCTTCAGTGCCTAAGTGATCAGATAGATATTTGGTTAAACTAGTTTTTCCTGCACCAATTGTGCCAGCAAGTACGAGCAATGTCATCAGTCTCCCTCTTTTGACCATAAAATGTGTTTAAATTATTATTGATATACAACATATGGTGTTTTACAACCAAACGTCACTTAAATATTCTAGCATTTCTGACGTAAAAAGCAATCTTTGATTTTAAACAACGCAATAGTTACTATTTGCACAATTTATGGTAGGATTAATTACTAATTATAAGGATTTTTACTAGGGGGAATCGGTTTGAACGCAAGTGAGAGTATTTTTCTAACGCAAGCGGAAAATGATAAGTACGCCTTATTAATGGAGATTGTTGGTTTAAAACGGGATGAGTTGCCTGTTAAAAAGCGGATTGAACTATCGCGTAATAATCAGCCGCTCGTTGAAGATGTGAATCTAAAACAAGTAGCAATGCTATTAAATCGCAGTTACGGTAGCTTGTACAATATGTACATGAGCATTATTGGGGACCTAAAGGAAATTATCGGACCGGATGTTGATGATATTAAAACCTTGTTCAGCGTTCCAACAGATGCCTATCACTATTTATTAGTGAATAAGTCAGAAGCGTTTGATTTTATCAAAATCTTACTCAAGGGTGAGACCGTTACATTCCAAGAATTCTGGGAAGCCCATGATACGAGTAAGGCAACGGCGCTACGCCATTTAAAAGGGGTGCGCGACTTAATTCGCTCATTTGATATCCGTATGTATTATGATTCACTTCGGTTAGAAGGCGACGAAAATAAAATTCATTTAGTCTTAACGATGTTATTCTGGATGGCAACGGAAGGGCATACCTGGCCCTTTGAAGATGTTAAACGAGACGATGCACTTAAGGCGTTCGATGTTGCGATTGATCGGTTCCAATTGGAAAAAACCAATATTTTGACCCGTGAACTAGGGGCGTATTCAATCGTCCTAACCTATTTCCGATTACTACAAGGTCACACGGTTTCAACTGAACTAGATGGCGATTTTATCCGTTATCCAGTTCCCAATATGGTTTCTGAATATCTAAAATAGCCCTTTGAAGACCAAGCTTTACGGATCAAGAGCATTCTTGCACAAATGACCCAAGAAGAAGCGATGGCTGAATCATTCAATATATATGACATCATTAATTTTGGACCGATTCAGATTCAGGATGCTAATCCCTACATGGAATCTTACGAAACGCGATACAAGCGGTATATTCCAGTGATTTACGAATTTGTAGAAGCTTTTATTGATCAAATTCCATTTGATATCAAGAAATACCTAAACTTAGACGATGCGAATTATCAAGGTTTCGTGCAAACGATGATTTCGATGACGATGACCACGTACATGTTTAAACAAGATGTGACATCGGTGCTCGCTGACCAAATGATGGAAAGTGTTGAATATCTCAAGCCAAATGATGTCCTAAAACAAAATATTGATGATACGGTGGATTACTTATTAATCAATCCGAAAGTGTCATTCTTAGTCAAATTACGTGAAGAATTGGTCAGTGGTTACTACAACGTCTTGCGTCAGATGATTCAACGGTTTGCACCGATGAATAAAGCGAAGGTTGTCGTTGTGACGGAACAATCCTTCCTCGGGTACTTTGATTTGATGACTGCACTGAATAGTGTTTTGTATGTGGATGTTAGTCAATCTGACGCGGATTTAATGGATGCTGATATGGTGGTTACGACTTCGATCATTGATTTAACTGGCATCGTTAACCCAGAAGCGGTGATGTTTAAATGGCATCAAAATGCAGATAGCGATCATTTTGGACGTATGCTCGGTTTATTACGGGGTCTATGGATTCAAAAATCATCTATTGATGATTGAATTTAAAGATTAAATGCGGTATTCTTACATTAAGAAGTAAACACGTGAATAAGCGCCTATATGGATTGACAGAGAGATACCGGTTGGTGGAAGGTATTGAATCCAGCATTCCAGCGCAATAGTGGGTAGTGATGAACTACACGGTTCCTGGCCGTTATCAGTAATTGAGGGCACCTATTATTTGTAGTGGGTGAACTTGGGTGGTACCGCGAATTGAAGTCTTTTCGTCCCAATTAAGGGATGAGAAGGCTTTTTTATTGTTGTTAATTAAAGATCATTAAAAGGAGAGAGTGCAATGTTAGATATTAAAGTCATTCGAGAAAATGTCCAATGGGCAAAGGATAAGTTAGCTAGCCGCGGTGTTCAAGCTGCAGAAATTGATGAGGTCATCGCATTAGATGAAAAACGCCGTGCCTTAATTGTGAAGACCGAAGAATTGAAGAAAAATCGCAATGCTGCTTCAGAAGCCATTGCCGTTGCCAAGCGCAATAAAGAAGATGCGACTGAACAAATCGCTGCCATGAAGAATGTTGGGGCCGAAATCAAGGCTTTGGATAGTGAATTGGCTGAAGTGAAGGCCAAAGTGGACTACATCTTAGTCCGCTTACCCAACTTCCCAGATGATTCAGCACCCGTTGGCCCAGATGAAAGTTTTAGCCGTGAAGAACGCAAATGGTCAACACCCCGTGAATTTGATTTTGAACCATTAGCACACTGGGATATCGGTGAAAAATTAGGCATCTTAGACTTTGAACGCGCCGCTAAAGTATCAGGTAGTCGCTTTGTTTACTATAAGGGTGCCGGTGCACGTCTTGAACGGGCCATTTATAACTTCATGTTGGATCAACATGCTAAAGAAGGCTATGAAGAAATGATTACGCCGTACTTAGTGAATGGCGAATCAATGTTTGGGACTGGCCAATTTCCTAAGTTTACGGAAGATGTTTACACAATGACCAACGAAGGCGAACCCATGACTTTGATTCCAACCGCCGAAGTGCCATTGACGAACTTCTACCGCGACGAAATCTTGGATGGCGCACAATTGCCAATCTACTTCACTGCCTTATCACCAGCTTTCCGTTCAGAAGCAGGAAGTGCCGGCCGTGATACCCGTGGTTTAATCCGGATGCATCAATTTAACAAAGTTGAAATGGTGAAATTCACGAAACCAGAAGAATCATTCAATGAACTAGAAAAAATGACCGCCGATGCTGAAAATATCTTAAAAGCATTGAACTTGCCATATCACGTCATCACATTGGCAACTGGCGATGCCAGCTTCACATCAGCTAAGACATACGATATCGAAGTTTGGTTACCAGCTCAAAATACGTACCGTGAAATCTCAAGTTGTTCAGATTGTACAGACTTCCAAGCACGCCGCGCCCAAATTCGTTATCGTGACGAAGATGGCCATGTCAACTTGGTCCACACATTGAACGGCTCAGGCTTAGCAGTCGGCCGGACAGTTGCCGCCATCTTGGAAAACTATCAAAACGAAGACGGCAGCGTCACAATCCCAGAACAATTGGTACCATACATGGGTGGCATGACGAAGATTGAAGCAAAATAATTAATTTAATAGGAAGTCATTTGTTTCTTCCATAAGGGAGACGGTTGTTATATAAATAACGACCGTCTTTTTTTGTTAGATTAGAAACAGTTGTGAATAGAGAATAGTTTGGCGCATAAGACTTGAAATTTAAATGAAAAAAGGTTAGACTAATTTAGTTATCGTGGATATTGAATGTAATCAATTAAGCAACTTATATAATTAAAGGAGATTTTAGCATGAAGATGATCCAAAACGAATTTAAGTTCATTGCCAAGAATCGTTTAATCATGATTTCGTTAATCGCAATCGTGTTTATTCCATTCTTGTACAGTATCTTTTTCCTTAAATCTGTCTGGGACCCTTATGGTAGCACTGGTGAATTACCAGTCGCTGTCGTTAATAATGATCAGCCAGCCACTTACAACGGTGAAACGTTGAGCGCTGGTAAAGATATGGTAAAAGAATTGAAGAAAAACGACCAACTTGGTTGGCGTTTCGTATCAGCAAAAAAAGCACAACAAGGGCTTAAAGATAAGGAATACTACACTGTAGTGACCCTACCTAAGAACTTCTCTGCCAATGCTGCTACAGTCTTGGATAAGAATCCTAAGAAGATGCAAATTCAATACAAAACCAACGATTCATTGAACTTCATCGGTGAAGTTATCAGTGAAATGGGTGCCAAGGAATTGAACGCCCAAGTTCGGGAAACTGTCACAAATGCTTACGCTAAAGTGATGTTCAAACAGGTTAAGACTGCCGGTAAAGGGTTCAGTACTGCTGCCAAGGGTGCCAAACAATTAACAGACGGTTCTGTAACGTTATCAGACGGTTTGAACGTTTATACAGCCGGTGTTGCTCAAGTCAACGATGGTATCATGACGATGAAAACAAGCGTTGTGCCATTATCAGATGGTGTTAAACAATTAGCTGATGGCTCAAACACACTTAACAACGGCTTACTACTATTAGATAGCAAGACGGGTGCACTCGCATCAGGCGCAAGCCAATTAGATAACGGTGCAGGTCAGTTAAACGCTGGTCTCCAAACATTGAACAGTAAAACAGGTGCGTTATCTAGTGGTGTTACTCAGCTAAGTACTGGTTTAAACACATTAAATAGTAGTAGTAGCCAACTAGTCGGTGGTGTCGGTCAATTAGATGGTGGGACTGATCAATTAATTGATGGTAGCCAGAAATTGAATGTAGCATTAACAGATGTCGCTCAAACCATTGATAATCAATTAGAAACTGGTGCACCAGAGATTGACCAGTTAACCTCGGGACTTACTCAGGTGAACGATGTTATTCAACAGTTATATGCAGGTATCAATAATCCGGCAACTGATCAAATTAGTAATCAAGTGACGGCTGATTTAACATCAATTGCTACAAATACTGCAAGTACAGGTAGTTCGCTCCAACAAGTGAATACAAAGCTGTATGATCAAGATTCAAGTGCAAGTGCTGCTAGTCAGGTCGCCAATACTGGTGCTCAATTAAAAGCAATTACAGAGGTTGTTTCAGATCCACAGATTCAAGCAGCCTTAGGGAGTAATCCAGCCTTGGCTCAGAAATTAACAAGTGCTTTACAAAGTGCGGGTGCAAGTGTTGCTGCAACGGGTAATCAACTAGCTTCATCTGGTACTGACGTTAATTCAATTAAGGCAAATACACTTGATAATAAGGCACATTTGAAATCGATTCAAACACAGATGACTGCGTTGATGCAGAGTCTTGCACAGTTGAAGCGAGGAATCAATGGTATTGCTCCAGTTTCGCCAGTTCTTAAAGATGGTGTTAATTCTGCAATTAATCAATTGACGGGTGGATTGGCTGCTGTTAGTGCCGGATTGACTAGAACAGGTAACACACCTGAAACTATGGGTGCTATTCAAGCAACTACAACAATTAATGCTGGTTTACGTCAAATGAAATTAGGCCTTGTTGGTACACCAAGTCAAATGGGCTTAATTCCAGGATTAAATGCTTACACTGCTGGTGTTTCACAAGCAAGCGCAGGTACAAACCAATTAAACGGTCAAATTCCAGCCTTAACAGGCGGTGTTAGCCAATTAGCAACTGGTTCATCTGCACTTGCTGCCGGTACTGGTGCTTTAAATGCCCAAGTACCTCAATTGACAAGTGGTATCAGTCAATTGGCAACTGGTTCAACAGCCTTGAACAATGGTCTTGGTCAATTAAATGGTCAAATTCCAACGTTAACAAGCGGTGTTGATCAATTAGCTGCTGGTACAAATCAATTAACGGATAACTCAGCTAAGTTAACAGATGGTGCTGGTCAATTAACAGATGGTAATAAAACATTAGCATCTGCATTGAAATCTGGTGCAAATGAAGTTAACTCAATTCAATTAACGGATAAGACAGCCGATATGTTTGCTGCACCTGCTGAATTGAAACATTCAAATTACAGCTATGTGCCTAACTACGGTCATGCCTTAGCACCTTACGTCCTTTCAGTAGCATTGTTCGTTGGCGCAATTGTCTTCAACTTTGCTTATCCAATTCGGAAGATCTCAATGACTGGTCAATCATCAACAGCATGGTTCTTAAGTAAAATCACGGTTGGCGCTTTAGTCGCTGTCGGGATGGCAATTATCGAACCTGCCTTAATGATGGTTGCTGGATTAAACGTCGATCATCCAGCACAATTCTTCCTAATGGCAATTACCTTCTCACTTGCTTCGATGTCGATCATTATGTTCTTATCAATGACATTTGATAATCCTGGTCGTTTCTTAGCAATGGTCCTCTTGATGCTTCAATTAGGGGGGTCAGGTGGTACATTCCCAATGGAAATCACGAACCACTTCTACAACGTCATTCACCCATTCTTACCAATGACGTATTCAATTCTAGGGCTCAGAGAAGCAATTACATCTGGTTTAGGTACCGGTCAAATTGTTCAATCATTCTTTGTTCTCTTAGCCTTCATCGTCGTAGCACTCTTGCTATTATGGTTAGGAATGAATCATTTACAAAAAATCGGCAATGGTGGTCGCTCACAATTAGACGACAACCAAAAATTACAAGATGTCGAAAAATAATCACTAGAAAAAGCCTGTCAGCTAAATGCTGGCAGGCTTTTTTTAGTGCAATTAAGTATTCTTAACGTCTAAGAATGTATAACCGCGGCGATCATAACGGTTGCGACTTCTTGAGTATTCAATCGGTTGGCCATTATCGAGATAAACAACTTGTTCAACTTCTAAGACGGGATCAGTTGGGGCGCAGTCCAGATATTGCTGGTCATATTCATCGGCCTTGTCGGCTTGAATATTGCGAAAGGCACCCGCGAATGTGAGGTGTAGGGTCTCCTTAAGGTAGGTATAGATTGACTGTGCGAGAACATCATCAGTTAATCCGGGAACTAGACTCACTGGCATGTAGGTATGTTCGAGGACGCTATTAACGCCGTCGATAATCCGTAGTCGAATGATTTTGTAGACGGGCTGTTGATCAGCAAGCATTAAGCGCTCTTTAATCTCAGGCGTTGGGAAAGTCACCTCAAACGTGATGACCTTACTTGAGAGTGTTTTACCAATGTCGGCTAAGTCGCGTGACATCCCACGGTATTGATCCGCTGGTGCCGTTGATTTATTCCAAAAAGAGTGGTCTAACACCTTTGTACCAGCGCCGCGTCGTGATAGAACGAGTCCTTCCATCGTTAAAATCGTGATTGCTTTTTTGATCGTCATTCGACTGGCATCGAATTCTTGAACTAAGTCGGTTTGATTGGGTAACAACGTATTAGCAGGATAGCGCCCTTGTTTAATCCGTTGTCGAATAATGTTGGCAATTTCTTCGTATTTTGGCAAAAAAAATACCCCGCTTTCTACTTATAGTTTAGTGGAAACAACGGGGTAAAACAATCTTTAGTTTGCCAGAGGATCTTTTTGGCGATCTAGCATTTTAATGAATGGGAACCAGATGAGACCGACTAGCACAACGTCAATGAGTTGTAAGATCCCGCCGAGTACTGAGTTGGTTGCGAGCATCCCACTGAAGAAGATTGGGACGGTCCATGGGACTGAAACCCCAGTTGGCGCAGGCACCAATCCGATTGCCATTACAGTGTAGTTGAGCGCTGTGACAATCAGTGGTGCAATCAGCCATGGAATGAAAATTGTGGCGTTTAAAACGATTGGGAACCCGAAAATGACAGGTTCGTTAACGTTGAAGACAGCGGGTGCCAAGGCCAAACGTCCGACATCGCGGTATTGTTTTTTCTTCATGATAAAGGCCATCAGTAAGACGACGGCTAATGTCATCCCAGAACCACCGAGACCTACGGTGAAAGTTTCCATGAATGGTTTCGTGACAATATGTGGTAAAGCATGGCCAGCTTTGTAAGCTTCCAAGTTTTCGAGCATTAATGTGTTCCAGATCGGATCCATTACAGAGTTGACGATAATTTGCCCGTGAAGACCGAAGAACCAGAGCAATTGGACAAAGAACAATGCGATTAGGGTTGCAGGAAGACTGCCACCTAAACCAACGAGTGGTTTTTGAATAATTTCATAGATCACGTCGTGCAAGTTAACATGGAATAAACCAGTGACTGCCGCTTGAATGACTAAGAAAATGGTTAAGGTTAAAATAGCTGGAATTAAAGCGGCGAATGATTTCGCAACTGCAGGTGGGACACCGTCTGGCATCTTAATTTGCCAGCCTTTTTTAGTAATCCGGCAATAAATTTCTGCAGCGATAAATGCCGCAATCATCCCAATGAACATCCCTTTAGCGCCAAGTCGATCGAGACTTAAAACACCGCTAACGTCAACGCCTTTATCGGTGGTCATCATGAATGGGGTGAGGATTAGGAAACTGGCGAATGAAACAGCACCGCCGAAAATTCCGTCCACATCATATGAATTAGAAAGATAATAACCAATCCCGAATGTGACGAAGACCGTCATGATTGACATTGTGGCATTTTGTCCATTACCAAGGAGTTCCGTTAGGGTCGCTTTGGTGGCATCGTTGAAAAATGGCAGGTTAGTGATAACGACGATGATTGATCCAAACATCGTCAATGGGAATGAAAGCATAAATGCGTCTCGTAGAACAGTTAGGTAACGATTTTGGCCTAACTTATTTGCGAAAGGCATGATTTTCTTGCTAAGCGTGTCCATAAAAGTATTCACGTAGAGCACCGTCCTTTACATGTGTTTGCAATCGATTACATTCTCAATATAGCACGCTCTTTTTGAAAAGTCTAGACATTTAAATAAAAGAGTTGGTTTTTTAAAAAGAAGCTGATATACTGAGGCTATTCAAACAAGAAGGAGTGCTAGCGATGACTTTTTATGACTTTCCAAAGGATTTTTGGTGGGGTTCAGCAGCAAGTGGTCCCCAAACAGAAGGCCGGATTGACGGTGATGGTAAGGGCGATAATATTTGGGATTATTGGTATCAACAAGCGCCAGAAAAGTTTTTTAACCAAGTGGGCCCAGCGCGGACCTCTGATGTGTATCAACAATTCAAAAGTGATATCCAATTGATGAAACAAACAGGACACAATAGTTTTCGGACATCGATTCAATGGAGTCGGTTGTTTCCACAAGGTACGGGGGAGATTAATCTACAAGCTGTCGATTTTTATAATGCGTACATCGACGAATTAATCGCAAACGGCATCGAACCGTTTATGAATTTATACCATTTTGATATGCCGCTAGCACTCCAGAAAAAAGGTGGTTGGCTCAATCGTGAGACGGTTGATGCTTACGTTCATTATGCTGAAACCTGTTTTGAATTATTTGGGGATCGGGTGAAGAAATGGTTCACACACAATGAACCGATTGTGCCGGTTGAAGGCGGCTATTTATATCAGTTCCACTATCCAGCTGAAATTAATTTAGCGCATGCGGTACAAGTTGGTTATCACGAAACATTAGCGAGTGCGATGGCGATTCAAAAATATCACGCACGCAATCAAGGGGGACAAATTGGCATTATCCTTAACTTAACCCCAAGTTATCCCCGGGATGCGACTAATCCGGCAGATGTGAAAGCCGCACAAATTGCAGATGCTTTTTTCAACCGTTCATTCTTAGATCCTGCCGTGAAGGGGGAATTCCCCGCTGATTTGGTCGCGATTTTAAAAGATCTAGCCATCTTACCCGACTATCAACCAGCTGACTTGGCATTGATTAAGGCGAACACTGTGGATTTATTGGGGATTAATTATTATCAACCACGGCGCGTGAAGGCCAAGGAAACCCCAATCGACCATACAAACGGCCCGATGCCGGATGATTTTTTCGACAATTACGATATGCCGGGTAAGAAAGTCAATCCGTATCGCGGGTGGGAAATCTACGAACGTGGGATTTACGATATTTTAAAGAACGTCCGCGAAAATTACGGCAACATTGCTTGCTTCATTTCGGAAAACGGGATGGGCGTTGAAGGCGAAGAACGTTATCGCAATGCCGATGGCCAGATTGATGATGACTACCGGATTGAATTTGTACAGGATCATTTGAAGTATGTCCATCAAGCCCTCCAAGAAGGGAGTAGCTGTCTCGGTTATCATATGTGGACGTGTATGGATAACTGGTCATGGACCAACGCCTATAAGAACCGCTACGGTTTTATTGCGGTGGACTTAGACCATGATTGCCAACGGACGATTAAAAAATCAGGTCATTGGTTCAAGCAAGTCGCTGATCAAAATGGGTTTGAAGCCTAATCGAATTGAAAAAGCACAATCGACGAAACAATCGTTGATTGTGCTTTTTTGTCTGTTATATTCGGGTAAACTTGATAACCATCAAGTTCTTAAAATCGGCTTTCTTCTATACTAAAGACAATCGTTAGGAAGAAGGGATTTTAAATGAAATTTCAAAGATGGTTACAATCCGTGAAGAATCAGATTGCGCTGACTGTTGGCGGATTGATTGCAGTGGCCTATGGCTGGTATTGGCTTGGTGGGGCGGTAATTGTGATGCAAGGGCTGTTATTGGTTGCGTCAATGATGGGGGTTACACCGATTTTGATGCAGGCGTATCAAGCGCTAAAAGTGAAAGTCATCAGCATTGATTTGCTGGTCACGATTGCGGTATTGGGAGCGCTAATCATTGGTGAGTTCAATGAATCGGCGATTGTCACGTTCCTCTTTTTATTCGGGAGCTATCTTGAACAACGAACCTTGAAAAAGACACGAGAATCAATTCGCGCATTGTCTGAAATGGCGCCACAAACGGCACAAGTGTTAGCGGCCGATGGCACTACTACGACGGTAGATGTTGATGATGTCGAAATCGATGATCAAGTATTGGTTAAAGCTGGCGCTCAGGTGCCGGTTGATGGGCAAGTCGTCCAAGGTAGTGCCTATGTCAATGAAGCTAGCATCACTGGCGAAGCACAACTCGTTAAGAAAATAGTGGGTGATGCTGTTTATTCCGGGGCAATTGTGGATAACGGGACATTGACGGTTACCGCAACGCAGGTTGGGGATGATACAACTTTTGCCCAAATTATTGAATTGGTTGAAGAGGCCCAAGATAGTAAGTCACCCGCGGAAAAATTCATTGATCGTTTTGCGACCTATTACACACCGGCCGTTTTAGTGTTGGCATTAGCGATTGGCTTAATCACGCGCGACTTTAAACTCGCGATTACGATTCTGGTGCTTGGTTGTCCAGGTGCGCTAGTAATTGGCGCGCCAGTTTCAATCGTGGCGGGGATTGGCAATGGTGCGAAGCATGGGGTTTTGATTAAAGGCGGCGAAGTCGTTAATGCGATGGCTGGCATTGATACGATGGTCTTTGACAAAACTGGGACATTGACTAAAGGGGACACGGCTGTTGCACATGTGCAATTTTATACAGCGGCAGAACAAGCAACGTTGGCAGTGACTACCGCGGTTGAAGCACAGTCAGATCATCCACTGGCGACTGCGATTGTGCAGTATGCACGGGGACGAGGGGTGACAGACTTACCAACTATTGAACGAATTGAAACGCTCAAAGGGTTGGGGGTACAAGCTGAAGTCGCTGGTCAAACAATTCGGATTGGGCGGGCCAAGATGATGACTGAAGCAGGGATCCGGTTAACCGGTGCGCAGATTGCGGCGATCACGGCCAGTCAAGCAGCAGGGCAATCAACCGTGTTAGTCGCAGTTGACCAACAAGTTGTTTTATTAATTGGGATTGCTGATACGGTTAAACCGGAAGCCAAGGCAGCATTAACGCGTTTGAAAAAAGCAGGCGTTAAACATTTAGTCATGTTGACGGGCGATAATGACCAGACGGCCGCAGCAATTGCCAAAGCCGTCGGGATTACTGAATACCACGCGAATCTTTTGCCGGCAGAGAAGGTTGAATTCATTAAGACCTACCAAGCAAACGGTCAAAAAGTGGCTTTTATCGGGGATGGGATTAATGACAGTCCTTCGCTCGCACTGGCTGACATTGGAATTGCGATGGGTTCTGGGACAGATGTCGCGATTGAAACTTCGGATATTGTGTTAATGCAATCGACGTTATCCGAATTAGTGTATGCCGATTACCTCACGAAGGCGACGGCACGTAATACAGTTCAAAATATTGTGATTGCTGTTGGAACGGTCGGATTGTTATTGCTTGGCCTGATGCTTGGCTGGGTACAGATGGCTAGTGGGATGTTTGTTCATGAGATTAGTATTCTGGTCGTGATATTCAATGCGATGCGCCTGATTCGGTTTAAAGTTCGCTAAACTTGATGGCGGTCAATTTTTAATCATGCAGCGCGCGATATAGTAACAGTAATCAAACGAAAAGGTGGTCATTGAAATGGCAAAATTGGTGATGCAATTAGACGAGCTATCATGTCCGTCATGTATGCAAAAGATTCAAGCGGGTGTCAGTCAACAAGATGGGGTTGAATCAGTGAAAGTTCTCTTTAATGCTAGTAAAGTGAAAGCAGAATACGATGAAGCCGTGACAAACCCAGATGAATTAACACAAGCTGTAACTGACTTGGGCTACAGCGTTCAAAGTATCAAAGTGAAATAGGGGGCAATTAATATGTTATCTAATGAAGAAATCGAAACACGTTACCAAGCAGAAGTTAAACAAGCTGATGTTGATCACCATACACCAACCGCGGGTGCCATGATCGGCCATGTGATGGCTAACTTAACGATTCAACGGCGTAAACTCCGTCAAATGAAGTGGTACGCTAAAGGAATCAATAACCAAGCTTTTAAAGCGCAATTAACCACATTGCTTGCAGAAAATGATATGCTATTAGACAAGACGGCCGAACGGCTACTAGACGAAGGTGAAGTGCTTCCGACGACGCAAGCTGAGTATACCGAGTATGGGATGCTGACAGAAGAGCCGCGGATTAAGTACTGGGAGATGCCAGCGATGATTGCGGAAATGGTTGCGGACTATAATACTGCTAATCTATTTGTTTCCCGTGCGATTAAACTTGCGGAAAAAGAAGAACGATTTGCTTTAGCGGCGGATATGGTTTCTTTAATGGGCTACAACCAACACCAAATCCGTGAATTGCAAAGCCAACTAGGAAAAGCAGCGCGCGAAGGATTAGATGAAGAAGACGACGATTAAGATAGAGGGAAGTGGGCTAGGTGACTGACGAACAACATATTTGTGCTGAGATAGTACCGATTTTTAATCATTTAGACCGTGATAGTTTGGTCAAGATTTCGGCAGTTACCCATCATGAACGCGTTAAAAAAGGGACGTTGGTGATGAGCCCGATGGATCAGAAGCGGTTAGTGATCTTAGCTAAGGGGAGCATTAAGGTCTATCAGCTCTCTACAGCAGGCAAAGAGCAACTGCTACGCATGATGGAACCCGGTGATTTTGAAGGAGAAAAGTTACTTTTTAAAACGGAAGATGAGCCGTTGTACGGTGAGGTCTTGCAAGATAGTACAATCTGTACGTTATCGCGGAGTGCTTTTCAACAGTTACTGTTAGCCTATCCCGAAATTAGTTTAAAGTTACTAGAAGCAACTACTGATAAGATGACGCGTTTGGAAAAACAGGCGAACTTAATCAATATCGAGTCAGTTGAATCCAGAATCGTGACTTATCTACTTGATTTAGCTAAAGCGAGCGGAGAAACTGAAGTGATGATTCCGATGAAGTTAAAAGAACTGGCAACATATATTGGAACAACGCCTGAAACCTTATCGCGTAAGTTAAAACAGTTAGAAAGTCATGCGCTAATTGAACGAAACGGTCGAAAGATTGCGATATTAGACTATGAAAACCTAGAAGACTTCTATTAGGACGTGAAGATTCTGCGAATTTTGCAGGATCTTTTTGTTTACCTATACCAATTTGGATAAAATTGGAACAAATAGCAGTTTAAAAGTATTATGAGGGATAATCAATAGCGCAGATTAGGGATGAGAATCCGGGTGATATGAATTATTTTTTCGATATTTATACAGGAATTCAATTTTTTTGAATTTTTTTCAAATTAGTGATTGACGTTGTCCCACTAGGATGGTAAGATATTCTATGTCGTCGAGAGATGAGCATGTAGCAAAACGTTGAATGAATATTACTTAAAAAAAGTTGTTGACATTCGGGTTTATACATGATAAGATAGATTGTGTTGCTTATGAGTTTTAACTTAATAAGTGATTAACTAATATCTGATGTAGACCTTTGAAAACTGAACAAAGTTTCGACAAACCAAATGTGTAGGGTCGCCCTTCGGGGCACAAAACATATTTGCAAAGTCAATTTCGCTAGCAAATAAATTAAGTAACAAAACAAGAGCTACAAACTTTTAATCGAGAGTTTGATCCTGGCTCAGGACGAACGCTGGCGGCGTGCCTAATACATGCAAGTCGAACGCACTCTCGTTAGATTGAAGAAGCTTGCTTCTGATTGATAACATTTGAGTGAGTGGCGGACGGGTGAGTAACACGTGGGTAACCTGCCCTAAAGTGGGGGATAACATTTGGAAACAGATGCTAATACCGCATAAAACCTAGCACCGCATGGTGCAAGGTTGAAAGATGGTTTCGGCTATCACTTTAGGATGGACCCGCGGTGCATTAGTTAGTTGGTGAGGTAAAGGCTCACCAAGACCGTGATGCATAGCCGACCTGAGAGGGTAATCGGCCACACTGGGACTGAGACACGGCCCAGACTCCTACGGGAGGCAGCAGTAGGGAATCTTCCACAATGGACGAAAGTCTGATGGAGCAACGCCGCGTGAGTGAAGAAGGTTTTCGGATCGTAAAACTCTGTTGTTGGAGAAGAACGTATTTGATAGTAACTGATCAGGTAGTGACGGTATCCAACCAGAAAGCCACGGCTAACTACGTGCCAGCAGCCGCGGTAATACGTAGGTGGCAAGCGTTGTCCGGATTTATTGGGCGTAAAGCGAGCGCAGGCGGTTTCTTAAGTCTGATGTGAAAGCCTTCGGCTCAACCGAAGAAGTGCATCGGAAACTGGGAAACTTGAGTGCAGAAGAGGACAGTGGAACTCCATGTGTAGCGGTGAAATGCGTAGATATATGGAAGAACACCAGTGGCGAAGGCGGCTGTCTGGTCTGTAACTGACGCTGAGGCTCGAAAGCATGGGTAGCAAACAGGATTAGATACCCTGGTAGTCCATGCCGTAAACGATGAGTGCTAGGTGTTGGAGGGTTTCCGCCCTTCAGTGCCGCAGCTAACGCATTAAGCACTCCGCCTGGGGAGTACGACCGCAAGGTTGAAACTCAAAGGAATTGACGGGGGCCCGCACAAGCGGTGGAGCATGTGGTTTAATTCGAAGCAACGCGAAGAACCTTACCAGGTCTTGACATCCTTTGACCACTCTAGAGATAGAGCTTTCCCTTCGGGGACAAAGTGACAGGTGGTGCATGGTTGTCGTCAGCTCGTGTCGTGAGATGTTGGGTTAAGTCCCGCAACGAGCGCAACCCTTATTACTAGTTGCCAGCATTTAGTTGGGCACTCTAGTGAGACTGCCGGTGACAAACCGGAGGAAGGTGGGGACGACGTCAAATCATCATGCCCCTTATGACCTGGGCTACACACGTGCTACAATGGATGGTACAACGAGTCGCGAGACCGCGAGGTTTAGCTAATCTCTTAAAACCATTCTCAGTTCGGATTGTAGGCTGCAACTCGCCTACATGAAGCCGGAATCGCTAGTAATCGCGGATCAGCATGCCGCGGTGAATACGTTCCCGGGCCTTGTACACACCGCCCGTCACACCATGAGAGTTTGTAACACCCAAAGCCGGTGAGGTAACCTTCGGGAGCCAGCCGTCTAAGGTGGGACAGATGATTAGGGTGAAGTCGTAACAAGGTAGCCGTAGGAGAACCTGCGGCTGGATCACCTCCTTTCTAAGGAATAATACGGAAAACCTTGTACATTTGCGAAGTCGAAACTTTGTTTAGTTTTGAGAGGTCTACTCTCATTGAATTAGGACGTTTTTTGGGCCTATAGCTCAGCTGGTT
This sequence comes from Latilactobacillus curvatus JCM 1096 = DSM 20019, assembly GCF_004101845.1. Lineage (NCBI taxonomy): Bacteria > Bacillati > Bacillota > Bacilli > Lactobacillales > Lactobacillaceae > Latilactobacillus > Latilactobacillus curvatus. The sequence goes on along the minus strand of NZ_CP026116.1, from coordinate 1,380,365 downwards.
AGAGCGCACGCCTGATAAGCGTGAGGTCGATGGTTCGAGTCCATTTAGGCCCATTGTACTAAGAATTAAATAGTACCAACACGGGGGATTAGCTCAGCTGGGAGAGCGCCTGCTTTGCACGCAGGAGGTCATCGGTTCGATCCCGTTATCCTCCATTGATGACAATAGTCATCGAAACTTTGTTCTTTGAAAACTGGATAATAAGTAATATATTAGTTTTAAAAGCCGAGAAAACATTGCGTTTTAAAGAGTTTTTTAATAGAAATATGAATTAGTTCATATCGCTAAACTCAAATAATAACCCTTTACCGTAGGTAAAGTTAGGTTAAGTTATAAAGGGCGCACGGTGGATGCCTTGGCACTAGGAGCCGATGAAGGACGGTACTAACACCGATATGCTTCGGGGAGCTGTAAGTAAGCTTTGATCCGGAGATTTCCGAATGGGGGAACCCAATACCTTTAGTCGGGTATTATCATTAAGTGAATACATAGCTTAATGAAGGTAGACGCGGGGAACTGAAACATCTAAGTACCTGCAGGAAGAGAAAGAAAAATCGATTCCCTAAGTAGCGGCGAGCGAACGGGGAAGAGCCCAAACCAAGAAGCTTGCTTCTTGGGGTTGTAGGACAGAACATTGGAGTTACCAAGTTAAGTTGTAATCGAATCAGCTGGGAAGCTGAGTCAAAGAGTGTGATAACCACGTAGATTAAACAACTTAACCTCCGTTCTGGATCCTGAGTACGGCGGAACACGTGAAATTCCGTCGGAATCCGGGAGGACCATCTCCCAAGGCTAAATACTCCCTAGTGACCGATAGTGAACCAGTACCGTGAGGGAAAGGTGAAAAGCACCCCGGAAGGGGAGTGAAATAGATCCTGAAACCGTGTGCCTACAATTAGTCAAAGCTCGTTAATGAGTGATGGCGTGCCTTTTGTAGAATGAACCGGCGAGTTACGTTTATATGCGAGGTTAAAGTGAAAAGCTGGAGCCGTAGCGAAAGCGAGTCTGAAATGGGCGAGTGAGTATATAGATGTAGACCCGAAACCAAGTGACCTACCCATGTCCAGGTTGAAGGTGTGGTAAAACACACTGGAGGACCGAACCCACGTCAGTTGAAAATGGCGGGGATGAGGTGTGGGTAGCGGTGAAATTCCAATCGAACTTGGAGATAGCTGGTTCTCTCCGAAATAGCTTTAGGGCTAGCCTCGGAATATTGGATCATGGAGGTAGAGCACTGTTTGGACTAGGGGCCCGTCATGGGTTACTGAATTCAGATAAACTCCGAATACCATTGATTTAGTTCCGGGAGTCAGACTGCGAGTGATAAGATCCGTAGTCGAAAGGGAAACAGCCCAGATCACCAGTTAAGGTCCCAAAATTTATGTTAAGTGGAAAAGGATGTGGCGGTGCACAGACAACTAGGATGTTGGCTCAGAAGCAGCCACCATTTAAAGAGTGCGTAATAGCTCACTAGTCGAGTGCCGCTGCGCCGAAAATGTACCGGGGCTAAACATAATACCGAAACTGTGGGTGGACACGTAAGTGTCCGCGGTAGGAGAGCGTTCTAAGGGCGATGAAGCTAGATCGTAAGGACTAGTGGAGCGCTTAGAAGTGAGAATGCCGGCATGAGTAGCGAAAGATCAGTGAGAATCTGATCCACCGTATGACTAAGGTTTCCTGGGGAAGGCTCGTCCTCCCAGGGTTAGTCGGGACCTAAGGCGAGGCCGAAAGGCGTAGTCGATGGCCAACAGGTTGAGATTCCTGTACTAGTTTATTTTGTTTGAACGATGGAGGGACGCAGGAAGCTAAGGAATGCACACGACTGGAAATGTGTGTCTAAGCAACAAGTCTTGAGTTGAGTGAAATGCTTGATTCTTTAAGGACAAGTTGTGATGGGGAGCGAAATTAAGTAGCGAAGTTCCTGATGTTACACTGCCAAGAAAAGCTTCTAGTGAGAAATAAACTACCCGTACCGTAAACCGACACAGGTGGTCGAGGAGAATATCCTAAGGTGAGCGAGTGAACTCTCGTTAAGGAACTCGGCAAAATGACCCCGTAACTTCGGGAGAAGGGGTGCTGACCGTCAGGTCAGCCGCAGTGAATAGGCCCAAACAACTGTTTATCAAAAACACAGGTCTCTGCAAAATCGAAAGATGACGTATAGGGGCTGACGCCTGCCCGGTGCTGGAAGGTTAAGAGGATGAGTTAGCGTAAGCGAAGCCCAGAATTGAAGCCCCAGTAAACGGCGGCCGTAACTATAACGGTCCTAAGGTAGCGAAATTCCTTGTCGGGTAAGTTCCGACCCGCACGAAAGGCGTAATGATTTGGGCACTGTCTCAACGAGAGACTCGGTGAAATTATAATACCCGTGAAGATGCGGGTTACCCGCGACAGGACGGAAAGACCCCATGGAGCTTTACTGTAGCTTGATATTGAGTGTTTGTACAGTTTGTACAGGATAGGTAGGAGCCGTAGAAATCGGAACGCTAGTTTCGATGGAGGCGTTGGTGGGATACTACCCTAACTGTATGACCACTCTAACCCGCGCCACTTAGCGTGGCGGGAGACAGTGTCAGGTGGGCAGTTTGACTGGGGCGGTCGCCTCCTAAAGTGTAACGGAGGCGCTCAAAGGTTCTCTCAGAATGGTTGGAAATCATTCGTAGAGTGTAAAGGTATAAGAGAGCTTGACTGTGAGATTGACAAATCGAGCAGGGACGAAAGTCGGACTTAGTGATCCGGTGGTTCCGTATGGAAGGGCCATCGCTCAACGGATAAAAGCTACCCTGGGGATAACAGGCTTATCTCCCCCAAGAGTCCACATCGACGGGGAGGTTTGGCACCTCGATGTCGGCTCATCGCATCCTGGGGCTGTAGTCGGTCCCAAGGGTTGGGCTGTTCGCCCATTAAAGCGGTACGCGAGCTGGGTTCAGAACGTCGTGAGACAGTTCGGTCCCTATCCGTCGCGGGCGCAGGAAATTTGAGAGGAGCTGTCCTTAGTACGAGAGGACCGGGATGGACATACCTCTGGTGTACCAGTTGTGCCGCCAGGCGCATCGCTGGGTAGCTATGTATGGACGGGATAAACGCTGAAAGCATCTAAGTGTGAAGCCCCCCTCGAGATGAGATTTCCCATTCCTTTATGGAAGTAAGACCCCTGAAAGATGATCAGGTAGATAGGCTAGGAGTGGAAGTACAGCGATGTATGGAGCGGACTAGTACTAATCGGTCGAGGACTTAACCAAAGGTGCAATGTTAGGCTTTTGAAATGAAATATTACTTATTATGCAGTTTTGAGAGAACGAAGTTCTTCTCAGTGCGCAAGCACAAAATAGTGTGGTGGCGATAGCAAGAAGGATACACCTGTTCCCATGTCGAACACAGAAGTTAAGCTTCTTAGCGCCGATAGTAGTTGGTGGGAAACTACCTGCGAGGATAGGACGTTGCCGCGCTTTTTATTGATGGAGGTTTAGCTCAGTTGGGAGAGCGTCTGCCTTACAAGCAGAGGGTCACAGGTTCGAGCCCTGTAACCTCCATTGAGTCGTTAGCTCAGTTGGTAGAGCATCTGACTTTTAATCAGAGGGTCGACAGTTCGAGCCTGTCACGACTCATCGGCCAAGTTACACGCCAAAATGCGGGTGTGGCGGAATTGGCAGACGCGCTAGATTTAGGTTCTAGTGTCTATATAGACGTGGGGGTTCAAGTCCCTTCACCCGCATTCAATTGAATATTCAATGAAAGTTATCTTATTATGCCGACTTAGCTCAGTTGGTAGAGCATCTGATTTGTAATCAGAGGGTCGGGCGTTCGAATCGTCTAGTCGGCATTAAGATGCGGAAGTAGTTCAGTGGTAGAACATCACCTTGCCATGGTGGGGGTCGCGGGTTCGAATCCCGTCTTCCGCTTTCATTATGATTAAGCCGGGGTGGCGGAACTGGCAGACGCACGGGACTTAAAATCCCGCGGTAGGTGACTACCGTACCGGTTCGATTCCGGTCCTCGGCATCATAATGAAAAATGCACCCATAGCGCAACTGGATAGAGTGTCTGACTACGAATCAGAAGGTTGTAGGTTCGACTCCTACTGGGTGCATATAACGGGAAATAGCTCAGCTTGGTAGAGCACCTGGTTTGGGACCAGGGGGTCGCAGGTTCGAATCCTGTTTTCCCGACTGGATACAAAAATATTAATAAAAAATGCGGAAGTAGTTCAGTGGTAGAACATCACCTTGCCATGGTGGGGGTCGCGGGTTCGAATCCCGTCTTCCGCTTTTTTTGTACCCGTAATAAAATAGTTTCCGGGAAGTAGCTCAGCTTGGTAGAGCACTACGTTCGGGACGTAGGGGTCGCAAGTTCAAATCTTGTTTTCCCGACTCTCAAAGACTTGTTGATGACAAGTCTTTTTTTGTGCGTCCAATTGATTAGCTACTAAAAGTCAGTAAACTTTCATTTTGTACTGATAATCGTTATAATAATAGTCAACGTTAGTCAAAGTTAAACTTTTGACACTGAAAAACGCAGAAGACTAAATGAAGGGGCTGATATGTTTGCAAAGTCAGAACATCTCGGATATTATTGAAGCCTATCTAAAAAAGATACTGGCTGACAATGAACAAATCGAAATTAGACGCTCCGAAATTGCTAAGCTTTTTAATTGTGTGCCGTCCCAAATTAACTATGTGATTAATACGCGGTTCACTGAGCAGCGCGGTTATGTCGTGAATAGTAAACGTGGCGGCGGTGGTTATATTCGGATCGTCAAGGTTCAATTTCTCGATGATCGGGACTTTTTAGAAGCGTTAATTGAAAATGTTGATACGCAGATTTCCCAGGCGGACACCTTAGCCATTATCCAGAAACTATATGATGAACAAATTCTTTCGCAAAAGGAAGGCAATTTGATACTCGCGGCAACGAGTCCACAGACATTAGCGGTTAATAATAAACAATTAGAAGAGCAGCTTCGAGCACAGATTCTAGTTGCAGTGTTAGAACGACTACGATATGAAATTAAGTAAAGAGTGGGGGATTATCCATGAATAATCTATTTACACCAAGTGCAAAAAACGTCTTAATGATGGCACAAGAACAAGCAAAGAAATTTAATCACCATGCACTAGGAACGGAACATCTCCTATTAGCAATCGTATTAGAAAATGAGGGAATTGCTGGGACTACCTTACGCGAATTAGGTGTCAATTCGACCGATGTCCTTGAAGAAATTGAACGCTTAACCGGATATGGCGATGCTGTAATCGCTTCTGGCATTGGCGGTTATTTACCATATTCGCCCAAAGCCAAACAAGTACTCGATATTGCTCGGGTTGAAGCGCAACAAGCTAATTCGGTTAAAATTGGCACAGCACACCTATTATTAGCACTTTTACGTGATGATGATATTATCGCTGCGCGGATCTTATTGAACTTAGGACTTAGTTTAGCTAAAACACGCCAACTACTACTTCAAAAGATGGGTGTGGATACGGCAACCGCTAAAAAACGGGCTAAAGCAGCTAAGAATAATGCCGATCAAGCTGGGACACCAACGTTGAACCAATTAGCGCGCGATTTAACACAACTTGCTCGTGACAATCAAATTGATCCGGTCGTGGGTCGTGATGAAGAAGTTCGGCGACTTGTGCAGATTTTAGCCCGGCGTTCGAAGAATAATCCCGTCTTAGTTGGTGAACCTGGTGTCGGTAAGACAGCGATTGCTGAAGGTTTTGCGCAACGCATCGTCAATGGCGATGTGCCAAGTGACATGCAGCAAAAGCGGCTCATGATGCTCGACATGGGGTCATTGGTTGCTGGGACAAAGTATCGTGGTGAATTCGAAGATCGTTTGAAGAAGATTATCGATGAAATCTATGCAGATGGGCAAGTGATTCTCTTTATTGATGAATTACACACCCTCATTGGTGCAGGTGGCGCTGAAGGGGCAATTGATGCTTCTAATCTCTTGAAACCAGCATTAGCGCGTGGTGAATTACAATTAATTGGTGCGACGACTTTAGATGAATATCAAAAGTACATTGAAAAAGATGCAGCTTTAGAGCGGCGATTCGCGACCGTCACGGTCAATGAACCAACGCCAGAAGATGCGGAACAAATCTTAAAGGGATTACGTCCACGTTATGAAGCTCATCATGGGATTGCAATTTCAGATGAAGCTTTACATGAAGCGGTTGCCTTATCAAATCGCTACATCACGAACCGATTCTTACCGGATAAGGCAATCGATTTAATGGATGAAGCGACGGCTAAAGTGCGCTTGGATGCTGTTAACCAGAAGACACCGTTGGATAAATTAGAACAAAAACTACAAACTTTAAATGACGATAAAGAAGCCGCTGTTCGCGCGCAAGATTTTGAAAAAGCGGCGACGATTCATGAGCAAGAAGTAACCACTAAGGCCAAGATTGCCAAGTTACAAGCTGCCGAACAAGAAAACGGTGTTCGCAGTGACATTCAAGTGACTGCTGAAGACATCGCTCAAGTGGTTGCGCAATGGACCGGTGTGCCTGTTACTCAGTTGCAACGCAAAGAAAGCGAACGTCTCATGCAACTTGAAAAAGTCTTGCATAAACGGGTTGTTGGCCAAGAAGAAGCCATTTCTGCCGTTTCACGTGCAATTCGTCGTGCGCGCAGTGGTTTGAAAGATCCAAAACGACCAATTGGTTCATTTATGTTCTTAGGCCCAACCGGGGTTGGTAAGACAGAGTTAGCCAAAGCATTGGCGGAAGCTATGTTTGGTTCTGAAGACAACTTGATTCGGGTTGATATGTCTGAATATATGGAACGTTACAGCACGAGCCGTTTAGTTGGGGCGGCCCCTGGCTATGTCGGCTACGAAGAAGGCGGCCAATTAACAGAAAAGGTCCGCAATAAACCATATTCCGTCATTTTATTTGATGAAGTTGAAAAGGCCCACCCTGATATCTTCAATATCTTGTTGCAAGTCTTGGATGACGGCTATTTAACCGATTCAAAAGGACGTAAGGTTGATTTCCGTAATACGATCATGATTATGACATCAAACTTAGGTGCGACAGCCTTACGTGATGATAAATCCGTTGGGTTCGGGGTTAAAGATGTAACTGCTGATTATAAAGCAATGCAAGGGCGCATTATGGAAGAATTGAAGAAAGCTTTCCGTCCAGAATTCTTAAACCGAATTGACGAAACGGTTGTCTTCCATTCCTTAACACAACCTGAATTGCGCGAAATCGTGAAGATTATGGCGAAGAATGTCTTGGGCCGTTTAGCGGAACAAGGGATTCAAATCAAGATGACAGCTGCAGCGATGGATGTTGTTGCCAAAGCTGGGTTCGATCCTGAATATGGGGCACGACCAATTCGACGGGCGCTACAAACCCAAGTAGAAGATCAGTTGAGTGAAGCGTTGCTTGCTGGCGAGATTACGATGGGTGTACCGGTGACAATTGGCGCAACTAAAGGTAAAATTACCATTACCAGTAAGACTGATAAAGTAACTGTTTAAACGTAAATAAGGTGTCAGACCAATTGGTCTGACACCTTATTTTTTTGCCCTAAAAGGGTCGTGAGCTGTTCAATTTCAGTTTTAATCGCAGCGCCGATATTCGTTTGACTGACACGTTGACGTTGACTAACTTGATCAATCACTCGACGCGTGGAAATAATGTCTTGCATCTTGGCAATTGCATTGGCTCGTGTGGTGAACGGCTGATGGGTGACTAACTGCATTCCATACGAATTGTACAGGAGCGTAAAGCCACCAATGCCAGTTGTGTGGTGATAAGCTTTTGAAAAGCCGCCATCAATCACGATCATTTTGCGATTAGCCATGATTGGATTGTGGCCTTTTTTGACAGGTGTGTGACCATTGAGAATGTGCCCCGTTTCTGGCGTTAAGCCAAACTCCAACAAGAGTTTCTCAATGAAGTCTTCCTGATGGCGGAGTTGGTAATATGCGTTCTTCTTTTCTTCGTGTAAAACGGGGTCGGCGCTGAAGTAGCGTTCGAAGGTCGTCATCGCATTCTTGCCAAATAGTGGGGAGAGCGGTCCTGTCCACAGGTACCAGAGTAAATCGGTGGATAAATTATCTTGATTGAGCGGGTGGTCGAAGCTCGTTCGAATTTGGTGATCGAAGAAGTCGAGTAATGATTTACCAGCGTATTGTCGGTTAGCGAGGGTTAGCGTGAGGAAGTTGCCGGCTTCATCAACTGGAATACAGCCGTGAAAAAGGAGGTTCTGGTTGTAGAGTTGGTACATGTTACCGTTGTCGATTAAAAAACGGAGATGCTTGCGTAGTTTTTGGCAGTGGGTAAACGTGTTTAGCAATGATGTAACAATGGCTGCTTCATCGGAAGTTAATATTTCTGGGTGTGTGGGGTCGACTGTTTGAAAGCAGGTGTTATCAAGTGGATAGTTATGACCATTTAGATGAATTGTCTGCTGTTCAAAGTCAACATGGCTGAGGGTTAAGCGGTGGTCCATTTTGAAATCAGGATTGCGTTTAATCACGGTTTGTTCCAACTTAAACTGCATGATGGCGATGGCTTGGTGCACTTGGTTGATGCTTTTCTTTTCAGCTGTTGAGATTGCGTGTTGATTGGCAGCAACCTTTGGTTCGAAGGCGGGATTGGGCTGATAAGTTCGTTGGGCAAACTGAACCAGTTCGCTAAGGTCAATTCCGTAAGCTTTCTCGATGATGGCTAAATTATTGTAGCGTGCGCAAATGCGTAAAAGGTTGAGCATACATAGTTGAGAACCGCTAGCGGCGCCGAACCAGAGAATATCATGATTGCCCCACTGAATATCAACCGCGGGGAGCTTGGTGAGTTGTTCGACAATCAGATCGGGACGCGGCCCACGATCGTAAATGTCACCGATGATATGCCAATGATCAACCACTAGTCGTTGAATCGTATGACTGGTGGCGATAATTAAGGCATCGGCTTGGCCCATCGAAATGATGGACGTCGTGATTTCTTGGAAGTAGCGTTTCTTATCGCTGTTAGCTACATCGCCGTACATTAATTCTTCGGTAATGTAGACGAAATCGGGCGCCATTGCTTTACGGACTTTTGAGCGTGTGTATTTTGTGGAGACAAATTTTAAGAGGTCGATTAACCGTTTAAAAGTGGTGAGGTACCACTGATCGAGTTCGCTAGCAGATAGTTGTGCGTGTTTGAGTGCAAGCCGCTCGGTTGGGTAGTAAACTAAAAAAGCGAACGCCTGCATTGTGTCTTCAGTCATTTCACCGGAAAAGACCTCTGCAATTTTTTGCCGGAGATTCCCTGCGCCAGTGCGAATGAGATGCTGGAAGGCATCATATTCGCCATGTAAATCACTCATGAAGGCTTCAGTGGGTTTGGGGAGGTTCAAGATGGCCTTTAAGTTGATGATTTCGGAAGTAATTGCCATTTTAGTGGGGTATTTTTCGGATAACGTTTTCATTTTATTGTTAATCATTCGCCAAACTCCTTTGATAAACTAATAGTTCGATTATACCAATCATAAATATAAATGCAAATTACTTTGTTTAAAAGCTTTTTATTAGTATATACCAATTAAAAAGTCGCGCAGTTTAGCGCGACTTCTGGAAACTATTGATCTTGGATGGTGCCATCAACGTGGCGCTCAACTTTCATTTGCGTCATTGGGATGTAGCCCAGTTTAGGGACGATTGTCTTTTGAATGTCTTTTGATTGGATGAAGTGGATGAAACGGGCTGTTTGATAGTTAGGTGCGCCCTTAGTATACATATGTTCGTAAGACCAGATTGGCCATGCATTGGTTGAAACGTTCTTTTCGGTAGGCTCAACGTCGTTTAACTTAACGGCTTGCAAGTTACCTTTGATGTATGGGAAGGCGAGGTAACTGATAGCGCCTGGCGTTTGTTCGACGATTTTTTGAACAGTCCCAGAGGAATCTTGTTCTTGGCTGGTAACAACTTTGTCGGTTTTAAGACCTAATTTTTCAAACGTTTGACGTGTCCCACTTCCTTGGGCCCGGTTGATAACGGTGATTTTTTCGTTAGGACCACCAACGGTTTGCCAGTTTGTGATTTCGCCTTTAAAGATGCCTAGCAATTGTGCACTGGTTAAATTTTTGATGCCTAACTTTTTATTAACAACGGGTGCGATTGCAACCACAGCAACTTTGTGATCAACCAGTTTCTTAGTATCGATACCATCTTTTTCTTCAGCGAAGATGTCCGAGTTACCGATTGTGACGTTGCCACCACTAATTTGGGTTAAACCAGTTCCTGAACCGCCACCTTGAACGGTGACGTTGACTTTAGGGTTATCCTTTTGATATTGATCGCCAGCTTGTTCAACAAGGGGTTGAAGGGCTGTCGAACCAACTGCAGTAATTTTAGCGCCTTGATCCTGGCTTTGACTTGCACTTTTTGATTGGCCTTGACAACCAGCTAATAAAAGAGCGGCCGCACCAACTGTGAGTAATGCCATACTAATGCGTTTCATAATGATTCCTCCTGAGGACTGATTTAAGGGTACAAGTTCAGTATAGAGACGTCGTGTAAAGATTGACCGCTAATTCGTGTAAAAAACGTAAATGATAAGTCGCGAGTTTGTAAATGATTCCGTGAGGGGCTTGAAGATTGTATGGCTGCTTATTGTGCCAATCGAGCTATTTTAGCGCCAATTGAATGTGCAGAAAAGTCGGGCTATTATATGGAAGTAAAAGAACATTATGGACGCTAAATTAAGGGATGAATAACCCGAGGCAGATTATTGACTTTTAGTAGTAAAAGAAGTATATTATACAGTAACTGCGAAAATCCGTAGAAAAATTTATTGTGCTGATCTATTGTCCAGCACGGTATTCATGAAAAACAAAAATAGTTAGTCTGATTTATTCAGCTTAAAATAACTGTTTTTGTTTTTTTTCTGCTCAAAATTACCAAAAAATGGCGATGTAATATTTTCTTAACATTTGTCATATTTTTGTAACAATGAGGCTGCGGAAAACTTATAGAGGGGTGAACAATTTGGCAGGACACTTAGTGAATTACGGTAAACATCGTACTCGTAGAAGCTACGCACGGATTAAAGAAGTGCTAGAACTACCAAACTTGATCGAGATCCAATCTAATTCCTATCAATGGTTTTTAGACGAAGGGCTTCGTGAAATGTTTGATGACATTATGCCAATTGACGATTTTGCTGGTAACTTATCATTAGAATTCGTTGATTACCAACTTCTTGAACCTAAATACACGGTTGAAGAAGCTAGACAACATGATGCCAACTACTCAGCACCATTACACGTTACTTTGAAATTAACAAACCATGAAACTGGTGAAATTAAATCTCAAGACGTTTTCTTTGGGGACTTCCCATTGATGACTGACCAAGGGACTTTCATCATCAACGGTGCTGAACGGGTAATTGTTTCTCAATTAGTTCGTTCACCAGGCGTTTATTTCAACAGCGCTGTTGATAAAAACAGCCGCACAACTTATGGTACAACTGTCATTCCTAACCGGGGTGCATGGTTAGAATTTGAAACAGATGCTAAGGATATTGCATATGTTCGGATCGATCGGACACGTAAGATTCCAATGTCTGTTTTAGTTCGTGCTTTAGGTTACGGTTCTGATCAAGAAATTATCGATATCTTAGGTGACAACGATTCATTAATGTTGACGTTAGAAAAAGATATCCATAAGAATACTGACGACTCAAGAACAGAAGAAGCTTTGAAGGATGTCTACGAAAGACTTCGCCCAGGCGAACCGAAGACAGCTGATAGCTCACGTTCATTACTTTATGCACGTTTCTTCGATGCTAAACGTTATGATTTAGCTGCTGTTGGTCGTTACAAGATCAACAAGAAATTAAGCTTAAAGACGCGTTTATTGGGTCAAACATTAGCTGAAACACTTGCTGATCCCGATACTGGTGAAGTGATTGCTGCTAAAGATACAGTTGTTGATCGTCAAGTGATGGATGCTTTGGCACCATACTTAGACAAAGAAGACTTCAAGACGGTTACTTACCAACCATCTGATGAAGGTGTCTTACCAGAACCAATGACACTCCAAGTGATCAAAGTGTACTCACAAAAAACACCTGATAAAGAAATCAACTTAATCGGTAACGGTCATATCGATGCCAAGATTAAGCATGTTATTCCTGCTGATATCATCGCTTCAATGAACTACTTCTTTAACTTACAAGAAGGTCTCGGTTCAACGGATGATATTGATCATTTAGGGAATCGTCGGATTCGTTCAGTTGGTGAATTGTTACAAAACCAATTCCGAATTGGTTTATCACGGATGGAACGTGTGGTTCGTGAACGGATGTCAATCCAAGACACAAGCACCGTGACACCACAACAATTGATCAATATTCGCCCAGTTGTTGCCTCAATTAAGGAATTCTTTGGTTCATCACAATTGTCACAATTCATGGATCAAACCAATCCCCTTGGCGAATTGACGCATAAACGTCGTCTATCTGCCTTAGGACCTGGTGGTTTGACTCGTGACCGTGCCGGTTATGAAGTTCGAGATGTTCACTATACCCATTATGGTCGTATGTGCCCAATCGAAACCCCTGAAGGCCCTAATATCGGTTTGATTAACAGTTTGGCTAGTTACGCTGTTGTTAACCGTTACGGCTTCATCGAAACACCATATCGCCGTGTTAGTTGGGATACGCATGATGTTACTGATAAGATCGACTATTTAACAGCCGACGAAGAAGATAACTATGTCATTGCGCAAGCCAACTCACCATTAAACGATGATGGTTCATTCGTTGATGATACTGTTTTAGCACGTTACAAAGATGACAATATTGAAACTTCAATCGACAAGTTAGATTACATGGACGTTTCGCCTAAGCAAGTAGTTGCTGTCGCTACGGCCTGCATTCCTTTCTTGGAAAATGATGATTCAAACCGTGCCTTGATGGGTGCTAACATGCAACGTCAAGCTGTGCCATTAGTTGACCCACATGCACCACTTGTTGGGACAGGGATGGAATATAAAGCAGCCCACGATTCAGGGATTGCTTTATTAGCACAACATGCCGGAACTGTTGAATACGTTGATGCGAAAGTGATTCGCGTTCGTCGTGAAGACAGCTCATTAGATACGTACGAATTAATGAAATTCCGTCGTTCAAATGCTGGTAAGAACTACAACCAACGTCCAATCGTTGCAAAAGGCGATCACGTTGATGTTGATGAAATTATCGCTGATGGACCAGCTATGGAAAAAGGTGAATTAGCCTTAGGTCAAAACCCATTGATTGCTTTCATGACTTGGAATATGTATAACTACGAAGATGCGATCGTTCTTTCAGAACGTTTAGTGAAAGAAGATTTATATACTTCAATCCATATTGAAGAATACGAATCAGAAGCTCGTGATACAAAACTTGGACCTGAAGAAATCACACGCGAAATTCCTAACGTTGGTGAAGATTCATTGAAGGATCTTGACGAATTCGGGATTGTCCGTGTTGGTGCTGAAGTCAAAGATGGCGACATTTTAGTTGGTAAGGTAACGCCTAAGGGTGTGACAGAATTATCAGCCGAAGAACGCTTATTGCACGCTATTTTCGGTGAAAAGGCTCGCGAAGTTCGCGATACATCATTGAAAGTACCTCATGGTGGCGGCGGGATTATCCAGGACGTTAAGATCTTTACGCGTGAAGCTGGCGATGAATTGTCACCAGGTGTTAACATGATGGTTCGTGTTTACATTACACAAAAACGTAAGATCCAAGTCGGCGATAAGATGGCTGGTCGTCATGGTAACAAAGGGACTGTTTCAATCGTTGTTCCTGAAGAAGATATGCCATACATGCCAGATGGTACCCCAGTTGATATCTTATTGAGTCCCATGGGTGTGCCTTCTCGTATGAATATCGGACAAGTTCTTGAATTACATCTTGGGATGGCTGCTAGAAACTTAGGCATCCATGTTGCAACACCAGTCTTTGATGGTGCGCAAGATAAAGATTTATGGGACGCTGTTCGAGAAGCAAACATGCCTTCTGATGGTAAGAGCATTCTTTATGATGGTCGGACCGGTGAACCATTCGATACACGTGTGTCAGTTGGTGTCATGTACTACATGAAACTAGCCCACATGGTTGACGATAAACTCCATGCACGTTCAATCGGACCTTACTCACTTGTTACGCAACAACCATTGGGTGGTAAAGCTCAATTTGGTGGCCAACGTTTCGGTGAAATGGAAGTTTGGGCTCTTGAAGCTTACGGTGCCGCTTATACCTTACAAGAAATCTTAACTTACAAGTCTGATGACGTTGTTGGTCGTGTGAAGACATACGAAGCAATCGTTAAGGGTGAACCAATTCCAAAACCAGGTGTTCCGGAATCATTCCGAGTATTGGTTAAAGAATTACAATCACTTGGCTTGGATATGAAGGTCTTGGATATCGATAATCAAGAAATTGAATTACGCGATATGGACGATGATGATGATATCGAAAACATCGATGCATTATCTAAATACGCTAAAGAACAAGAAGCCAAAAAGGCACAAGAAGAAGCTGAAAAAGCACAAGCAGCAAATGCTGATGCAGTAGATCCATCTGCTGAATAAAGCGTGCTATAAATTATGAGGAGGTCGGCCCTTTGATAGATGTCAATAAGTTTGAAAGTATGCAAATTGGTTTAGCATCTTCAGATAAAATCCGTAGTTGGTCGTATGGTGAAGTTAAAAAGCCAGAAACAATCAACTACCGTACTTTAAAACCTGAACGTGATGGCCTTTTTGATGAACGAATCTTCGGACCTACGAAAGATTGGGAATGTGCTTGTGGTAAGTACAAACGAATTCGTTATAAAGGAATTGTCTGTGATCGTTGTGGCGTTGAAGTTACACGTTCAAAAGTGCGTCGCGAACGCATGGGACATATCGAACTTGCAGCACCAGTAACACATATCTGGTACTTTAAAGGGATTCCTAGCCGGATGGGTCTTGTCTTAGACATGAGCCCTCGTGCATTGGAAGAAATTATTTACTTCGCATCATACGTTGTGATTGATCCAGGCGATACAGCCTTAGAAAAGAAACAACTGATGACCGAACGTGAATATCGTGAAAAATTAGATGAATACGGTAATCGTTTTAACGCTAAGATGGGTGCTGAAGCCATCAAAGAATTGTTACGTGACGTTGATCTTGAAGGCGAAGTTGCTGAATTAAAGGAAGACTTGAAGTCAGCACAAGGTCAAAAGAGAACGCGTGCTATCCGTCGTTTGGACATCTTAGATGCCTTCCGTAAATCAGGGAATAACCCTGAATGGATGGTTATGGATGCTATTCCAGTTATTCCACCAGATTTACGTCCGATGGTTCAATTGGAAGGTGGCCGTTTTGCCACATCTGATTTGAATGATTTGTACCGTCGTGTGATCAACCGTAACAACCGTTTGAAACGTTTGTTAGACTTGATGGCACCAAGCATCATCGTTCAAAACGAAAAACGGATGTTACAAGAAGCCGTTGATGCTTTGATTGATAATGGTCGTCGTGGCCGTCCAGTTACTGGACCTGGTAACCGTCCATTGAAGTCTCTTTCACACATGTTGAAAGGGAAACAAGGTCGTTTCCGTCAAAACTTACTTGGTAAACGTGTCGATTATTCTGGTCGTTCCGTTATCGATGTTGGTCCTACATTGAAGTTCTATCAATGTGGATTACCACGTGAAATGGCACTTGAATTGTTCAAACCATTCGTCATGCACGAATTAGTGAAACGCGATATGGCTTCAAACATTAAAAATGCAAAACGTAAAATTGATCGTCAAGATGACGATGTTTGGGATGTTTTAGAAGATGTCATCAAGGAACGCCCAGTTCTATTGAACCGAGCACCTACATTGCATAGACTTGGTATCCAAGCATTCGAACCAATCCTGGTTGATGGTAAGTCAATCCGTCTTCATCCATTAGCTTGTGAAGCTTACAATGCCGATTTCGATGGGGATCAAATGGCGATCCACGTACCTTTATCTGATGAAGCACAAGCAGAAGCAAGAATGTTAATGCTTGCCGCTCACCATATTTTGGCACCAAAAGATGGTAAACCAATCGTTACACCTTCTCAAGACGTTGTTTTAGGGAACTACTACTTAACGCTTGAACAAAAAGGTAGTCTCGGCGAAGGCATGATCTTCAAAGATACAAACGAAGTTTTAATGGCTTATCAAACAGGTCACGTTCATTTACACAGTCGGATTGGTTTGTCAGTTGTTGATATGGATAATCGTCCATTCCCTGACGAACAACGCCACAAGATTATGGTAACAAGTGTTGGTAAAGTGATGTTCAACGAAATCATGCCAACTGGCTTCCCATATTTGAACGAACCAACAACAGATAACTTGATGAATGGTGTGCCAGATAAATACTTCATCGATAACGGTGAAGATATTCATGACTACCTCTCAAGTGCCCCAGTGATTTTACCATTTAAGAAAGGCTTCTTAAGTGATATCATCGCGCAAGTCTTCAAGGTATATAAGGTTCAACGGACATCTGACTTATTGGATGATATGAAGACCTTAGGCTACGTTCAAGCGACCCATGCTGGTTTAACAGTTGGGGTTGCCGATGTTCCTCAATTACCTGAAAAACAAGAAATTGTTGATGAAGCCCATAAGAAAGTCACAACGGTTTCTAAACAATTCCGTCGTGGGTTGATTACAGATGAAGAACGCCATGCGCGCGTTATTGAAATCTGGAACGATGCTAAAGACGATATCCAACAACGACTCACAGATTCGTTTGATCCAACAAACCCAATCTCAATGATGTCTGATTCTGGTGCTCGTGGTAACATCTCTAACTTTACGCAACTTGCTGGTATGCGTGGGTTGATGGCTGCTCCTAATGGTGGGATGATGGAAGTTCCTGTTACATCAAACTTCCGTGAAGGCCTCTCTGTCATGGAAATGTTTATGTCTACCCATGGTGCCCGTAAAGGGATGACTGATACGGCGCTTAAGACTGCCGATTCTGGTTACTTAACACGTCGTTTAGTTGATGTTGCTCAAGACGTTATCATTCGTGAAGAAGATTGTGGGACTGATCGCGGTCTTCTCATTCACTCAATTCGCGAAGGTAATGAATTAATCGAACCATTGTATGACCGTCTTGTTGGTCGTTGTGCAATGAAGACCATTGTTAATCCAACAACGGGTGAAGTGATGGTTCAACGTAACCAATTAATGGATGAACAACTTGCTCAAGCTGTTGTTGATGCCGGTGTTGAAGAAGTCACAATTCGTTCTGTCTTCACATGTAACACAAAACACGGTGTCTGCAAAAAATGTTACGGTCGTAACATGGCCAACGGCGAAGAAGTTGAAGTTGGTGAAGCAGTCGGAACAGTCGCAGCTCAATCAATCGGTGAACCTGGTACGCAATTAACCATGCGTAACTTCCATACCGGTGGGGTTGCCGGCGGTGAAGATATCACTCAAGGTTTGCCTCGTATCCAAGAAATTTTCGAAGCGCGTAATCCTAAGGGGCTTGCAACAATCACTGAAGTAACTGGTGAAGTTGTTGCGGTGGAAGAAAACCCTGCAGAACATACACGTGAAATCACTGTTCAAGGTGAAACAGATACACGTTCATATAGTGTGCCTTACACAGCCAACGTCATCGTTAACGAAGGCGACATGGTTCGTCGTGGTTCTAAGTTAACGGGTGGTTCTGTTGATCCTAAACAATTAATTAAAGTCCGTGACGTCTTATCAACTGAAAACTACCTCTTGCATGAAGTTCAAAAAGTTTACCGTATGCAAGGTGTTGAAATCGGCGATAAACACGTTGAAGTTATGGTCCGTCAAATGCTACGTAAAGTCCGTGTCATGGATCCGGGTGATACAGAAATCTTACCTGGTACATTAATGGATATTAGTGAATTTACAGACCGTAACCACGAAACCTTAATTAGCGGTGGCGTACCTGCTACTTGTCGTCCTGTCTTGCTTGGTATTACGAAAGCATCATTGGAAACAAATAGTTTCTTATCAGCCGCATCATTCCAAGAGACAACACGTGTCTTAACGGATGCTTCTATCCGCGGTAAGAGCGATCCATTACTTGGTTTGAAAGAAAATGTTATCATCGGTAAGATTGTCCCAGCTGGTACTGGTATGGCGAAGTATCGTCATATGGAACCTAAGACAGTCGGCGCTGTATCAGAAAATGTCTACTCAATCAGTGACATCGAAGCACAGATGAAAGAAGAAACAAAAGAATAACTGAGTGCCAATTTAGAACAGTTGCTCTAAATTGCACGTTAAAGGGCCTCACCGACATGGTGAGGCCCTTTTTTATGTGTTTGCAATAAACAAAACGATTAAGACACCGTAGCTGATATACGGGACAAATGGAATTGGGCGGCGTCCGACTAAGGCGAGGACAACTGGATGGTGGAGACTATCAATGAGATATTTGATTAAACAGAGGAGACAGGCAATTAATAACATGGATAGGGTGACCTCCAATCCAAACCACAACCCAAGAATTGCCAATAATTCAATGTCACCAGTACCGATGCCATCTGAAAAGTAGTTGATGACAGATAAGGTGCTGCCAATCAATAGGGCACTGAGCCAATGGTTTGTCGGCCAGTAGTCAATAAACAAAGGCATAAAAGCCAGTACCATTGGAACTGGGTATAGAGCTGTATGGAAAATATCGACTAGGCTCAACAAATAAAGGATAAGCAATAAATAGCCAATCTGTGGTGTGAAATATTGACTGGCTAAACAACACGCTAACAAGCCGCCAATAACCTCACTAGTAAAAAAATGGTGCTGGATTCGAGTATCACAATAGCGGCAGTGCCCTCTGAGAATGAGGTAACTGATAATTGGACATAAGTCGTACCAAGCGAGGGCGTGATGGCAGAAGTCACACCGTGAACCAGGCCATGTGATGGATAAACCGAGTGGCCAACGCCAAGCACAAACAGTTAAAAAAGAGGCGCAACACGCGCCAATAACAAAGGTTAAAAAATATATTAACAAACGTGTCATCTCCTTTATGATAACTACAAAAAAAGGGCGCAACTTTTTCTGAAAAACTGGCTTATAGCACGTTGACTTTCGTAGTTGTGCATGCTATTCTTGTAGATGTGCTTTTTACGGAAGTTTTCTGATATTCAGACATGCTGACTGACGTCTAAAAATGCATTACAATCCACGCAATCTAGGTTGCCATTTTTTTATCGCAAAAAAAGAACCACCTGGATGTGTGGACTTAAAACTCAAAAATAACTTTCAGATCAAGGAAGGAGGAACCTTCAAATGCCAACAATTAACCAATTGGTACGTAAGGGTCGTAAATCAAGAACTTCAAAGTCTGATGCACCTGCATTAAACTTTGGCTACAACAGTATGAAGAAAAAAGCTACAGATAATCCAGCACCACAAAAACGTGGGGTTGCTACTCGTGTGGGTACTATGACACCTAAAAAGCCTAACTCTGCTTTACGTAAGTATGCGCGTGTGCGTTTATCTAACTTAATCGAAGTTACAGCTTATATTCCTGGTATTGGTCATAACCTACAAGAACATAGTGTTGTTCTTATCCGTGGGGGCCGTGTTAAGGATTTACCTGGGGTACGTTATCACGTTATCCGTGGTGCTTTAGATACTGCCGGTGTTGACGGTCGTATGCAAAGCCGTTCTAAGTATGGTACTAAGAGACCTAAAAAATAACACACAAAAAAATTTGAAAAAGTCGATTGAAGTTTAAATGACACTGTGTGTTACTTCAAGGACTTAAATATCTTGAGGAGGTTATCAGGATGCCAAGAAAAGGCTATGTTGCAAAACGTGACGTTTTACCTGATCCAATGTACAATTCTAAATTGGTTTCACGCTTAATCAACCGCTTAATGGTTGATGGTAAACGTGGTACTGCGTCAACAATCTTATACGATGCATTTGATATTATTAAAGAAGAAACTGGTAATGAACCATTAGAAGTGTTCGAAGAAGCTATGAACAACATCATGCCAGTACTTGAAGTTAAAGCTCGCCGTATCGGTGGTTCTAACTACCAAGTACCAATTGAAGTTCGTCCAGAACGTCGTACAACTTTAGGTTTACGCTGGTTAGTAAGCTATGCTCGCCTACGTGGGGAACATACCATGGATCAACGTCTTGCACGTGAAATCATGGATGCTGCCAATAACACTGGTGCTGCAGTTAAGAAACGTGAAGATACACATAAAATGGCTGATGCCAACCGCGCATTTGCACATTATCGCTGGTAAGATTAACAAGGTTGGCTGTTATATGTATTCAAATCATATAATGGCCTCTTGTTGTATATAGCTTAATATTCGAGAGGAGTAATATTCACTTATGGCAAACAAACGTGAATTTCCGTTAGACAAAACGCGTAATATCGGTATCATGGCTCATATTGATGCTGGTAAGACAACAACCACAGAACGTATCTTGTACTACACTGGTAAAATCCATAAGATCGGTGAAACCCACGAAGGGGCTTCACAAATGGACTGGATGGAACAAGAACAAGAACGTGGGATTACAATTACATCAGCTGCTACAACAGCTGAATGGAAAGGTAACCGAGTTAATATCATTGATACACCAGGACACGTTGATTTCACAATCGAAGTTGAACGTTCATTGCGTGTTTTAGATGGTGCAATCACTGTCTTAGATGCTCAATCAGGTGTTGAACCTCAAACTGAAAATGTTTGGCGTCAAGCAACTACTTATGGTGTTCCCCGGATTGTTTTCGTTAACAAGATGGACAAACTTGGTGCTAACTTCGATTACTCAATGACAACATTGGAAGATCGTTTACAAGCTAATGCACATGCTGTTCAAATGCCAATCGGCGCTGAAGATGAATTCCAAGGCGTTATTGATTTGATCGAAATGCAAGCTGACATCTATGATGAAGATGAATTAGGTGCTAAGTGGGATACAGTTGATGTACCTGCTGACTACCTTGAAGAAGCTACAAAACGTCGTGCCGAATTAGTTGAAGCTGTTGCTGATGTTAATGACGACATTATGGACAAATATTTAGAAGGCGAAGAAATTTCTAAAGATGAATTGAAAGCTGCTATTCGTCAAGCAACTATCGATTTGAAATTCTTCCCAGTTTTCGCTGGTTCAGCTTTCAAAAATAAAGGTGTTCAAATGTTAATGGATGGTGTTGTAGATTACTTACCATCACCATTAGACGTACGTCCTTATAACGCTAAAAACCCAGAAGATGATTCAGAAGTTGAATTGATGGCTGGCGATGACAAACCATTTGCTGGTTTAGCATTTAAGATTGCTACTGACCCATTCGTTGGTCGTTTAACATTCTTCCGTGTTTATACTGGTACATTACAATCTGGTTCATACATTTTGAATGCAACTAAAGACAAACGTGAACGTGTTGGTCGTTTATTACAAATGCATTCAAATCACCGTAACGAAATTCCTGAAGTATTCTCTGGGGATATCGCTGCTGCAATCGGTTTGAAGAATACAACAACTGGTGATTCATTGACTGACGTTGATCATCCATTAATCTTGGAATCAATGGAATTCCCTGACCCAGTTATCCAAGTTTCTGTTGAACCTGAATCAAAAGAAGATCGTGATAAGTTAGATCTTGCTTTACAAAAACTTGCTGAAGAAGATCCTACATTCAAGGCTGAAACCAACAATGAAACAGGCGAAACGCTTATTTCTGGGATGGGTGAATTGCATTTGGATATCATGGTTGATCGTATGAGACGTGAATTTAAAGTGGTTGCCAAAATTGGTGAACCTCAAGTTGCTTACCGTGAAACATTCACAAAACAAGCATCTGCACAAGGTAAATTCGTTCGTCAATCCGGTGGTAAAGGTCAATATGGTGATGTTTGGGTTGAATTTACACCTAACGAAGAAGGTAAAGGCTTCGAATTCGAAGACGCTATCGTCGGTGGTGTGGTTCCTCGTGAATACATCCCATCAGTTGAACAAGGCTTGAAAGAATCAATGGCAAACGGTGTCTTAGCTGGTTACCCATTGATTGACGTTAAAGCTAAGTTATATGATGGTAGTTATCATGATGTCGATTCTAATGAATCAGCATTTAAGATTGCTGCATCAATGGCATTGAAGAACGCTGCTAAACAAGCTGGCGCTGAAATCCTTGAACCTATCATGAAGGTTGAAGTTATTGCTCCTGAAGAATATCTTGGCGATATCATGGGACAAGTAACTGCTCGTCGTGGTGCTGTTGAAGGTATGGAAGCACGTGGTAATGCCCAAATCGTTAATGCAATGGTACCATTGTCAGAAATGTTTGGTTATGCGACAACATTACGTTCAGCTACACAAGGTCGTGGGACATTTACAATGGTATTTGACCACTACTCAGCTGTTCCTAAGAGCATCCAAGAAGAAATCATCAAGAAGAACGGTGGCCAATAAGCCGCTAATCTTAAGTGATTGGTTTCGATTGGAAAAGGACTCGTCATTGCGACGAGTCCTTTTTTTGTGCGTAAAAATGCGATTTTACAGTTTCGTAAATGAAAGTTCATATTTAATTCATAACTGGTTGGTATTCTGTATACATCAGATGAATTCCTCCCAAGAAATAATCTGAAAAGGTAAAAATGCTTTTCAAGGTGGTTAGCTTTTGAGCATAACATAGCGAGGATAATGAGCAACGAAGGTGATCGTTGTCTTCACGTAGTTAGGCGGAAAAAGTTACCTTGAAAAGCAAGATTAAATGAATTTTCATTAGACAATTCCTCCCTAAAGAATCCGTCTAAGTAAAGCACCGCCAATGAGTTATAGTTTAATGGTAAAACGAACCGGCCCATTTGAAATTCCTCCCAAGAACAGTGAATGGTTTTCTGGTGATTGATAGAGACTTGCTTTCGAAGGCGCAAGGATTTGTTGATCATTAAGACTGGTTCATGCGGGTTCAATCCCCGCTAACTCGATTTGCCACCGCCCTGGCAAAAAAACTCAAACTCTTTTTCATATAAACTTCTCCAAAAAAGGGAGTTACGACAAAAATCACTTTTGTCG
Source organism: Latilactobacillus curvatus JCM 1096 = DSM 20019 (assembly GCF_004101845.1). Lineage (NCBI taxonomy): Bacteria > Bacillati > Bacillota > Bacilli > Lactobacillales > Lactobacillaceae > Latilactobacillus > Latilactobacillus curvatus. Next base: position 1,357,289 of record NZ_CP026116.1, on the reverse strand, counting down.
TAACTCCCTTTTTGTGTTTCTAGGCACGGCTTACTGAGTTAGTTTTGTTTTGTAGGACGTGTTTTCAAACTGCCCATCAGACGTTTAACCTTTGCTTGTTCGATTTCGCGGGCGGATAGTTGACTATAGTCCGCTTCGATAGCCAGTTTATTGAAATCAGCTAGCCGTTCAGGCATTAATGAACCTGCATCGATTGCGGCTCGTACGGCGCAACTGGGTTCGCTTTGATGCTGGCAATCCTTAAATCGACAGTCCTGTGCGAGCGTCTCAATATCAGTAAAGACTGTCTTGAGTGCCTTAGACATGCTACTTGTCATGCCGAGTTCGCGCATGCCAGGAGTATCGACGATGAAGGCCCCGCTAGCAGTTTGATAGGCTTGTCGATTGGTGGTTGTGTGGCGCCCCTTATCATCGTCAGCGCGAATGCCGCTCGTTAAAACGGAAGGCTCTTTAATGAGCTGGTTGATCAGGGTTGATTTACCAACGCCGGATGAGCCGACAAATGTCACCCATTGTCCAGCTGTTAAATACGGTTTGAAAGTCGCTGCAACATTTGATGCCGTCTGGCCAGTTGTGATGACGGGAACGCTGTCGAATGTCACACTTGCGATGGCGTCAAGAAAGGTTGTTAGCTCAGAGTCGCTGACTAAATCGGTTTTACTCAAAACAATCACCGGTGTTGCGCCGCTATCCCAAGCCATCGTTAAATAGCGTTGTAAGCGCGCTTCGCTGAATTCTTGATTGGCGGATGTTACGATGAAAATCGTTGCAATATTGGCCGCTAAAGTTTGAATCCGTTGTTGCTTATTACTGTTGTGTCGTTGAATAAGCGTGTGCCGGGGGAGATGTCCTTGGATTTGGAAATAATCCGTATCATAGATCACGCCGGTTACTTGATCACCGACAACGGGCAGGTCGTTAGTGCTTTCTGCCAAGTGGCGATACCGACCGCTGATTGTTGCGGTTAATTCTTGATGATTGAGTAGGACTTTGTAATGGCCTTGGCTTTGAAAAATTAAAAAAGCTGTTTGTTGTGTTTGCATGATGATGCGCCTCCAGTGTGTTATTTCATGATGATCTAAATGAAATAATGGCGGCACTGGCTATCTAAGCAGCGAATACCGCCATTGATAGCATAATTGCTGTGTTTGTTTTTAACATAAAAAGAATCTTCTTTATATAGAATGGGTACATTGTCCCGTCATTTAAGATAGCAAATGATCGTTAAAAGTCAAATTAGATAATTGTAGCTCCGAGGCTGTTTTTAAAATGCGCGAGTGCCCATTCTTGCCCGTTCGGTGTAAAAGTTGCGACAGCAGCGGCTGGAATTGTTAGTGGGTAATTTAAGTTGTATGCCGAGACTGCAGTGTGGAGCACGCAAATGTCGGTGCAAACGCCAGTCAGTGTTAACGCGTCAATCTCGCGCTCGCGTAAGAAATTATCCAGATTAGTGTTAGCAAATGCTGAATAGCGATTCTTTGCAAATGCATAGACGTGAGGATCGGTTTGGTGCTTGGTGTACCAGCTAGCTAGTGGTCCGTAAAACTCACGGCCCCAAGTATTGGCTAGATTATGTGGTGGGAATAGGGCGCTCTCTGGATGAAATGGATCATCCTTGACGTGTAAGTCAGTCGGTAAGATGACGTAATCACCGGCTGCTAGGAACTGGTTAGCTAATTCGATAATTACAGGAACGATTTGCTGAGCGGGTTTGCCGGCTGTCAGAGCACCGTTTGGGTCAACGAAGTCATTTGTATAGTCGATAATCAAAAGTGCGTTATGGGACATAATAAGGACCTCCTGGAGGGGATTTAAGTTGCTTTCAGTGTATCAAAACATGGCTAGAAATCCACGAATGACGCTTGCTACAAGATTTATGAAAATGTTATGAAAAACTTTGATAAATCAGCAAAAAAGGGTTGCGTTATCGGGTTGTATCTTGTAAGATAGATAAAGTGCTATTTCCATAGCAGGAGTGCGCACCATGGTAGTCAAAAAGATTACCGAGTAGCTAAGATGTGAGAGGTTGCGACACACCCGGCCGCTTTGCCATGGGCGGGCGTGCCGGAAAAATTTTCACGGAGCTAGTCTACTTTTAAAATAGACGAAGGAGGGAAAAACATGGCAAAACAAAAGATTCGTATTCGTTTGAAAGCATTCGAACACCGTATTTTGGATCAATCAGCTGACAAGATTGTGGAAACAGCAAAGAGAACAGGTGCTACTATCTCTGGCCCAATCCCATTACCAACTGAAAGAACACTTTATACAGTGCTTCGTTCACCACATAAGCATAAAGATTCACGTGAACAATTCGAAATGCGTACACACAAACGTTTAATCGATATTGTTAACCCTACACCTAAGACAGTTGATTCATTGATGAAACTTGACTTACCAAGTGGTGTAGATATCGAAATCAAGCTTTAATTCGTACCAACCAATTAAAAATACTAGAAAAGAGGTGTTACCATGACCACAAAAGGAATCTTAGGTAGAAAAGTAGGTATGACACAAGTCTTTACTGAAAACGGCGAATTAATTCCCGTAACAGTTATCAAAGCAACTCCAAACGTTGTTTTACAAGTTAAAACAAACGAAACAGACGGCTATGAAGCCATCCAAGTTGGTTTTGAAGATAAACGTGAAGTCTTGTCAAACAAACCTGCTAAAGGTCATGTAGCAAAAGCAAATACTACTCCTAAGCGCTTCATTAGAGAATTCAGAGATGTCGCATTAGGAGATTACGAAGTAGGAACAGAAATCAAAGTTGATACTTTCGCAGCCGGCGACGTCGTTGACGTTACTGGTGTAACGAAAGGTCATGGTTTCCAAGGTAACATTAAAAAAGACGGACAATCACGTGGGCCTATGGGTCACGGTTCTCGTTACCACCGTCGTCCTGGTTCAATGGGTGCTGTTATCAACCGTGTCTTCAAGGGTAAATTATTACCTGGACGCATGGGTAACAACCAACGTACTGTTCAAAACCTTGTGGTTGTAAGTACAGATGTTGAAAAGAACGTTATCCTTGTTAAAGGTAACGTGCCAGGTGCTAAAAACTCAATGATTACAATCAAAACAGCTGTTAAAGCTCGTAACAAATAATCTGAGAAGGGAGGATTTTACCAATGGCAAACGTAACATTATTTAAACAAGATGGTAGCCAAAATGGGAACGTTGAATTAAACGACTCAATCTGGGCTATCGAACCTAACGAAAACGTTGTGTTTGATGCAATCATCATGCAACGTGCTTCATTAAGACAAGGAACACACGCTGTTAAGAACAGATCAGCTGTTCGTGGTGGTGGTCGTAAACCTTGGCGTCAAAAAGGTACAGGTCGTGCTCGTCAAGGCTCAATCCGTTCACCTCAATGGCGTGGTGGTGGTACCGTATTTGGTCCTACACCTCGTTCATACAGCTACAAATTACCTCGTAAAGTACGTCGTCTTGCAATCAAGTCAGTACTTTCACAAAAGGTTATCGACAATGATTTAGTTGTTGTAGATGCATTCAACTTTGACGCACCTAAGACTAAAGAATTCGCTGAAGTACTTAACAAGTTAGACGTTAATACTAAAGCATTGGTAGTACTTGAAGACGGAAATGATTTTGCTGCATTATCAGCTCGCAACTTACCTAACGTAACCGTTGTAGCTGCTGATGGTATCAACGTATTAGACGTTGTTGGCAACCAAAAATTAATCCTTACTCAAGCTGCTCTTTCTAAAATTGAGGAGGTGCTTGCATAATGGAAGCACGCGATGTTATTTTACGCCCAGTAGTTACTGAAAATTCAATGGCTGCAATGGACGACAAGAAATACACATTTGATGTTGATGTTCGTGCCAACAAAACACAAGTGCGTTACGCAATCGAAGAAATCTTTGGTGTAAACGTTAAAAACGTAAACATCATGAACGTTCGTGGCAAGTTAAAACGTCAAGGTCGCTATGCTGGCTATACTAAAAAACGCCGTAAAGCAATCGTTACTTTAACTGCTGATTCAAAAGAAATCAAGATTTTCGAAGATTAAGCAACACTTAAATAGAATAATTATAGGAGGGTATACACGTGGGAATTATTAAGTACAAACCAACCACAAATGGTCGTCGTAATATGACCAGCTCAGATTTTGCTGAGATCACAAAGACAACCCCTGAAAAGACGTTGTTGGAATCCCAAAGCCATACTGCTGGTCGTAATGCACATGGTCATATCACTGTTCGTCATCGTGGCGGCGGTCATAAGCAAAAATACCGTGTCATCGACTTCAAACGTATCAAAGATGGTATCAAAGCGACTGTTAAGTCAATTGAATACGATCCAAACAGAACTTCAAATATTGCATTAATCCAATATCCAGATGGTATCAAAGCATACATCATCGCCCCTAAAGGTCTTGAAGTAGGCATGGTTGTTGAATCTGGTGTGGATGCCGATATTAAAGTAGGTAACGCATTACCATTAGCTAATATTCCTGATGGTACACTTATCCACAATATCGAATTAAAACCTGGTAAAGGCGGCCAATTGGTTCGTTCAGCTGGTACATCAGCTCAATTATTAGGTAAAGAAGGCAAATACGCTATCGTTCGTTTAACTTCTGGCGAAACACGTATGATCCTACTTACATGTCGTGCAACGATCGGTACTGTTGGTAACGGTCAACACGAATTAATCAAGATTGGTAAAGCTGGCCGTAAACGTTGGATGGGTATCCGTCCTACAGTTCGTGGGTCAGTAATGAACCCTAACGATCATCCTCATGGTGGTGGTGAAGGTAAAGCTCCAATCGGTCGTCCTTCTCCTATGTCTCCATGGGGTAAGAAGACGCTTGGTAAGAAGACTCGTAGTAGTAAGGCTCGTTCAGAGAAACTTATTATTCGTCATCGTAAATCAAGATAATCAATTCCAATTGAACATGTCTAAAGCCAATGCGGCTTAAACATAAGTCACATTGAACTTTTTATTCGAAGGAGGTTTCATAATGAGTCGTAGTTTGAAAAAAGGACCATTCGCAGACGCACACTTGCTCAACAAGATTGAAGCACAAGCCGATAGCGAAAAGAAACAAGTCATCAAGACTTGGTCCCGTCGCTCGACAATTTTCCCTAGCTTTATTGGCTACACAATCGCTGTTTATGACGGACGGAAACACGTTCCCGTTTTCATCTCAGACGATATGGTAGGCCATAAATTAGGTGAATTCGTACCAACAAGAACTTTCCATGGTCATGGAAATGACGATAAGAAAACAAAAGCACGCTAGAAAGGAGGATGAATCTCAATGGCAGATCAAATTACTAGTGCAACAGCTAGCGCAAAATCAGTTCGGATGGCAGCCCGTAAAGTACGGATGGTAGTCGACTTGATTAGAGGCAAGAGCGTTGCAGAAGCAATTGCAATCTTAGAATTTACACCAAGAGCTGCTTCACCAGTCGTAATCAAAGTTTTGAAATCAGCTATCGCTAATGCAGAACATAATTACGACTTAGATGCAGAAAACTTGGTCGTTACAGAAGCTTATGCTAACGAAGGACCAACATTGAAACGTTTTCGTCCTCGCGCTAAAGGCTCAGCATCACCAATCAACAAACGTACAAGTCACATCACTGTAGTTGTATCAGAAAAAGAAGCATAAGGAGGGATATCGCGTGGGTCAAAAGATTAATCCAACCGGTTTTCGTGTTGGCGTCATCCGTGATTGGGACGCTAAATGGTATGCAGAAAAAGATTTCGCAACATTCTTACACGAAGATCTTAAGATTCGTAAATATATCAACACAAAATTAGCTGACGCATCTGTCTCTACTATTGAAATCGAACGCGCTGCAAATCGCGTGAACGTTTCAATCCATACTGCTAAACCTGGTATGGTCATCGGTAAAGGCGGTTCTGAAGTAGAAAATCTACGTAAAGAATTAAACAACTTAACAGGTAAGAAAGTACACATCAACATTGTGGAAATCAAGAAACCTGATTTAGACGCTCACTTAGTAGGTGAAGGCATTGCTCGTCAATTGGAAGCACGTGTTGCTTTCCGTCGCGCTCAACGCCAAGCTATGCAACGTACAATGCGCGCTGGTGCTAAGGGTATTAAAACTCAAGTTGCCGGCCGTTTGAACGGTGCTGACATGTCTCGTGTCGAAACACATGCTCAAGGAACTGTTCCTTTGCATACGCTACGTGCAGACATCGATTATTCATGGGACGAAGCCATGACTACTTACGGTAAATTAGGAGTTAAGACTTGGATTTATCGGGGCGAAGTATTACCCGCTAAAGCCAACAACAATACGAAAGGAGGGAAATAAACATGTTAGTACCTAAACGTGTAAAACATCGTCGTGAATTCCGTGGGAAGATGCGCGGTGCTGCAAAAGGTGGCAAAGAAGTCACTTTTGGTGAATTCGGGCTACAAGCTTTAGAATCAAGTTGGATTACCAACCGTCAAATCGAAGCTGCTCGTGTTGCCATGACTCGTTACATGAAACGTGGTGGGAAAGTGTGGATTAAAATTTTCCCTCACAAATCATACACTGCAAAAGGTGTCGGCGTTCGAATGGGTTCAGGTAAGGGTGCTCCTGCTGGATGGGTTGCTGTAGTAAAACGTGAAAAAGTCATGTTTGAAATCGGCGGCGTTTCTGAAGAAGTTGCTCGTGAAGCATTACGCTTGGCATCACATAAATTGCCAGTTAAAACTAAGATCGTAAAACGCGAGGAAGTAGGTGGCGAGTCAAATGAAGGCTAAAGATATTATTGAATTAACCACTGCTGAAATGCTTGAAAAAGAACACCAATACAAAGAAGAATTATTCAATCTTCGTTTCCAACAAGCTACCGGTCAATTAGAAAATACCGCCCGCTTAAAGCAAGTTCGTCAGAACATTGCACGGATTAAAACTGTATTACGTCAACAAGAACTTAACAAATAATAAATGGAAAGGAGCTATTTACTTTGAGCGAAGAAAGTCGTAACCATCGTAAAGTGTACCAAGGCCGTGTTGTTTCAGACAAAATGGATAAAACAATTACTGTCGTGGTTGAAACTTATAAAACACATCCTGAATATGGTAAACGTGTTAGATATTCAAAGAAATATTATGCACAAGATGACAACAACGAAGCAAAAGTTGGCGACGTTGTGCGTGTTATGGAAACTCGTCCTTTGTCACGTACAAAACGGTTCCGTTTATTAGATGTCGTTGAAAAAGCAGTTATTATCTAAATCGTTACTCAATATATATATAAGTGACGGAAGGAGGACCTATAAGTGATTCAATCAGAAAGTCGTCTTAAGGTTGCTGATAACTCCGGTGCCCGCGAAATTTTAACTATTAAAGTTTTGGGTGGTTCAGGTCGCAAGACTGCTAACATCGGTGATGTTATCGTTGCAACAATTAAACAGGCAACACCAGGTGGCGTTGTCAAAAAAGGTGAAGTTGTCAAAGCTGTTATCGTTCGTACTAAGTCAGGTGCTCGTCGTGCAGACGGTTCTTACATCAAGTTCGACGAAAACGCTGCTGTTATCATCAATGATGACAAGACTCCAAAAGGAACACGTATCTTCGGGCCAGTTGCACGTGAATTGCGTGACAGTGATTTCATGAAGATCGTTTCCTTAGCGCCTGAAGTTCTATAATTACAGACAACCAAGGAGGTGCGTATATCAATGTTCGTTAAAACTGGTGATAAAGTTAAAGTAATCAGTGGTAAAGATAAAGGTAAAGAAGGTACAATCATCAAAGCTATGCCTAAAGAAGGCCGTGTTGTTGTTGAAGGTATCAATACCATTAAAAAGCATGTTAAGCCAAATGCTCAAAACCCTAATGGTGGGATTGTTGACACAGAGGCAAGTATCGATGCTTCAAACGTTATGCTAATTGATCCATCAACCAACGAAGCTACTCGTGTAGGTTTCAAAGTGATTGATGGTAAGAAAGTACGCGTTTCAAAGAAAACTGGAGAATCAATCGATAAATAATCTTTTGGGGAAAGGAGGCACTTTTTACATGACTAACCGTTTAAAAGAAAAATATGTTAAAGAAATGACACCAGCGTTGATCGAAAAGTTCAACTACACATCAAGCATGCAAGTACCTAAGATCGAAAAGATCGTACTTAACATGGGTGTTGGTGATGCTGTTTCAAACGCTAAGAATTTGGATAAAGCTGTTGAAGAATTAGGTTTGATTGCTGGTCAAAAACCATTAATCACAAAAGCTAAGAAATCAATCGCTGGTTTCCGTTTACGTGAAGGTATGCCAATCGGCGCTAAAGTAACTTTACGTGGCGAAAGAATGTACGATTTCTTAGATAAATTAGTTAACGTATCTTTACCTCGTGTTCGTGATTTTCACGGTGTTAGTGCAAAATCATTCGATGGTCGCGGTAATTATACATTAGGTGTACGCGAACAATTGATCTTCCCTGAAATCGATTATGATAAGGTAGATCGCGTTCGTGGTTTGGATGTTGTTATTGTAACAACTTCAAATACTGACGAAGAAGCACGCGAATTGTTAACACAATTTGGCATGCCATTTGCTAAATAAAAAGGGAGGTCAATTTCTTGGCTAAAAAATCTTTAGTTGTAAAGAATCATCGTCCAGCAAAATTTTCAACACAAGAATATTCACGTTGCGAACGTTGTGGACGTCCACATTCTGTATATCGTAAGTTTAAGCTTTGCCGGGTTTGCCTCCGTGAATTAGCTCATAAGGGCCAAATTCCAGGCATGAAAAAAGCAAGCTGGTAATTATAAAGAGTCAATAAGGAGGTTAATTCCACATGGTCATGACAGATCCAATCGCAGACTATCTAACACGTATTCGTAATGCCAACATGGTACATCACGAATCATTAGAAGTCCCTGCTTCACGTATGAAAAAAGAAATTTCTGAAATTTTGAAACGCGAAGGCTTTATCCGCGATTACGAAGTGATTGAAGACGACAAACAAGGTATCATCCGTGTATTCTTGAAATATGGTAAGAATAACGAACGTGTTATCTCTGGTTTGAAACGGATTTCAAAACCTGGTTTACGTAATTACGTTAAAGCTAATGATGTTCCTAAGGTATTAAACGGCTTAGGCATCGCAATTATCTCAACAAGCAACGGTGTCGTAACTGACAAAGAAGCTCGTGAAAAGGCTGCCGGCGGCGAAGTTCTCGCATACGTTTGGTAATCTAAACTTAAAATAAGGAGGTGTCATAACGTGAGTCGTATCGGATTAAAAGTAATCGAAGTTCCTGCAGGTGTTACCGTTACTAAAGACGGTGAAAACATCACAGTTAAGGGACCTAAAGGTGAACTAACACGTCATTTCAGTCCAGTGATTGAAATGCACGAAGAAGGTAACCTTATCAACTTTACACGTAATAGTGAAAGTGATCGTGCAATGCACGGTACTATGCGTGCTAACTTAAACAACATGATCTTGGGCGTAACGGAAGGTTTCAAGAAGACATTGGATCTTATCGGTGTTGGTTACCGTGCTCAATTGAAAGGCAAGACTTTAGTATTGAACGTTGGGTATTCACATCCAGTTGAAATGGAAGCCCCAGAAGGCGTTACAGTCGAAGTCCCATCAAACACAAACATCATCATCAGCGGTATTAGCAAACAACAAGTTGGCCAATTCGCAGCTGAAATCCGTGATGTTCGTCCTCCAGAACCTTACAAAGGTAAAGGTATTCGTTATACTGATGAATATGTTCGCCGTAAAGAAGGTAAAACTGGTAAATAAAGCAGCCTGAGCTGTTAAACGATATTAAGAGGTGAAAATTGTGATTACAAAACCAGACAAGAATAAGACACGTCAAAAACGCCATACACGCGTTCGTGGCAAGATCTCTGGTACTGCTGACTGCCCACGCTTGAACGTTTTCCGTTCTAACAAAAACATCTACGCTCAACTTATTGATGACGTAGCGGGTGTGACGCTAGCAAGTGCCTCAACATTAGATAAAGAAGTAAAAGCAGAAGGTACTAAAGTAGAACAAGCACAACAAGTTGGCGCATTAGTTGCACAACGCGCTGTTAAAGCCGGCCATAAAGTTGTTGTTTTTGATCGTGGCGGTTACTTATACCACGGTCGTATCGAAGCTTTAGCTACAGCTGCTCGTGAAAACGGACTAGAATTCTAATAAGGAGGAAAACCATTTATGACTTACATTGATCCAACTCATTTAGATTTAGAAGATCGCGTTGTTTCAATCAACCGTGTTACAAAAGTTGTTAAAGGTGGACGTCGTCTACGTTTCGCAGCAATCGTAATCGTTGGTGATAAAGACGGTCACGTAGGTTTCGGGACAGGTAAAGCACAAGAAGTTCCTGAAGCTATCCGTAAAGCCGTTGAAGACGCTAAAAAGAATCTTATCAATGTTCCTAAGGTCGGAACAACATTACCTCATGAAATTATTGGTCGCTTCGGCGCTGGTCGTGTTCTATTAAAACCAGCTGTTGAAGGTTCTGGTATTGCTGCCGGTGGTGCTGTTCGTGCCGTCATGGAATTAGCAGGAATCGATGATGTGACAAGTAAAACATTAGGTAGCAAAACTGCTATCAATGTTATCCGTGCCACAATTGACGGTTTAACTCGTATGAAGACTGCTGAAGAAATTGCAGAATTACGTAATGTATCTGTAGAAAGCTTACAAAACTAGGAGGATAACTGAACATGGCTAAATTAAAGATTACTTTAAGAAAAAGTGCTGCTCATCGTCTTCCAGAACAACGTAAAATGGTCAAAGAATTTGGCTTGAACCGAGTAAATAGTTCTGTAATCAAACCAGATGATGCTGCAACTCGCGGTGTGATTTTCAAACTCGCACATTTAGTAACAGTCGAAGAAATTAAAGACTAATTTCAACATATATTGCAAGGAGGTGCGCACAATAATGAAATTACATGAAATGAAACCTAACGAAGGTGCTCGTGACGTTCGTAAACGTGTCGGCCGTGGTACTTCTTCAGGTACTGGTAAAACTGCTGGTCGTGGTCAAAAAGGCCAAAAAGCTCGTAGTAAAGTACGTTTAGGATTTGAAGGTGGACAAATGCCTTTATTCCGTCGTATGCCAAAACGTGGATTCAAGAATATCAACCGTAAGGAATATGCTGTTGTCAACTTAAACGATTTAAATCGTTTTGAAGACGGTGCAGAAATTACTTCAACTGTTTTAATCGAAGCAGGCGTTGTTAAGAATGAATTATCAGGTGTTAAATTATTAGCGAATGGTGAATTAAACAAAAAATTGAACATTAAGGTAAGCAAGTATTCTGAAGCTGCAAAAGCTGCTGTAGAAGCTGCTGGCGGTTCAATTGAGGTGATTTAATTGCTAAAGACACTCAAAAACGCATTTAAAGTAAAGGAAATCCGTAGTAAGATTTTGTTTACTTTAGGCGTTTTGATCGTTTATCGTTTAGGTGCACAAATTACGGTACCAGGTGTGAATGCTGGTGCATTGACTAAGTTGGGTTCAACTGGTTTGATCCCATTGCTTGATACCGTAAGTGGTGGTGGCTTGGCGAACTATTCCATCTTCTCGATGGGGGTTTCACCATTCATCACTGCCCAAATTGTGGTTCAATTACTACAAATGGATATTGTGCCTAAGTTTGTTGAATGGAGCAAGCAAGGTGAAGTTGGGCGACGTAAGCTTAACCAAGTAACGCGTTACTTAACCATCATCTTAGCATTTATCCAATCGATAGGGATTACCGCTGGCTTTAACTCACTCAGTCAAATGGGCTTGGTTAAAGATCCGGGGATTAAGACCTTCGTTAGCATCGGGATCATTTTAACGGGTGGTACGATGTTAATTACATGGTTGGGTGAACAGATAACGGATAAAGGCTTAGGGAATGGTGTGTCAATGATCATCTTTGCAGGGATCATTGCACGCCTTCCAAGCGGTCTTTACCAAATCTTCCGCGAACAAGTCTTGAACGCTTCAAAAGGCGATATGTGGAAAGGTGTCTTATTCATCATCGGTTTGATTATTGCAGTACTCGTGATTGTCACATTTGTGACATGGGTCCAACAAGCAAATCGAAAGATTCCGATTCAATATACGCGTCGTGAAGCTGGTGCAGGTGAAAATAGTTACCTACCCCTTAAAGTTAACGTCGCTGGTGTGATTCCGGTTATCTTCGCCAGTTCATTTATTATGACACCTCAAACAATCTTAATGGCCTTCCAATCAGGTCATGGTGCAGATACTTGGTTTAAAGTATTATCAGATATCTTCAGCATGCAGACTGTGACAGGTTCGATTGTTTATACGGTGCTCATTGTTCTCTTTACCTTCTTCTATGCTTTTGTTCAGGTTAACCCTGAAAAAGTTGCGGAGAACTTGACTAAGCAAGGGAGTTATATCCCAGGTGTTTGGCCAGGTAAAGGTACCGAGAAGTATCTTTCTAGCGTATTAATGCGTCTTTCAACTGTCGGTGCGTTGTTCCTTGGGGTAATTGCATTATTACCACAATTAGCAGCAAACCTCGGTGGCTTACCCCAATCAATTGGTTTGGGTGGGACGAGTTTACTAATCGTTGTTGGTGTTGCGCTTGAAAGCACACGTCAACTCGAAGGGTTACTTATGAAACGCAAGTATGTTGGATTCATTCGATAAGCAATTATCGTTTAAAAAGTATTGAATCCTGGTTTTAAATAGGAGGCAAAGGCATGAATCTCATGTTAATGGGACTTCCCGGCGCTGGTAAGGGAACGCAAGCTGAAAAGATTGTTGACGCTTATCATATTCCACACATTTCAACTGGTGACATGTTCAGAGCTGCTATGGCAGATCAAACAGAACTTGGGGTTAAAGCTAAGTCATTCATCGATAAAGGTGAATTGGTACCAGATGATGTGACCAACGGAATTGTTGAGGAACGTCTTGCACAAGCAGATACTAATGTAGGTTATCTCCTTGATGGTTTTCCTCGGACTCTTGATCAGGCGGATGCTTTAGCTGCCATTACTGATAAATTGAACAAACCTTTAGATGGTGTGATTAACATTGATGTTGATCCTGAAATCTTGGCTGATCGTTTATCTGGCCGCTTTATTTGTAAAAATTGTGGTGCAACGTACCACAAACTTTACCATCCAACTAAAGTGGAAGGTACATGTGATCGTTGCGGCGAACATGTTTTCTTCCAACGAGAAGACGACAAACCTGAAACGGTTAAGAATCGCTTAAAGGTCAATATCGAAATGAATACACCTTTACTTGATTATTATGAAAAACGTAACCTACTTTACACGGTGGATGGGAATCAAGAAATTGATGATGTGTTCTCTGCCGTTCAAAAAGTACTTGATACCATTAAAGACTAGTCATCAACTCAAGTGATCTCACGGTCATTGTTCACGTAAAAGCCTGACTAGTTGTTTAATGACAGAATTCTCAGTGCTTTTAAAAATTTAATACTTGTGATATAATATCTCGGTATGACCACTAGCGGTGAGTGCGGAGAGCTCTCACCATTTTTCTGTATGAATTTTCACAACCACAAGGGGGTACTTTTGCGTGGCAAAAGATGACGTCATTGAAATTGAAGGTAAAGTAACTGATACTTTACCAAATGCAATGTTTAAAGTAGAACTTGAAAATGGTGCAGTTATTCTGGCACACGTTTCTGGTAAAATCCGTAAGAACTACATCAAGATTTTACCTGGAGACCGTGTGACAGTTGAATTGTCACCCTATGATTTGACTAAGGGACGAATTACGTATCGCTTTAAATAGGCGTAAGGATCATATCAAGGAGGTCAGTCGATATGAAAGTAAGACCATCAGTAAAACCAATGTGCGAACATTGTAAAGTTATCAAACGAAAAGGCCGCGTTATGATTATCTGCGCAGCTAACCCAAAACATAAACAACGTCAAGGTTAATATTAATTAAGCAGGAGGTGCAAGAATGGCACGTATCGCAGGTGTGGATTTACCACGTGATAAACAAATTGTGATTGCTTTAACTTATATTTTCGGTATCGGAAATACAACTGCCGTTAAAGTCTTGGCTGATGCTGGCGTCGCAGAAGACGTCCGTACTCGTGATTTAACGCCGGATCAAGAAGACAAGATCCGTGCAGCAATCGACAAAGTTAAAGTTGAAGGCGATCTTCGTCGTGAAGTTAGCTTAAACATCAAACGTCTACAAGAAATCGGTTCTTATCGTGGCATGCGTCATCGTCGTGGATTACCAGTTCGTGGTCAAAACACGAAGAACAACGCACGTACTCGTAAAGGTAAGAAAGTTACGATTGCAGGCAAGAAGAAATAATCAGTAAAAGGAGGTTATAATTTATGGCAAACAAGAAAAATGCTCCACGTAAGCGTCGTGTGAAGAAAAATATCGAAGCCGGCGTTGCACATATTCACTCAACATTTAACAATACTCTTGTGATGATCACTGATCCTCATGGGAATGCTGTTGCATGGTCATCTGCTGGTTCATTAGGTTTCAAAGGTAGTCGTAAGTCAACACCTTTTGCTGCTCAAATGGCTGCAGAAGCTGCTGGTAAAGAAGCCATGGAACATGGTATGAAATCTGTTGAAGTTGCTGTTAAAGGACCAGGTTCTGGCCGTGAAGCTGCAATTCGCTCATTACAAGCAACTGGTTTAGAAGTTACTGCTATTCGTGACGTTACACCAGTTCCTCATAATGGATCTCGTCCTCCAAAACGCCGTCGTGTTTAGTCTGGGCTACGCTTCATTTTGAGACAAACTGAAACGTGTTCACGTATAAACACTTCTCGTTTTGAAAGGGGTAAAAGATAAGAATGATCGAATTTGAAAAACCAAACATTACAAAGGTTGATGAAAGTACTAACTATGGTAAGTTCGTTGTAGAACCACTTGAACGTGGCTATGGTACGACTTTAGGTAACTCTTTACGTCGTATTTTACTCGCTTCTTTACCAGGTACTGCTGTCACAGATATTCAAATTGATGGTGTTTTACATGAATTTTCAACAATTGATGGCGTCCTAGAAGACGTAACACAAATCATCTTGAATATTAAAAAATTAGCACTTAAATTGCATGTTGAAGAAGACAAGACAATTGAAATCGATGTTAAGGGTCCGGCAACAGTTACTGCTGCTGATATCATTTCTGATGATGACGTTGAAGTCTTAAATACTGATCAATATATTTGTACAGTAGCTGAAGGCGGCAATTTCCACGTGCGAATGACAGTTAAAGAAGGCCGTGGTTATGTTGCTGCTGATCAAAACAAGTCAGACGATATGCCAATTGGTGTTTTGCCAATCGACTCAATTTATACCCCAATCAGTCGTGTCAACTATCAAGTAGAAAGTACACGTGTTGGTCGTCGTAACGATTTCGACAAGTTAACACTTGATGTTTGGACAAACGGTTCCATCAGTCCTAGAGAAGCTATTAGCTTAGCTGCGAAGATTATGACAGAGCATTTGGCAATCTTTGTAGATCTTACTGATGAAGCGAAAAATGCTGAAATCATGGTCGAAAAAGAAGAGACACATAAAGAGAAAATGCTTGAAATGACAATTGAAGAGTTAGATTTATCAGTTCGTTCATACAACTGTTTGAAACGCGCTGGAATCAACACTGTTCAAGAGTTAACTGACAAATCAGAAGCAGATATGATGAAAGTTAGAAATCTTGGTCGCAAGTCGTTAGAAGAAGTTAAGAACAAGTTATTTGATCTTGGCTTAGGCTTACGCACAGAAGAATAAACTGATAAGAAGGAGGGACTCCATTCATGAGTTATCGTAAATTAGGTCGCACAAGCTCACAACGTAAGGCAATGTTACGTGATTTGACAACTGATTTAATCATCAATGAACGTATCATTACTACAGAAGCTCGTGCCAAAGAAATTCGTAAAACAACTGAAAAAATGATCACTTTAGGTAAACGCGGTGATTTACACGCTCGTCGTCAAGCTGCAGCATTCGTTCGTAACGAAGTAGCTGATATTCGCGAAGAAGACGATGCTGTAATCGTTCAATCTGCTTTACAAAAATTATTTAGTGACATTGCTCCACGTTATGCTGAAAGAAATGGTGGTTACACACGTATTCTTAAAACAGCCCCTCGTCGTGGTGACGGTGCATTAATGGTGATTATTGAACTTGTTTAATCACAAAATGATTTAGGTCATTTGATCGATGAGACAGGGCGTTATGATGATGGAAGTACTCCGAGTCTAGTCCTAAGGTCATACTAGCAACACAGTATGGCTTTCATCGATTGATGATTTACATAAAATAACGTCTAATTCCGAGTTAAATCGGAGTTAGACGTTTTTTGTGTTGGATATCCTTTGAATAAAGGGTGACTAACGAAAGCGCTATGGCCTTTTATATGATAAAATAGGAACAGGTTTTTGATTTGAAACGTGCATGGATAACATAACCAATGCACTTTAATTCCAAGGAAAATACGGGTTATTAATCATGAATGAGCAAAAAATAATTCAAGTTGAACATTTAAAATATGAATACCCACAATCTGAAGGACATTTAGCACTGAATGATCTTTCTGTCAGTATCAATGCCGGCGAATGGGTCGCCATTATCGGTCATAACGGTAGTGGTAAGAGTACCTTCGCGAAATCATTGAACGGTTTGTTAGATTTACAATCGGGATCAGTGACGATTGATGGGTTACCATTGTCGTTGGATAACGTGTGGACTATTCGCCAGAAAATTGGCATGGTTTTTCAGAATCCGGATAATCAATTTGTCGGTGCAACGGTTGAAGACGATGTTGCTTTTGGTCTCGAAAATCAGGGGATTCCGCGAGCTGAAATGATTGAACGGGTTAAAGACGCGGTTGAACGTGTTGGTATGAGTGAATACTTGAAACGTGAACCAAGCCGTTTGTCGGGTGGCCAAAAACAACGAGTGGCCTTAGCAGGGATCATCGCACAACAACCTGAGATTCTGATTCTCGATGAGGCCACCAGTATGCTAGATCCAAAAGGGCGCGAAGAAGTTCTCGCAACCATTCATAAGTTAAAACAAGAAACAAACATGACCGTGCTATCAATTACCCACGATATTGACGAAGCCGCAAGTGCGGACCGGATCATTATCTTAGATAAGGGGCAAGTGCATGATCAGGGCACACCGGCCGATATTTTTGCATATGGGCAACGTTTGCTTGATTTAGGGCTAGATGTTCCATATCCAGAAAAACTTAAAGCAGCGCTAAATGAACGCGCTATCGAGATGCCCACAGATTATCTCACAACGGAAAGGATGGTTGAGTACTTATGGACATTACATTCAAAAATGTAAGCTACACTTACCAGCCAGGCACGCCTTTTCAAGGGATTGGGCTAGAAAATATCAATGTGACCATTCCAAGTGGCTCCTATACGGCTTTGATTGGTCATACAGGTAGTGGCAAGTCGACATTGCTCCAACACCTCAATGCACTCTTAAAACCAACGAGCGGCGTTGTTCAGATTGGTGAGCGCGAAATCACGCCTGAGACCAACAACAAAAACTTAAAGGCTGTTCGTCAAAAAGTTGGGATGGTTTTTCAATTTCCTGAAAGCCAATTATTTGAGTCGACGGTGCAAAAAGATATTGCTTTTGGTCCGCAGAACTTCGGTGTCCCTGAAGCTGAAGCACTTGAACGCGCTAAAGAGATGATTGAACTCGTCGGTTTACCCGCTAACGTGATTGACAAGTCACCTTTTGATTTATCTGGTGGGCAAATGCGCCGCGTTGCCATTGCTGGTGTGTTGGCAATGAAACCGGAAGTATTGGTCTTAGATGAACCAACCGCGGGGCTCGATCCAGTTGGCCGGCGTGAGATGATGACGCTTTTTGAAAAGTTACACATTGAGCAGGGGATGACGATTGTGATGGTCACCCATCAGATGGATGATGTGGCGAACTACGCCGACAACGTTATCGTTTTGGAACATGGCAAGCTAGCTAAGACCGGAGCACCACGCGAAATTTTTGCGGATCCGGATTGGTTAACGGAAAAACAACTTGGCTTACCAACAACGACTCAGTTCGCGCAAGCTTTAATGCGACAAGGCTTTGTCTTTGATCAAGTACCACTAACCGAACATGAATTGGCCGCCTTATTAGCGGAACAACTACCGAAGAAGGCGGGGATTGGACATGAATAAATTAATTCTGGGCCGATATATCCCCGGTGATTCAGTGTTACACCGGATGGATCCACGGGCGAAGTTATTAGCCAGTTTTTATTATATTGGGATCATCTTTTTAGCGCGTACATGGCAAGCCTATGCTTTATTACTGGTCTTTACGTTAGCGCTAATCGGGATTTCAAAAATTAAACTCGCCTTCTTTATTAAAGGGGTTAAGCCGCTGTTATGGCTAATTCTATTTACAGTGCTCTTACAGATTTTCTTCACCCGTGGTGGTCATGTCTATTGGCAGTGGGGATTTCTGACGCTTACCCAGTACGGGCTGATTAATGGCGTCTACATCTTCATGCGCTTTGTATTGATTATTTTCATGTCGACTCTCCTGACATTGACGACGCCGCCATTGTCGTTAGCGGATGCGATTGAATCAATTCTCAAGCCGCTTAAAGTAGTCCATTTTCCAGTGTATGAAGTTGCATTGATGCTATCAATTGCATTGCGCTTTGTACCAACATTGATGGATGAAACCACTAAGATTATGGATGCGCAACGTGCGCGTGGGGTTGATTTTGGTGAAGGGAATTTATTCCAACAAATGAAAGCAATCGTGCCGATTTTAATTCCGTTATTTGTCAGCAGTTTTAACCGCGCGGATGATTTAGCAACGGCAATGGAAGCACGGGGGTACCAAGGTGGCGAAGGCCGCAGTAAGTACCGAATTTTGAAATGGCGGACAAGAGACACCGTGGCATTTATCACGATGGGCCTTTTAACCGTCGCACTTTTATTCTTAAGATAACGCAAAAAGGACTCAGTTAAACCAACGGAGGTTGATTTAGCTGAGTCCTTTTTTTTTGCACTTTTTTGATTAGCTTGTTTTTTGAACCGACGTTTCAACGTTGAAGCACTAATGCCAGTTTAGTAACTAATTTGAGCGTACGTAAAGCCCTCTTCACGCATGTCTAGGGCTGCTTGTATGTTCATCATCAGTATAGGTCGTTTTACGACCTTCAGTGTAACTAGGGTTGGTGACACGAGCATTATGTTTCCCTTCCTGGGTACGAGTGAGAATCATATCGCGCTCAAATTGCGCAAAAGCACTAAATAAGGTAAAAATGAGTCGTCCGGAAGGGGTGTCTTCAATGATGCCCATGTTCAAAATATGAATTTTAATGCGGGCTTTAAAAAGTTCTTGGATGATTTCAAGTGCTTCTTTGGTATTTCTTGCGAAGCGATCAAGTTTTGTAACAACGATGGTATCACCACTTGAAACCCGATCTAATAGTTCATTAAATTTAGGGCGATCAACGGTAGTTCCGGTAAACTTTTCGCTGTAGATAATGTCACAGCTTTCTTCCTTTAATTGACTAATCTGGGTTGCTAGACTTTGTCCGGCAGATGAAACGCGTGCGTATCCGAACTTCATTGCACAATTCTCCTTATTTCTACTTATAATAATAATTATACAGCATTTGAACTTGTTTTATATTAAAAATGCATTTTTAAATCAAATTTTTTACGAACATTCATAAAAAGATTGCTACTTTTCAGAAAATTATTTAGAATAGAACTACTAACTTTTTAACACAAGAGGGATAAAATGACACAACGGTATCGCGTAACAATTGCCTATGATGGAACGGATTTTGCGGGTTTCCAAGTGCAACCGAACCAACGAACAGTACAGGGCACATTAGAAAAAGCACTGACAAAGATGAGTAAGGGTGCTTATATTCAAGTGTATGGTTCAGGGCGGACGGACGCAGGTGTCCATGCAACGGGGCAGGTGGTCCATTTCGACTATCCAGGTCAATTACCCGCTATTAGTATGTTACGGGCCTTAAATAGCCTCTTACCGCTTGATATGGAGGTTGTGGATAGTCAGTTAGCGGATGATGACTTTCATGCACGATTTTCAACGGTCGGTAAACGGTATATGTATCGGGTCGATCTTGGGCATTATACGAATCCATTCAAGCGACGTTATACCGGTCATTATCCGTATCCAATCGATGTGGAACGGATTCAAGCGGCGCTGCCAGATGTGATGGGCACGCATGATTATACGAGTTTTGCGGCTTCAGGTGGGGTCATTAAGGATAAGGTGCGGACGATTTATGATGCGACCGTTGTTTTCAATGAACCCGAAAATGAACTCGTTTTTGAGTTTTATGGGAACGGCTTTTTGTATAACATGGTGCGGATCTTGGTCGGAACTTTATTAGAAATTGGTAACGGTCGGCGGGATGTCCACGATTTTTTACGGCTGTATGAAGTTAAGGACCGTCAACAAGCTCGCTCAACCGCGCCAGCAAGCGGTTTGTACCTTAAAAAAGTTTATTACGAAACTGATGAAAATAATTGAGATTCAATTGACTTAATCGTGAAATTACGATACTATAGTATCTGGTATTGTTTGCCCCACGATAGGCCCCGGAAACTTATTGAGTGTCAAACAAACACAGAATATTGGAGGAATAAATCGTGCGTACAACTTACATGGCTAAACCAGGCGAAGTAGAACGTAAATGGTATGTGATCGATGCAACTGATATTGCATTAGGTCGTCTATCAACTGTAGTCGCTTCTATCTTACGCGGTAAAAATAAACCAACATTTACACCTAACGTTGATACAGGTGATAACATCATCGTCATCAACGCTGAAAAAATTAAATTAACAGGTCGCAAAGCAACCGACAAGTTATATCATCACCATAGTAACCATCCTGGTGGTTTGAAAACTCGGACTGCTGGCGAAATTCGTGAAAACAACCCAGAACGTTTAATTGAAATGTCAGTTAAAGGGATGTTACCTAAGAACTCATTGGGTCACAACCAATTCTTGAAGTTACACGTATACGCTGGTGGCGAACACAAACACCAAGCACAAAATCCAGAAGTCTTAGACATTACGGACATTATTTAAGGAGGAAACTATAGTGGCTCAAGTAACTTATAACGGTACAGGCCGTCGTAAAAACTCAGTAGCTCGTGTACGTTTAGTACCAGGTACTGGTAAAATCACTATCAACAACAAAGACGTTGTTGATTACATTCCATTTGCTAACTTGATTTTAGATATGAAACAACCTTTAACAATTACTGAAACAACAGATAGCTATGATATCTTGGTAAACGTTAATGGTGGTGGATTCTCAGGCCAAGCTGGTGCAATCCGTCACGGTATTTCACGTGCCCTATTGACAGTTGACCCTGACTTCCGTCCAGCTCTTAAGAGCGCTGGCATGTTAACACGTGACCCTCGTATGAAGGAACGTAAGAAACCAGGTCTTAAGAAAGCTCGTAAAGCTTCACAATTCAGTAAACGTTAATATCACTTTTATATCAATGTTTACAAGCACCTCGCAATTTTATATTGCGGGGTGTTTTTTTGTTTTTGACACCATCGGAATTTTTAAGTGTAAGCCTAATGCGCCATCCCAGCCTATTCCCAATATTTTTGCTATGCTTAGAGTAATTGAAGGAGGCTTTTTTATGTATCGTTATGCCGTTATTTATAATCCCCACTCTGGGCACAACAATGGTGAGTCGGTTGGTCAGAAAATTGAGCAGGCACTCATCAAGAATCAACACAAGGTCGAACTGATGCCGACGGAAGGGCCGAAAGATGCAACGCGGTTAGCTAAAAAAGCGGCGCGGGCAGGCTTTGATGTGGTGGTCGCTGTCGGCGGGGATGGGACCATTAATGAAGTCGTTAGTGGTCTTGCGACGTTAGATCAGCCGCCTTATTTAGGCATTGTACCTGCTGGGACCGTGAATAATTTGGCGCGGATGTTACAAATCCCGTTGGACATTGATCAAGCGATTGAAAATCTGCAGCAGGTTCATCTGCGCCCACTCGACGTCGGCCAAGTGAACGATGATTACTTGATTAGTACAATGACATTGGGCATTTTGGCGGACGCCGCGTTGAACGTGACTCAGAGTGAAAAACAAAAATGGGGGCCGCTAGCTTTTTTAAGCAAAGGCATCCATGCATTAGCGGAGCATCAGCATTATCCGCTAACGATTGAAACGCCTGATCGGCACTGGCAAAAAGACACGCAATTCTTGCTGGTGACCCTCACGAATTCCGTTGGTGGATTTACCAACTTCAATCCCGAAGCGCAACCCGATGATGGTTATTTCCATGTCTTCGTTGCGCCGAAAATGTCGCTAGCACGGTCAGTGATGTTTCTCCCTTATTTCTTAACGGGTAATTTTAAGAAGATTCCCGGGATGACTTACTTTAAAGCGAATGAAATCAGCATCACAGTCGACAATCAGCAAAGTGCACAAACCCGCATTGATGGTGATCCGAGTGCCAAGTCACCATTGGAGATGCGACTCTTAGAACATAAGTTGCAAGTGATTACGCCTAATCCGGATTTATAAGACTAGGGGTAGGTTAGAGTCATCGGTAAAACAAAAAAGAATTCAAATTTTCTAACGAAAATTCTGAATTCTTTTTTTTAATTATTGCGTTAATTCAGCTTGTTTGGCCGCAACGCGTTCACTAATCTTCAGGAATGGCCAGTAGATTAGAACGCCGAGGATTAAAGTGAAGCCTTGAATCACAGGGGCGCGCCAATCGCCGCCGGTTGCTAAATAGGAGTTGAGTAATGGTGGTGTGGTCCAAGGTACCATGACGACTACTCGATTCATCCAGCCAATTGCGGTGAAGAAGTAGGCAATACTGATGCCAAGTCCTGGCATTAGGACAAATGGAATGATGAGCGCAAAGTTGAAGACAATTGGATAACCGAAAATAACAGGTTCGTTAATGTTAAATAAACTTGGGACGAATGATAGCTTTGTAATATCACGACTAGCGCGTGATTTTGAGAAGAGCAAGGTCGCAATCAATAAACAAATAGTACTACCGGTACCACCAAGCATCCCAAATGTATCGCGGAAAACGTTGTTGATGATATAAGGGATGTGTTGACCAGCTGCGTAAGCTGCCATATTTTTGTTCATGTTGATCAGTAAGACTGGATCCAATAAAGTACCGTTAATGACAGCTTGATGGATCCCAAATGAGAAGAGGAGATTACCAGTCCCGTAAATCAAAAGGAGACCCGGTAAACTTGTATTAACGCGCCGAAGTGGTTCTTGAATCACATTTGTAATTAAAGTGATGAGATCAGTGTGGAAACCAGCCGTTAAAATCGCAGCAAGTGCCGCAAAAAGACTCATTGTAATGAGGGCTGGAATCATTGTGTTGAAGGAACCAGCAACAGCTGATGGGACGGCATCACTCAAGTTAATCTGTAATTTTTTAAGCTTTGAAAGAGTCATAAAGAGTTCTGTTGCGACTAAACCAATAATAATGCCGGCAAACATTCCGGTTGTTCCCACGTTTTGGAAAGTTAAGACGCCAGAAACTTCGACGGCTTTTTTGGCAGCTAGTGGTGTGACCGGAACAGTATTAGGCATCATGATGATTAAAGTCCCTAGTGCCATGACAGCCGCGGAAATTTTGTTGACGTAATTCTTATTACGCGCTAAACAGTAGCCGATTGTAGGTGCGAGTAATAGCCCAGCAACGTTCAAAGTCCCATTGGTAATGTAAGTGCCGAAGTATTGAAAGTTGGTTAGCATTTGGCCGTGGAGGACCCAAGGGAATACAACGTTATTCACGAGCACCCCAATTCCGGCGAGGATGAATAGTGGCATAATAATCGCGAAGGCATCACGTAATGAACGCAAATGCACTTGATTCCCGATTTTAAAGGCGATATTTGTAAACTGATCAATAAATCTTTGTCGCCGACTTCCTTGTTTAAGCATAGAAAACACTCCTTTTAACGCACTTTTTTTAGTCTAATTGTTCACCGTTAGATTGAATGACTTTTTGCAGCCAATAAAAACTAGCCTTCGGAATTCTAGCAAGGTCTTTGAGGTCGTGATTGGTTCGATTGACATAAACGACGCCATAGCGTTTATTCATATCACCTTTTGAACTTGGGATGTCGATTAACCCCCAACCAAGATAGCCCACAACGTGAGCGCCGTCTTCATCAACTGCGTCTTTCAAAGCCTGGATATGGTCGCGGTGATAGGCAATCCGTTCGTCATCTTGAATCATTTCATGATTCAGCGATTCTTCGCGAATGCCAATCCCGTTTTCGATGGGGAAGATGGGGAGGCCAGTTTCATTCGAAAGTTTTGTTAAGACGTTTCTAAAACCGAGGGCATCAATCTGCCAGCCCCATTCGCTACTTTCTAAATAAGGATTAGGGACACTCGCATCGCGCATGTAATAATTGGGTGGTGTGTTGGGTGTTAATTTTGTGTGATCGAGTGCGACAGTGTAGTAGTAACTGAACGCTAAGAAGTCGTTGTGATGACTTGCAATGAGCGCTAAATCACCAGGCTGAATACTGCTCATTAAGTCATGATTTTGCATATATTGCAGTACTTCGGCTGAATAGTGACCTTTTGTAAAGGCGTCAACGAAATGTTGGTTGATAAATTCTGATGCTTTTCTAGCAGCAAAGATATCTTGGGGATGACTGGTTGCAGGATATAATTCTTGATAGGCTAACATCCCACCAATTTGGTCATTAGGGTAGTGGGCGTGTAAGTAATTGGCGATTTCAGCATGCGCAACCATTGTATTATTAGCGATCGTATAAAGGGTTAATAAGTCGCGCTCTCCGTTGATAAAGCCAGTATTATCAAAGCCAGGTTCAAAGAAAAAACCATTTTGTTCATTAAAGCTTAGCCAATATTTGACTTGTTCACCATACCGGTCAATGACAGCCTTAGCGAACTTAGTGAATGCTTGTGTGACATACAGACTTGAGAAACCATTATATTTTTCAGCAAGATGCAAAGGCATGTCAAAATGGTACAGGCAAATCATCGGTTCGATGCCCGCTTTGAGCAAAGCTGATATCAATCGATCATAATAATCGAATCCCGCTAAATTAATTTCACCATCACCATTTGGAAAAATGCGCGTCCATGAAATTTGGAAACGATAGCAGTTCATGCCCATCTGTTGCATTAAATCGATATCTTCTTGATAACGGTGGAATTCATCAATTCCCACTTTCCAATCCGATAAATCAGCTGTCTCAGGTTTCACATCGTACACTGATAAACCTTTGCCATCAGCATCCCAGGCACCTTCACTTTGCATACTTGATACAGAATTACCCCATAAAAAATGTTTGTCTAATGTCATCATGGTACCTCCATCACTTGAATGATTCCATGATAGCGCTTTTAATATAACTTGTAAAGTCATATTTTATAATTTGAACAACGAATATTCCGAATCTGAATATGCTATAATAACCATATCAAATGGTAGGTGGTTACTATGGCAAAGTATAAGGATATTGCGGCAACGATTCGCACCCGAATTTTAGAAGGACAATATTCAGCTGATGGCCCGCTTCCTGAACAGAAGAAGTTAGCCCAAGAATTCGAAACATCGAGAATGACCATTCAAAAAGCACTCGAAATGCTAACTTATGAAGGGCTCATTTATAGTGAACAAGGGCGCGGTACGTTTATCAAATCAAACGTCTCCGCGATATCACAATTAGATGCGACTGTGAATCAATATGTAGGGACGACTAAGCTGTTTGCCGGAAAGGCCACAGTAAAGAGTGACATTCTAAAGAATGAATTGCGATTACCGGATGCAGAAGAACAAGAAAAGCTTCAGTTAGCTAAAACAGAAGCGGTCTATGACGTTGTTCGACTCCGATTTTTAAACGAAGTACCCTATAGTATTGAGCATTCGATCATGCCAGCTAAGATTTTAGGGGAATTAACAGACACAGTACTTAAGAAGTCGATCTACGAATACTTGGAACAAACATTGCATCTAAAGATTGGCGTGGCTTACCGGCGAATTAGTGCCGATCAACCGAATCAAATGGATCAAGAATACCTGCACTGCAAACCAGTCGAACCTGTCTTACAAGTTACCCAGACAGTCTTTCTACAAAACGGGCTGCCTTTTGAATACTCAACCACACGACATCGATATGATATGGGGAGTATTACAACCATTACACAAGGGAATCATTAATAAAATGACCTCACTCAGTTAATGAGTGAGGCTTTTTTTGTTGCATTGATTTGAAGTTGTTGACAAAAATTCATATCAATGGTTTAATGGTTTAAACTTATGAACCATTAAAATAAAACCGGAGATTAATGTATGGATGAAATGAAGGTTATTAAACAGAGCTTTGCTGAGCTGAGCCCGTTTTTGACGGCGCTTGGGGATGAGAAGCGGCAGAGTATTATTTTAGAATTGATGGCTGATAAAGCTTGTGATGGCTTACAGGTCACGGATTTAATGGCGGCGTCGGACTTGTCGCGCCCGGCAGTGTCGCATCATTTGAAAGTGTTGAAGGAAGCCAACTTGGTCGACTTTAGACGCGAAGGCACGAAGAACTATTATTACTTGCAACACGAACTGGGCGAAATCAATCAACTAAAAACACTGCTGGATCAGATTACGGCAGTCATCGAAAAACAACAGTAAAAGGAGTTTTTAAAATGCAAACCATCTTAGGTAGTAGCGGTCAGATTGGCCAAGAGTTAGCCAAGGCACTTCATAAGGACTTCACAACGGACATTCGACTGGTCAGTCGGAATCCAAAAAAAGTGAACGCGAACGATCAACTATTTCCAGCAAACTTGCTCGACGCCGCCCAAACTGATCGTGCGGTTGCAGGCAGTGAAATTGTTTATTTTACCGCTGGCTTACCGATGAATTCAGACATGTGGGAAGCGCAATTTCACATTATGATGACTAACGTGATTAACGCGTGCGTCGCGCACAAGGCCAAGCTCGTCTTTTTCGATAATACCTATATGTATGCGAAAAATAGCACGCTCCAGACAGAAGCGAGTCCTTTTGAACCCGTTGGCCGCAAAGCGGTTGTCCGAGCGGAGATCGCACAGTTGTTACTTGATAAGATGGCAACTGGCGCAATTGAAGCGGTCATTTGTCGTGCACCTGAATTTTATGGCCCAGGCAAGACGCAAAGCATTACGAACACAATGGTCTTTAACAATATCAAGGCGGGCAAAAAGGTGCGCGTGCCATTGAATGATCAAGCGGTTCGGACATTAATTTGGACGCCAGATGCTAGTCGTGCGATGGCGTTGATTGGCAATACGCTGGATGCATTTGGTCAAACGTGGCACCTCCCTTGTGATGACGGTAAAACATACGCCGAAATCATCGCGCTAGCAGGCACCTTAACGCATCAACCAATCGACTATACCGTTTTAAAAATGTGGCAGTTCAACATCGGTAGCTGGTTCAGCAAACCGCTAAAGGAATTAAAAGAACTCCTACCTAGATATGAAGAAGATAACCTGTTCAGTTCAGACAAGTTTAAGAAACGGTTCCCAGAATTTAAGGTGACGACGATTGAAGAAGGGGTTCAGGAGATTCTTTAAAAAGTCAGCCTTTCGCTCGATAGACTAACTGTTGTTCAATATTATATAATCGCTTTAAAGTAGCGATGTTAGTCAATCAGATAAGGAGCGTGGCATGATGAAGAAACCTTTTAATAAGCAACAAGTGAATGGTGAACCAAATCCGGAATTTGATTCCTTCTTTGCGGAAGTCTTAAAGAAGTTGCCGCAACAATCGGCAGCTGTGATTGCGAAGTCTTTTAACCAATCCAAAGCATTGGCGGAAAAGACGATGGCGAAGAGTCGGACACAGTTTGATGGGGTCTTTGAAGACTTCCTAGTCGGTGTGGATGATCAGATGCGTAAAAAGGCACACAATATCATTCACGCAGCATCACTAACAGCAGCGATTATTGGCTGTTCACCAATTCCATTTTCCGATGCGTTCTTGTTGGTGCCGGTTCAATTAACGATGATGGCGCGTTTGCATAAACTATTCGGTCAATCTTGGTCGGCTAGTTTGGGCAAGAGCCTGTCGAAAGAATTGGTACTCGTTGGCCTAGGTCGGAGTGCAGTCGGTAACATTCTAAAACTGGTACCGGTCGTTGGAACGGTCACCGGAGCCGCGGTCAATGCGACCGTTGCGATGTCGATTACCGAAGCGCTCGGCTGGTTAACGGTCAAGATGTTGAACGACGGCGAAGACATCTTCAATGATGTTGTTTCATTTAAAAATCAATTCAGAACGCTATTTGGATTGTTACGACGTAAGTAGTTATTTTTCAATTGACAGAATAAGAACAAAACGATTTAATAAACCCACATCACTAATTTTTAGGGAGGCTAACCAGATGCCCAAAGTACTAATTGTCCATACGAATGTTACGCGTTATCAAGGAACCACCGATCCAACCGGATTATGGCTGGGGGAATCCGCAGAGTTCGTTGATGAACTGCAAAAAGCGGGGATTGATTACGATTTTGTCAGTCCTAAAGGCGGCTTTGTCCCGCTTGATCCACGGGGGATGAAGTACACGGATGAATCAATTCTGACCATCTATGAACAACCGGATTACGTGCAACGGGGGTTAGTCGCAACGCTCAAGCCAAGCGATATCAATCCAGCTGATTACGCTGCGATTTACTATACGGGCGGCCATGGCGTGATGTGGGATTTTCCTGATAATCCAGAATTACAAGCAATTGCCCGGGAAATTTATAATCACGGTGGCTATCTTGCGTCCGTTTGTCACGGGATCGCGGGTTTACTACGCATTAAAAATGATGACGGTCAGTATCTGATTGCTGGTAAAAAAGTGACTGGGTTTACCACTGCAGAAGAAATTATTGCGGGCAAGAAAAAAGTGGTGCCATTTTTAAACCAAGAAGTGGCAACTCAAAACGGCGCGCAATTTGTGCAAAAACGGTTTTACAAACCATTTACTGTCCAGGATGGTCAGTTGATTACGGGGCAAAACCCGTTTTCTGTACGAGAAGTGACGGAGCGCTTGATTCCGGCCCTACAAAATAACGGTTAGGCATTCTTTGAATTCTATGCTAATCTTATAGAATGTAGAAAAGTTAGGAGTCAGAAGATGAGTGAAAAACAAACACCAAAATTAACGCAAAAAGAAAAAATGCAAGCACTAATTGATCAGAAAAAAGGTGGCGGCAGATCAAAACAGACCGACGTTGCTAAAAATGATCGGACAAAGATGCGCAAAGGGCCAAAGATTTTTAACGAAATCCACTGGTAAAGAGTGCGTTTGGTTGCGGTTAGCAACTGAGCATTAAGACAAAATCCGCAGTAATCCAGGTTTTAGGAGTACTGCGGATTTTAGCTTAAGCGGAAGTTGTTGCAACCAAAAAGCACGTTTCAAACAAAGTGCGTTTGAAACGGTTTGGTTCTGAGCATTAACCTAAAAATAAGCACTATGGCGGTCCTTGCCATAGTGCTTATTTTGTAGTTAAGCACAGGAGCCAGTTTCAAAAAGCACGTTTTTGGGCTAGGGCAATTTTGCGCTAGCCCTTTTTGTGTTAACGCGCTATGCTAGAAGCAACTTATTTTAAATCGAATGGAGTCTTTGTATGTCATCTTTAATCGAACAAATGCAACACCATGTTTCAGTTCGTGATTTCGAGCCAACACCCCTCAGCACGACAGTGAAACAACAACTCATTGCGGCAGCTCAAAGTGGGTCTTCTTCGAATTTCGTTCAGGCATTTTCAATCATTGAAGTGACCGATCCCGTAATTCGTGATGAAATCGCAACGATTTCTCAAAGTGCGGCGTACGTTAAACAGACGGGGACGTTCTATGTTTTCGTCGCGGACTTATACCGACAAGCCACACTCTTAGAAAAAGCGGGCCAGTCATTAGCTGGCATACAAAATATGGAAGCCTTATTAGTCGCAACGATCGACACAGCCATTGCAGCAGAGGATATGGCAGTCGCTGCCGAATCGTTAGATTTAGGCATCTGTTATATCGGTGGGATTCGCAATGACATTGCGCGTGTCGCTGAACTACTCGGGTTGCCCGCCTATACCGTCCCACTATTTGGGTTAACGGTCGGGATTCCGAAGACTAAAAATCAGGTTAAACCACGATTACCGCAAGTTAATCAAGTCGCTCAAAATCAATATGATGTGCATCAGGCAACCAATTTAGTGCAATACGATCAACAAATGCAAAATTATTATGCTAATCGTGGGACCAATCAGCAACAAACTGATTGGTCGACCAAGAATACGGCCTTCTTTAGTGAAGTGCGACGACCAGCAGTGGCGATTTTTTTGAAAAAACAGGGCTTTACGTTGAATTAAGAAAAAATGGTACTTATCTTAAAGGACAATCAGTTTTCTGATTGTCTTTTTTTTGTGTCGTGCAAGCTCGGATATGCGATAATAAAACTAGTCAAATGTAACCGGTTAAATAGGTATAGGAGTGATCGTTATGAGTTTAATTGATGTACGACATGTAGCCAAGCGGTATCAGATGGGCGAGACAACAATCGTGGCCAATCATGATATTAGTTTTACAGTCAATGAAGGGGAGTTAGCGGTGATTCTCGGACCGAGTGGTGCGGGAAAATCGACAGTGCTGAACATCTTAGGTGGGATGGATACACCCGATGAAGGGCAAGTGTTGATTGATGGTGTCGATATTGCGCAGTTTAGTGCGCGCCAATTGACGGCGTTTCGCCGGACTGATGTCGGGTTTGTGTTCCAATTTTACAATTTAGTGCCGAATTTAACGACGCAAGAAAATGTGGCGCTGGCAACGGCTGTCTCGCCGAATGCTTTAGATGTTGCGCTTGTTTTGCAACAAGTTGGTCTACAGGATCGGCTTCAGAATTTTCCGGCCCAACTATCCGGTGGGGAGCAACAACGGGTGGCGATTGCGCGGGCGCTTGCTAAGAATCCGAAGCTCCTCTTGTGTGATGAACCAACTGGCGCACTCGATTATGAAACGGGCAAGCAGATTCTTAAATTATTACAAGAAGTTAGTCGGCAACAACACCGGACCGTTGTTTTGATTACGCATAATGCCGCGATTGCTCAGATGGCTGATCGCGTGATTCACATTAACGATGCGCGCGTGCGTTCAATTGAAGTGAACACTAATCCCTTGCCAGTTGAAAAGATTGAATGGTAGGTGGTTAATATGCAGACACGTTTATATTTACAAACCACATTCCGCGATATTCGGCAGGCGATTGGACGGTTCATTGCGATTATCCTGATTATTTTAATGGGTGTCTTACTGTTTGTGGGGATTAAATCGATTGGCCCGAACTTAGAAGAGACTGTGGATCATTTTGTCACCACGCAACGCGTATCCGATTTACAGATTAGTGGGACCGCTGGCTTAACGGAACAGGACCGTGCGGTGGTCGAAAAAATGCATGGTGTCCAAGCTGAATTGGGTTATCGGATTCCGTATCGCGATGAAGCGCGGGATGTTAACTTACAATTATATAATTACCAACCAACTGCACGGCAAAATCGCTTAACGCTGACTACCGGGCGCTATCCGCAACGAACGAATGAAATTTTAGTGGATAACGCGGTCAAGACGCATTATCGTCTGGGGCAGAGGGTGACGGTTAAGAGTCAGCAGCTATTGACGCACCGGTTTAAAGTGGTCGGTTATGTGGACTCACCGCTATATATCGACCGTCAGGAACGTGGAACCGTACCGGTCGGGGATGGTCAGCTAGATGGCTTTATGTATTTGCCACAAAAGGCATTTGCACCTCAACCGTATTCGGTGATGATGGTGCGCTTTAGTGATTTGGATCGTCACAGTAGCTTTTTACAGGCTTATCGCACCGGCATTGCGACTAAAGAAACACAGCTCATGCGCCAATTAAAAGCACACACAACTCAGCCGCAGCAACAGTACTTATTAACTGCGCGCAGTGCTAATCCGGGTTTTAATGAATTTACGAGCTTGTCGGATCGCATCGATGCGATAGGGAATGTCTTTCCGGTCTTCTTTTTCTTAATCGGGATTCTAATTACCTTTACAACCATTACGCGGATGATCGAAGAAAATCGTAAGGAAATCGGGACATTGAAGGCACTAGGCTATCGTAATTGGGAAATTGCGCAGAAGTATTTACTATATGCGCTACTAACAGGTAGTATCGGCACCGTGCTTGGCACCATTTTGGGCACGAAGTTATTACCGCTAGTCGTCTATCGAATCCAAAAACCGGTCTACACCTTTGCGCATTATCCAACCCATTTTTGGACAGTTCCAATTTTATTAGCCACTGGAGCGGTCTTGATTGCGACAGTTGGGGCCACGGGGTATGTTTTAATCCGCGATTTACGCGAGAAGCCCACCCAATTACTCCGACCAAAAGCGCCGAAACCAGGCCAACGGATTTGGTTAGAAAGAATCACACCGCTCTGGCGGCGATTGAGTTTCCATCAAAAAGTAACTTATCGTAATCTTTTTCGCTATAAAGCACGGATGATTCTGACCATCTTAGGCATCGCTGGGTGTACCGGTTTAATGGTTGCAGGCTTTGGTTTAAAGACGTCAATTGGCGAAGTTGCTGACCGTCAGTTTAAGCAATTGACCCATTACCAAGCAATTGTGACGCTTAAAATACCGAATAGTACAGCCCAAACGAAGTCGATTTTAACACAGACTGAGAAGGTTCGGTCTTACTTACCGGTCACAATGACCCAGGTTAAGTTCAAGCAAAAAGGGATTACGGATCAAGCGGCGACAGTCTGTGCGGTCGCTGATCAAGCAAAACTTGCACAGTACGTCGCTTTGCAAACACCGCGAGAACAACAACGACTCACATTGCCGAAACACGGTGCGATTATTGCTGCGAACCTCGCTAAAACATATGCTGTTCAAAAAGGCGATTGGTTAACGCTACAAACGGCACAGGGGAAACGTGCTCGCATTCAAGTTGCAGGGATCAGTGAAAATTATCTCGGTAATAGTGTCTATCTCCGCCAATCTGCTCTTTCAAAAACGCTACAACAACCAGTTGCGGCTAATGCCTATCTCGTGCGCACCGCTAAGATGACTACCAAGCAAGAAAAACAGTTGGCGACCCGTTTGCAACAAACAACGGAAGTGGCGGCCACAACGTTTATCAGTGATCAAGGGGCTAAGCAAGCAACGGCTAGTGCTAATTTAGACCCAATCGTTTTTATTTTCATCGGGTTATCAGCGGTTTTAGCGTTTGTCGTCTTATTCAACCTTACTAGCATCAACGTTTCAGAGCGGGAACGTGAATTGGCAACAATTAAAGTCCTGGGCTTTTTCGACAAAGAAGTGACGGCCTATATTGTGCGAGAAAATGTAATCTTCACCGTTGTTGGGATTGTGCTTGGCTTTGGAATCGGTAAATTACTGACTTGGTTCATCATCACGATGGCCTCGTCAGAACAAGTGGCCTTTCCACTCATCATTCCAGCTAGCGGCTACCTGATTGCGGCAGGGATGACGGTGCTATTCTCACTGATTGTGATGGGGATGACCCATCGCAAGTTAAAAGGGATTGATATGATTGGTGCATTAAAGGAGAACGAATAAAAGTTTTAGCAAATAATACTTTTTTACTTGCTTGTGACGTTACGTCATCGGCTAGTATCAAGGTATGGAGGTGATATTCTATGGCGCAATATACAACAGGTGAACTCGCTAAATTATGTAATGTTTCGGTGCGGACGGTGCAATACTACGATCAGGCGGATTTGTTGAAGCCGGCAAGCTTAACTGAAAATGGACGACGGCTGTATGGGGATGCGCAAGTGCAGACGTTAAAAGTCATTCTAGGCTACAAGCAGCTAGGCTTTTCACTGAAGGCAATTCAAAAAGTGATGGCGAGTCAAGCTTCGACGGATACACTGGCATTGTTAGTCGAACAACAACTCAATCAGTTAGTCCAAAAAGAAACAGACTTAGCTAACCAGAAAGCAGCGTTGCAGTTTGTACTGCAATCGATTCAAAATACTAGCGCGGTGCCTTTTGAAATGACAATCAGCGACATAGAAGACGCAATGGCTAAAACAACACAGTTAAAAAGATTACATCGGCGAATGCTGATGTGGGGCTTATTGATTGATGGTGTGGAAATTGGCTTATTAATTCTTGGGTTTCTAAGTGGAATTTGGTGGCCAATGTGGATTGGGATACCGGTCATCATTGCGATGGCCATTTATGTGACAACATTCTACTATCAAGAAACTGTCTATCTATGTCCCAATTGCAAGACGGTCTTCAAACCACGCCTAAGTAAAATGTTCTTTGCCCGTCACACGCCAAAGACAAGACAACTAGTGTGTCCAAGCTGTGGACAAAAAAATTACTGCATAGAACAGAGTGCGTAAGCAGGCGTTCGTATTTTTAGGATTAACTGGATTTGCCGAATTGGCGACGCAATCGCTAATTTGGCAAATTTGGTTAGCCACAGAAATATGCCTGCTGAAGCACGTTTAAGAACAGAGTGCGTTTGGTCGCGGTTAGCAAATGAGCATTAAGACAAAATCACCAGTAATCCGTTTTTGGAATTACTGGTGATTTTAGCTTAAGCGGAAGTTGTTGCGACCAAAAAGCACGTTTGAACCAGGCGTGCGCATCAAACCGAAAACCATCTAAGCTGGGACGATTTCGTCTCAGTTTTTTTGAGTCAGATACTTTATAATAGAAGTATTACAAAAATAAGGAATGATGCAAATGGAAACGACAGTGATCATCTCGACGCTCTTTCGGTTGGCAAAAGTCTTCGATGACATGGGTAAGTTATTGTTCAAAGCGCATTTAGATGTGCCGTTGACGTTTGACCGTGCGCAATCGCAGGCCTTATTACGGCGCAATAACCGACTAGAATTCAGCTATCAACAACTTAAAACAAGTAAAATAAAACTATTAAATCAATTATTGGCGACGGCGGGAGCCGATCCCTATTTGTGGGCCAAGTTACGGCGACTGCAGGCATTGGATGTGGCGAGTTTGGCAGCCGTTCAAGCAAATCCGCAATTTAACCGCCAACGCAAGATTAATCGTTTGAAACAACTGATTATCAATTTACAAAATGAAAAAATCAATGAGAGTACGGTACTGACGAAGCAGGCGCTCGCCTATTTATACTATATAGCCCCTGATAAAGTGGCGGCCACGAGTAAGCCAGGACCGATACTGGCCGATCCATTTGATAGCCGCGCTTTTAAAATGGACATGATGGCTCTTAATTATTTAGATCAGTATTTTAACGTGCAGGAATTGCAATATTACGTGAAGTACCTCGTGTTTATTCATGCGCATCAAGCGGCGGAAGCGGTGATTCACTATGATGCGCGAACGGTTTTGCCGAATGCGGAACAAACTGGTTTTTCGGCAGTTGCCTATTACGTCACGCTTAATCGCCAATCGTATACCTACATTTCCTACAAGGGGACTGAGGGGACGATGGATGATCCGCGGATTAAGTCGTTTACGCAGCGGCTGGATAATTATGTCCGTGAGAGTTATCAAGATTGGAAGTATAATATTGATGCGATGCTGATTGGCAATACCGAAAATGATGAGCAACTCCAACTCGCACGGCGGTTTACGCGGTATGTGGTCCGGCGGGTGCGCCGAATTAATCCGGCAACAATCATCTATGGACTGGGTCACTCACTCGGGGGGCATTTTGTGCAGACGGTCCAATTATTGGATGAACCGTTTGATGGTGGCTATACCTTGAATGCTGCCCCGGTTCAGTTAAAACAAATAAAGCATTATCGGCCGGATCTTTTATCCGCTTCAAAATGGCAACAATTATTCGCATTGACTAAGCACAACAATACGCAAGATCCAGCTGTAGCGATGCAAGTCCACGCGATTTTGGGGCACAATTACGCTACAATTAAAAATGAATGGTTCATTAAAGATTTAACGCGGATCTATTTTGGCTTTCCGTATACGTTCTACATTGGGACGGCGCGCTATTTGAATGCTAAAAATTGGCATTACCCGTTTGTGACTGACGTAGCACCATATCTCCGAAAAGATGAGATTCAGGCGTATAGCCAGTTCTGGGGTAATCTAATTCGCTATTTGAAACGTGTTGAGACTAGAAATGGGTCGTTGATGTTGGCAAGTCTGATGACATATGGACTGCAGACACTCCGTGAAGTGTATGCCGCGATTAAAACGGAACAGGCCCAACAAATTTTTGCGGCATATGCGCGCTATTTATACGATGCGCACATTTTTAAAGACACCCCCGTTCAGGTACAGACCAATTTTGAACGGGAATTATCACGACCGCGCACGGCACTCCGTGTGTTACAAGGCGAATGGCCATTTTTAAAAAGCGTCAACAATGAGATGGTCGAAACGGTGATTTTCTTCCACACGATTGAAGGCGCTCAATACTTTACACGCTAGACAGATGGGATGTTAACTAATGGATATTTATTTGAAACAAGCAATTTTACAAGTGGTCGACCGCGAACTCGGCGATCCAATTTACTCACAACAGGTGCTAGATCTTACCAATGGGAACACACGCGACTATTTGACCAACAAGATTAAGAAATTATCGTCTGCCCAGAGTAAGACCGGCGTGCTGCGCCAAGATGCTGAGCTCGCATCTTTTCTGCGCGATGCGACAGCTGATTTTATCGGCGCTAGCCAACGCCTCGTTGAAAAATGGTACACGGTCTATCAAAAAAGTGACGATGCACCGAGTGCGGATGCGTTTGTTGTCTTGTATGAACAAGATGCGCAAGCTTACTTGGCTTTTTTGAAGGTCGATTATCATCAAGCCTTCACCCATTATGTCAATGCTGAAGAGGGACCATTGATGAATCAACTGATTATTCACCAATCGATTCTATCGAATAAAACGCAAAAGGCGGACGAAGGGTTTGCGATTAACCTCCAGACGTTTGGCTTTGAATTGATGGAGAAGAAGTACACCTTCTCCGGTGAAAAGATGACCTACTTATCAACGAACGTGATTGAAAGCGAACCAGCGCCATCGCTAGAAGAAAACGTCAAGGTCGTTAAAAAGGCCGCTGAAAAAATCGGCAAGAAGTTCGAAGTTGCCAAACACGATGTGGTCGCCAACGTCAAAGAAGCCATCTACGATACAATCGAAACTAATGGTGAAATCGACACGAGCCAGATGGCGGCGAAGATTTTTAAAGACAACGTTTCAGCCCAAAGTGAGTTCAAAACAGAAATGACGGAAAACGCGCCAGCAGCACCAGCGCCAATCTCACCAGCCGTCCGCGAAATCGCCGAAAAGAAATACGGCAAACAAAAACTCAAACTCTCAAACGGCATCGAACTAATCGTCCCAATCGACGTTTACCAAAATCCAGCGCTATTCGAATTCATCAACCACCCAGACGGCACAATGTCGGTGGAGATTAAGAATGTAGAAGAAGTGATTAGTAGATTATAGAGTGCGTAGGCAAGCGGTTATATTTTGAGCATTAACTGGATTTGCCCAATTGGCGATGTAATCGCCGATTGGGTGAATTTGGTTAAGTACAGAAATATGCTTGCCGAAGCACGTTTAGAGTGCGTTTGAAGCGGGTCGACTTTGAGGATTAACCTAAAAATGTGACTTATGACGGGTTTGGTCATAAGTCACATTTTGTAGTTAACCGGAAAAGCCAGTTTCGAAAAGCACACCAAAAAAGAGCATTTCTCTCATCCTATCGAGAAGAACGCTCTTTTACTATGCCTTTCTTTTTGCCCAGATTAAACGGATAATCTTATCGAATTCCGTGATGATTAGAATCAAGAAGCCTGCGCCGATCGAAACGCCCCATTCTAATAAGGTAAGCGGTTCGGTGTAGAAGGTTTGTTGCATGAATGGCACGTAGGTCAGGATCAATTGGAGAATAATCATCAGTGCGATAATGCCGAATGCCTTTTGGTTGGTGAAGAAAGCTTTTGAAAAGGCGAGTTTCGCAGTCCGAATATTGAACAAGTAGAAAATCTTGCTGATGACAATGATATTGACCATCATTGTGCTGGCTGTGACTTGATCGACACCGCGGCCGAGTAACCAATCGTAGGCTAACAAGCCGATTAAGGCCATCAAGACGGAAACATATGCCATTTGGAAAACATCGTGTTTATTCATCAGCGCTTGGCCGGTCTTACGTGGCTTGCGGGTCATTAAGCCATCTTCAGCTGGTTCGAAGATGAAGGCGAATTGAATCGTAATCGCCGAGACCATGTTAATCCAGAGTAACTGCGTCGCTTGCAACGGCATATCTTGTTGCATCAAAATCGTGAAGGCGATGATTAAGCCTTCCGCGAAGGAAGTCGGGAGTAAGAAGAGAATACTCTTTTTGATGTTATCGTAAATCCGGCGGCCTTCACGAATTGCGACGGACATTGTTGCGAAGTTATCGTTGGTTAAAATCATATCCGCGGAATCTTTGGCAACATCGGTTCCTTTAATTCCCATGGCAACCCCGATGTCAGCGCGCTTCAATGCGGGCGCATCATTGACACCGTCACCGGTCATTGCGGTGACTTTGCGACTGGCTTGTAAGGCTTCGACAATTTCGAGTTTGTTATGTGGTGTGGTGCGGGCAAAGACTTGGTGTTCTAAAGCGGCTTTTGGTTTTTCAGCGTCCGACAAGCGATCCCATTCCGGCCCGGTAATCGCATTAATCGTTGGTGCTAAGCCTAACTTTTCACCAATTGCTTTAGCCGTCAGTGGATGGTCACCGGTAATCATCTTGACATCGACCCCAGCAGCGTTCATTTCGGCGAGCGCTTGAATGACTTCATCGCGTGGCGGATCGATAATCCCGGCAACCCCTAAGAGTTGAATCCCTTGTTGGAGTTGTTCATGGGTAATTGTAGCAGTCGTTGTTGGCACGTCGAGATAACCGACCGCCACAACCCGTTTGCCTTGTTCTGATAAACGGGTCACATCGGCATTCCAGTCATCGATTGGGAAATCGACCATTGCCTGTTGGGCCATTGGGAATAATTTATCTGGAGACCCTTTGATATAGATTCGGTGCGTACCATCAGTTAGTTGCACGAGTTTAGCAATGTAGCGGTAATCCGAATCGAAAGGTAACATGTCAATTTCTGTATTTGTTGGTAAGTCGTCGATACCATGAACCTTATGATATAAGGTTAAAAAGGCACCGTCAGTTGGTTCACCGTTAATGGTCCAACCATTGTCGGCTTGATAAAGCGTCGTATCGTTGGCTTCATAACTAGCCTCTAAGAATTGTGTGAGGGTGGTATCCAATTCAGCAGGTTGGTCATTTAATAAAATCTGACCTTCGGGCGCATAGCCATTCCCGCTGACTTGGTAAGTCGTTTCGGCGGTGATAATTTCGGTCACGGTCATTTCGTTTTTAGTTAGCGTCCCCGTTTTGTCGGTCGCAATCACGTCGACGGAGCCCAACGTTTCAACGGCAGGTAAGCTCTTGACGATGGCGTGTTTGTGCTTGGCCATGTCGCTGACCCCCATTGCGAGGATTACGGACATTGTTGCGGGTAATCCTTCAGGAATTGAACCGACCACCATCGTGACAATCGCGATTGCTAATACTGAGAGTGAGTAATGTTCGCCAAGTAAGCCGAAGAGGAATAAAAAGACAGCCGCACCGATGACGACAAATGAAACGCCGGTCCCTAAGCCGTTGATTTCGCGAGTCAATGGGGTTGGGCGGGTTTTCGTTTCGGTGACAGCAACTGAGATTTGCCCGATTTCGGTATCAGCGGCGGTTGCGACGACCACGCCTAAGCCGCTCCCGTTAGTGACGGAAGTGGAGGCAAAGGCCATGTTGACTTGATCGGCAAGGGCAACTTCTTCTTCGGTTAAGCGTGTTGCAATTTTTTCAACTGAGTCTGCTTCCCCGGTTAAGGCTGATTCTTGAATACGCAGATTATCGGCATCAACGATTCGTAAATCCGCTGGTACACTATCGCCAGCTTCTAGGAAGATAACGTCGCCGACCACTAAGTCTTCAGTTGGGATGTCGATCCGCTGACCGTCACGATAAACGGTTGCTTCGGTTGCCAACATTTCTTTGATTCGTTCCAAAGCATCAGATGCGTTCGCTTCTTGATAATAACCAATGATGGCATTAATGATGACTACTAGACCGATGATGATGGCATCCGAATAGTGACCCATCATGAGTGTTAATAGGGCTGCGACGATTAGGATGTAGATGATTAAGTTGTTGAATTGGCGCACGAAAAGTTGCCACTTCGGGGTGTGATGGCTCTCGAGTTTATTCGGACCATTGGTTGCTAAGCGGTTAGCCGCTTCTGTTTGCGAAAGCCCCTGTTCAAAATCTTGGTGGGCATAATTGGTTTGCAGTTCGTCTAATGTTTGTTGATAAGCGTGTGTTTTAGTCATGGTAAGCTCCTTTTAATTATCGAAAGTCAAAATGCGGTCGTTCGTGATCGTTATTCTTGCCGATAATAAGGAATAATCTGATGAATTAAACAAAACGCTTCGTCCGAGCCGTCATCCAAAAATACTCACCTCCAGTTAGTTATTACTCTAAAATTATCAGGAAAAAGTAGCGATGTCAATCTAATGAACACTATTACCAATTCAACGTTTAAACTTTGCGCCCAGTGCGGCTTTGTGGTAATATTATTACATAAGTTAAAAAAACGGTTGAAGCATTGCGCGTTCAAGATTTCCTTCTTTAGGGTGGTAGAAGGGAATTTTGGCGTGCTTTTTTTATGGAGGGAAATGAATCAATGGCAACTTTAGCAATTATTTTAATCAGTACTTTATTGGCAGGACACATGAGCAAACGGATTGGAATGCCAGCTGTGATTGGGCAACTCCTGGTAGGGATTATTCTTGGACCCGCGTTGTTCGGTGTCTTACATGAAAATTCTTTTATCCACACGTTTTCCGAAATTGGTGTCGTATTATTGATGTTCATCGCTGGCTTGGAGAGTAACCTGACCTTGTTGAAGAAGTATTTCAAACCAAGTTTAGTGGTCGCCGTCTTAGGGGTGATTGTCCCGGTAATCAGTATGTATGGGATGAGCTTGGCCTTTGGCATTAGTCAGCTCGAGAGTTTATTCATCGGGGTGATTTTTGCAGCCACCTCAGTATCGATTTCAGTCGAAGTTTTACGTGAATTAAACGTGTTAGAAAGTAAAGAAGGGACGATTATACTAGGTGCTGCGGTAGTGGATGACTTACTGGCCGTAATTATCTTGAGTGTCTTGACCAGTCTTTTTGGGGCGCAACTGGCTGCAGCTAGTTCAACCCACATGAGTTTAGGGTTGAGTTTATTGCTGCAAGCTTTATTCATGGTTGCGGTCTACTTTAGTGTGAAATGGATTGTGCCATTTGTTATGCATTTGAGTCGTCGTTTGTTAGTACCATATGCGAGCGCCATTACATCGTTAATCATTTGTTTTGGATTTGTTTGGTTCGCTGAGGCCGTTGAATTGAGTGCGGTAGTGGGCGCGTTTTTCGCAGGGATTGCGATTTCGCAAACCCCGTATAAGAAAGAAATTAATCGCCATATTGAACCGATCGGGTATACCGTGTTTATTCCGGTATTCTTTGTCAGCATCGGTTTATCGATGAACTTAGCAAGCTTGAATCAACATATTCTATTTATTACGATTTTAACCGTGTTAGCTGTTTTCTCGAAGTTAATTGGAAGTGGTCTCGGTGCGCGTTGGATGAATAATTCGCCACAAGGAGCCTATACAATTGGTGCGGCAATGATTTCGCGGGGCGAGATGGCGTTAATTATCGCGCAGATTGGGTACAACGCTAAATTGTTGAGTGAACTTTATTACTCAGAGATTATTTTCGTGATTATCATTACCACTGTTTTGGCACCGCTGATTCTTAAACACGCGGTGAAACGCCAATTAGCAACTGAAATCAATTAAGAAAAATCGTCAGCTATTTGCTGGCGATTTTTTTTGCCCTTTTTTAAAGTTGACAAAAAAAGGATTGAGCAGTACTCTTATCAAGTTAAGAAAAACATGTATTTAATTACATGATATGGAGGTTTTTAAAATGACAAAACAATTTAAAGAATTAGAAGATTTCTTAGGGACGCATTTCATTTACACTTACGATAATGGTTGGGAGTATGAATGGTATGCAAAGAACGACCACACAGTTGACTACCGAATTCATGGTGGGATGGTTGCAGGTCGTTGGGTTCGTGATCAAGAAGCCAACATCGTTAAGTTAACGGACGGCGTCTTCAAGATTACTTGGACAGAACCAACTGGGACTGATGTTGCGTTGGACTTCATGCCAAACGAAAACAAGTTACACGGCATGATTTTCTTCCCTAAATGGGTTGAAGAACATCCAGAAATCACAGTGACCTACCAAAATGATCACATTGCACTCATGGAAGAATCACGTGAAAAATATGAAACATATCCTAAGATGTTAGTGCCTGAATTTGCCACAATCACTTATATGGGTGATGCAGGACAAAATAACGAAGACGTAATTAGCGAAGCGCCTTATGAAGGTATGATTGAAGATATTCAAGAAGGCCGGTATTTCGATGCTGACTATCGCAAGATTCAAAAATAGGCAATCTGCTTAACCAATCACAAGCATCTACTAATTATGACGATAAGTAAATAGTTGATTTTATAAAGCGGTTTCGTTATAATGAGGTCATGGTTAAATAAATTAACGAGGTGAACTGGACATGGCGATTCAAGTAGGTGATTTAGTTCGCGGCCAATCAAACGAAATTATGTCTGCGACGTATATCGGTAAGGTCATTGAGAAATGTGAAGAAACTGTGCATATCTTAATCTTGAACTATGCACCAACTGATCGTTTTACGGTTCACGAGTTGATGCAACGAATTCTAGTGAATTCACAACAACTTCGTGCAATTTCGTTAACGAAATAACTCCCTAATACCCATAGATTTCTCCCTATAAAAAAACGACCACTCCCAAGAAAAGGTCGTTTTTTTTATGCGCAAAAAGCGGTCTAATCACAAAGGTGGCGCTTGCATCTTGTTGCTCGCTCACTTATAGTGAAAGATAAGTGATGGCAGGAGGAATGTGCAGTGGTTGAAAAAAGAAAGTTAATTGAAACAGATGAACCAGCATTTTATGAATTAGCACAATATGCGTTTAATAAACCGGATAGTGCTAAGCGCCAAGAATTCTTCAAACAGTTGTATACACATAGTGCAGGGTTTGGCGTTTTTGATGACGGCCGGTTGGCAAGTGGCTTATTAGCGACGCCGTTTGACGTACGGCTCAATGGGCAAACCTTTAAGATGAGTGGCATTGGTTATGTCGCGAGTTACCCCGAGTTTGCGGGCAAAGGTGGGATTGCAGCATTGATGCAACTCGCGTTTGAACACATGCGTGCAGAAGGTGTGACGCTTTCGTATCTCGCGCCATTTTCATACGGCTTCTATCGTCGGTTTGGCTATGAACAAACTTTTGATCGGACGCACTTTGAAATTCAAACGGCTGACTTACCACGATTGAAATTTGCACCGAGTGCAGGACAAGTAGTACGGATGACATTGGCGCAAGCGGTGCCGTTGATTGATGCGTTCTTCAATCAGCATCCGGACAATCAAGTCGGTGGTGTGCAGCGGACTGATTGGTGGTGGCAATATGATGTTATGAAGCATAGTGATTGGGAAGTGGCGGTCTATCGAGAAGATACAGGACGGGTCGCGGGGTATATGATTTATACGCGCCAACCAGAGACGTTTGTGATTCAAGAACTGATGACCTCGACAGTTGCAAGTCAAGAACAGCTATTGAGCTTTATTCTTAAGCATCAGTCAGCTTATGCGATAATTCAGTATGAGAGTGCACTGACTGAGTCGCTAGCTGATTTATTGCCTGATCCCACAATCGTAAAGACGACAACCGTCCCTTATATGATGGCACGGATTGTGTCACTAGCTGATTTCTTCGCGCGTTATGCCTATCAAGTAGCGGAACTATCTGCGGTAACGATTGCGGTTCAAGATGATTTCTTACCTGAAAATGCCGGCTTATGGCAGTTAAGTATTCATGCAGGACAAGCTGCTGTGACAAAATTAGCAACGGGGACCGCAGACATCACCGTTACGATTCAAAATCTAACTAAGGCGATGTTGGGGTATCGCACACTTGAGAGTCAAGCACACTTTGGGCATGTGCAAGGGACACCGCAGCAAATCG
This sequence comes from Latilactobacillus curvatus JCM 1096 = DSM 20019, assembly GCF_004101845.1. Classification (NCBI taxonomy): domain Bacteria; kingdom Bacillati; phylum Bacillota; class Bacilli; order Lactobacillales; family Lactobacillaceae; genus Latilactobacillus; species Latilactobacillus curvatus. The sequence continues at coordinate 1,313,062 of NZ_CP026116.1, read as the reverse complement.
CTCAACTCAGTGCTGCGTTTAGTCATACGAAACCGATGTTATGGGATTATTTCTAAATTGAACATCAAAAAAGCCAATCATCCAGGTAATATCTGAATGGTTGGCTTTTTTTGAATTAAGCAGGTTGGACAATCTGCACGTTGGCATTTAAGACACCGGCAGAGGGGATGTCACAATTTGGCATTGCGACGTCTAATTGTTGTGAGTTAGAAGCGGCAAATGTTCCGGTGTCGTTGACAACACGGTACCACACTTCACCGGTACTTAATGTGATCTTGATTTGTGAGCCGCGGGGGATAACGCCTAAGTGCGCAGCAACCCCAGCATACATTCCGCCGGGCATGCTTGTTGCACCAAGAACCGCGGGATCGTAAAAGGTTAATTTGAATGTCCCTTTGTCAATTAAGGTTGGTTCGGCAGGTGCTGGGGCCGCAACTGGTTCTGGCTCAGGGGCGGGCGTTGGTTCCTTAATTTCTGCGGAATCAGGATCTGGATGAATCGGACAGCTAACGGGTTTGTCTGTTGGTAGAACAGTTGCGTGTTTGACCAGTGACGTTTCAGTTGCTTGGGCAGGTTGCCCCGTGAATTGTTCAATGGCTTTAGATGACATCAGCTTTTGGACAGGGTGGTTCGTTTCTGGTGCTGCTTCATTGGTAAATGCGGCACGCGCGATATTCGTTGTAATTAGCATCAGCAATATAAGGCCGATAGCTAACAAGAATGGTTTGTTTTTGATAATAAAGCGTCACTCCTAGGTAAGTTTTGGAACTAGGAGAGTATATCAATGCTGCATGTCAATTAAATAGCAGTTTCTTTACAGAAATGGGGTAATTTGTCATGTTAGTCATATGTTTGTAAAATTTAGGAGCTTAATTAAAGGGCGTCACGATGGCGTTGATCGGCAGTAAGACGCGAATGGGAATGCTATCATGACGATTACTGTTAAAATGACAAAAAACAGGGCAACTATCGTAAAGATAGTTGCCCTGTTTTTAAGAATTAGATGAGAAAATAGCCGAATACCCCTAAAATGATTAAGAATAAGAAGTTCATGCCAGTGAAAACGACAAGGAACTTACCAAGGTCTTTGCCCCAGCCTTTCTTAAATCGTTTGTAAGCAATCAAGTTTGCAAGTGAGGCAAACATTGTGCCGACCCCACCGATATTGATGGCTAAGAACATTGCGTGGCTGTGGTTAGTGAAGCTTGAAAGTAAAATTTCAGTTGGGACATTTGCAATCAATTGACAACTGATAATCCCGGTGATGTAAGTTTGTTTTGCTGTTCCGACAATTGATCGCATGAATGTGGCAATCGTTGGGATGTGACTTAAATTCCCAACAGCGATGAAGAAACAGAAGAATGTGAGTAATAAGCCGTAATCGACTGTTTTGAATAACTTAGGATCAAACGCTAGAATCGCGATAATCACTAGAATTGGTGTCACCCATAATGGAATTAATGAGAACACTGCGAGGAAAACGACAACCGTTAATGGAACGAAATACCACAGTGGCCCTTTTTCAACTTCAACGGGATGTAACCCGTGAAGTTTGATGGGTTCTTTTGGGAAGAGGAAGGTCGTTGCTGCCAACATAATGACGCTGACAATCAAGACGGAAATTGAATATTCGAAGAAATGGCGAATCGTCATATGGTAAAACGAAACAAGAAAAATATTATGCGGGCTCCCAAACGGTGTTAATGAAGAACCGAGGTTAGCCGAAATCGTGATGAGCGTCACCGGTAAGATTGGTGAAAATTCAAGTTGACGCGCAATTAAGATGAATAATGGGACGAACGTTAATACCGTCATATCGTTGGTTAAGAACATCGCGCCGACAAACGTTAGTGCTAATAACATCTGCATCAAGGCTCGTTTGGAACGGCTTTTGATAATTAATTCGCGAGCGAAGTAATCAAGCACGTGGAGCCGTTGATAAACTTGAACGAGCGTCATAATACAAAAGACGCTAACGATCACGTGGAAATTAACGTAACTAAGTTGTGGGCGGTTGAAAAATGAGGTGACAATGGCTGCGATGGCAGCGGCTAAGAGTAGTTTGTCATCTAAGAAAAAATCTCGGATGTTCAAAGCAATGTTTTTCATATAGATTCAATTATCCTTCTTAATATAGTTATATTATTCAAAAAAGCACTACTACAATTCTAGACTGTTTACGGGGATAAAAACAGAAAAATTTACAATATATACACAATTTTTACAATACATAGCCTCCCATTCTAGTAAACGTGGTTGACTGTCTCGCTTGACGTTAGCGGTTTTTAATTTGAAGAATTAAGTGATTTTACTGCTTATCGCGGCTAAAATTAGGTATAATATAAATGAAATGTAAACGATTAATCATTATTAAGAAGGTGGAGCAGATGAAAGACGCCCCAAGACATACAATCATATTAGGAATAGTGGCCACGGTCATTGCGTTTATTTGTGGCATGTTAGTTTTAAAGACGATTTTGAATTTCAATTTATGGCTTGCGATTCTAATCAGTGCAGTACTAGGCTTATATGTCGGGTTTAATGCATTCTATAGTACGTATTTAGCAGAAATGATCAAAATTGAAGTGGCTAATCAAGGATTAACAAGCCAAGACTTAGCGACAATGATGCATGGTAGGGCTAAGGATTATCCAATTGTCCGCGGTGAATTGCGTCTAATCATTTCTCGGCGCAAACGCGCACAGCTGTTAGCGAAGTTGCGTGCACGGGTTAGCTAAGGCTTTTGCATGAACGATTGTTCTATGTTAGGATAGGACTAACTTATTGAAGGGTACGATTACATGTTAATTGAACGACCATTAATTATGAAGCTTCGCTCTGTATATTTGAAGATGACGCATCGTGCAGAGCCTAATATTGATTAAAAGTCATCTATAGGACATTACTGGATTTAACGACTGGTGACAGTGGTTTATTTGGGTAGTGACTATGGATGGAGTGGTCGATAGTCAATGATTGTAATCATGACAGGGGTAGCGGATGCTGCCCCTGTTTTTTATTTGGAAAGAAAGTAGGAATAAAACAATGAGTATTTTAAAAGTCGAAGGCCTAACACAACAGTTTTTAGATAAACAACTTTATGACGACGCCGGGTTTCAAGTGAATAAAGGCGAACATATGGGGATTACCGGCCAAAACGGGGTGGGTAAGAGTACGTTAATCAATATCCTCACGGGCGTCATTCTTCCGGATGAAGGAAAAGTGACGTGGCAAAAGAATTTGAAGATTGGTTATCTCGATCAGTATGCGAAGTTAGCACCAGGATTATCGATCTTTGAATTTTTGAAGACGGCTTTTGCGGATTTATATAAGAAAGAAAAATTAATGAGTCAATATTATGCGGACTACGCAGAGAGCCTTGATGACCAATTGCTCGAAAAAGCGGGTGCGATTCAAGAACTATTAGAGGCAAAAAGCTTCTATGATATTGATACACGCGTTATGCAAGTCGCCACTGGCTTGGGGATTGATGCATTAGGGATGGATCATGATGTATCACAACTAAGTGGGGGGCAACGTTCGAAGATTATTTTAGCGAAACTACTATTAGAAGAACCCGATATGTTATTACTGGATGAACCAACGAACTATTTGGACACGAACCACATTGATTGGCTGAGTGATTATCTCAATCATTTCGAAGGCGCCTTTATCACAATCTCCCATGATTATGACTTTTTGGAACGGGTGACAACCTGTATCGCCGATATCGAATTCGGTAAGATTACGAAGTATACCGGCACACTACAACAAGCCTTTCGGCAAAAGGAAGAGAATAAGGCTAGTTATTTAAAGGCCTATGAGAACCAACAAAGGAAGATTGAAAAAACGAAAGCTTATATCCGCAAGTATAAAGCTGGCTCCCGTTCGACAATTGCCAAGAGTCGTGAGAAACAATTGGCACATATGGATATTTTGACGCCACCAAGTAATCGCGTGAAGGCTAACTTCCGCTTTCCATATCATGCAACGGCCAGTCAGATTCTATTGACGACTAATGATTTGGAGATTGGTTACGATCGCGCGTTACTACCAGCGTTGAACTTTTCAATTGGTCGTGATCAGAAGGTGGTCTTGAAAGGTTTTAATGGGATTGGGAAATCAACGTTGATTAAAACGATCATTAAAGAAATTCCAGCAATCGATGGGGACTTTGAGATTGCCAGTACGGTGAAGTTTGGTTACTTTAAACAAGACTTGAAGTGGCCGAATAATATGGTAACGCCATTACAGTATCTACAAGGCGAATACCCTGATCAGAAACAAAAGGAACTACGCCAAGTTTTATCGCGGACTGGTTTAACTGCCGAAGAAGCGATGAAGCCTTTGAAACAACTTAGTGGTGGCGAACAATCGAAGGTGAAGATTGCCGAACTACTATTAACATCAAGCAACTTTCTTCTATTAGATGAACCAACGAACCATTTAGATGATGATACGAAGAATGCACTACGAAAAGCAATCCAAGCCTTCGAGGGTGGCGTACTCCTTGTTACTCATGAAGAAGACTTCTATCAAGGTGACTGGATTGATAAGATTTTGGATGTTGAATCACTCATTAAACAATAGGGATACCGTAGAGCTTTGAAGGGTTATTGGTAACGATGAAACGTTGCTGGTAACTTTTCAAAGCTTTTTTAATAAAAAGCTTGACCGCGCCTGTTAATCTTGGTAATATATAAAAGTTGTCTCGACGAGGGACGTATGGTTGATGACTCAGCGATACGAAATAAAAAAGATTTTAAAAAACGCTTGTTATTTAAACCTTATCGTGATAATATATTATATGTTGCTTACGGAGCTATAACTTCTAAGTAATAATTAATTAAAAATAGTTGTTGACAGACGATAAGTTGTGTGATATAATTAAAAAGCTGTTTCAACACAGTAGATCTTTGAAAACTGAACAAAGTTTCGACAAACCAAATGTGTAGGGTCGCCCTTCGGGGCACAAAACATATTTGCAAAGTCAATTTCGCTAGCAAATAAATTAAGTAACAAAACAAGAGCTACAAACTTTTAATCGAGAGTTTGATCCTGGCTCAGGACGAACGCTGGCGGCGTGCCTAATACATGCAAGTCGAACGCACTCTCGTTAGATTGAAGAAGCTTGCTTCTGATTGATAACATTTGAGTGAGTGGCGGACGGGTGAGTAACACGTGGGTAACCTGCCCTAAAGTGGGGGATAACATTTGGAAACAGATGCTAATACCGCATAAAACCTAGCACCGCATGGTGCAAGGTTGAAAGATGGTTTCGGCTATCACTTTAGGATGGACCCGCGGTGCATTAGTTAGTTGGTGAGGTAAAGGCTCACCAAGACCGTGATGCATAGCCGACCTGAGAGGGTAATCGGCCACACTGGGACTGAGACACGGCCCAGACTCCTACGGGAGGCAGCAGTAGGGAATCTTCCACAATGGACGAAAGTCTGATGGAGCAACGCCGCGTGAGTGAAGAAGGTTTTCGGATCGTAAAACTCTGTTGTTGGAGAAGAACGTATTTGATAGTAACTGATCAGGTAGTGACGGTATCCAACCAGAAAGCCACGGCTAACTACGTGCCAGCAGCCGCGGTAATACGTAGGTGGCAAGCGTTGTCCGGATTTATTGGGCGTAAAGCGAGCGCAGGCGGTTTCTTAAGTCTGATGTGAAAGCCTTCGGCTCAACCGAAGAAGTGCATCGGAAACTGGGAAACTTGAGTGCAGAAGAGGACAGTGGAACTCCATGTGTAGCGGTGAAATGCGTAGATATATGGAAGAACACCAGTGGCGAAGGCGGCTGTCTGGTCTGTAACTGACGCTGAGGCTCGAAAGCATGGGTAGCAAACAGGATTAGATACCCTGGTAGTCCATGCCGTAAACGATGAGTGCTAGGTGTTGGAGGGTTTCCGCCCTTCAGTGCCGCAGCTAACGCATTAAGCACTCCGCCTGGGGAGTACGACCGCAAGGTTGAAACTCAAAGGAATTGACGGGGGCCCGCACAAGCGGTGGAGCATGTGGTTTAATTCGAAGCAACGCGAAGAACCTTACCAGGTCTTGACATCCTTTGACCACTCTAGAGATAGAGCTTTCCCTTCGGGGACAAAGTGACAGGTGGTGCATGGTTGTCGTCAGCTCGTGTCGTGAGATGTTGGGTTAAGTCCCGCAACGAGCGCAACCCTTATTACTAGTTGCCAGCATTTAGTTGGGCACTCTAGTGAGACTGCCGGTGACAAACCGGAGGAAGGTGGGGACGACGTCAAATCATCATGCCCCTTATGACCTGGGCTACACACGTGCTACAATGAATGGTACAACGAGTCGCGAGACCGCGAGGTTTAGCTAATCTCTTAAAACCATTCTCAGTTCGGATTGTAGGCTGCAACTCGCCTACATGAAGCCGGAATCGCTAGTAATCGCGGATCAGCATGCCGCGGTGAATACGTTCCCGGGCCTTGTACACACCGCCCGTCACACCATGAGAGTTTGTAACACCCAAAGCCGGTGAGGTAACCTTCGGGAGCCAGCCGTCTAAGGTGGGACAGATGATTAGGGTGAAGTCGTAACAAGGTAGCCGTAGGAGAACCTGCGGCTGGATCACCTCCTTTCTAAGGAATAATACGGAAAACCTTGTACATTTGCGAAGTCGAAACTTTGTTTAGTTTTGAGAGGTCTACTCTCAAACTTTGTTCTTTGAAAACTGGATAATAAGTAATATATTAGTTTTAAAAGCCGAGAAAACATTGCGTTTTAAAGAGTTTTTTAATAGAAATATGAATTAGTTCATATCGCTAAACTCAAATAATAACCCTTTACCGTAGGTAAAGTTAGGTTAAGTTATAAAGGGCGCACGGTGGATGCCTTGGCACTAGGAGCCGATGAAGGACGGTACTAACACCGATATGCTTCGGGGAGCTGTAAGTAAGCTTTGATCCGGAGATTTCCGAATGGGGGAACCCAATACCTTTAGTCGGGTATTATCATTAAGTGAATACATAGCTTAATGAAGGTAGACGCGGGGAACTGAAACATCTAAGTACCTGCAGGAAGAGAAAGAAAAATCGATTCCCTAAGTAGCGGCGAGCGAACGGGGAAGAGCCCAAACCAAGAAGCTTGCTTCTTGGGGTTGTAGGACAGAACATTGGAGTTACCAAGTTAAGTTGTAATCGAATCAGCTGGGAAGCTGAGTCAAAGAGTGTGATAACCACGTAGATTAAACAACTTAACCTCCGTTCTGGATCCTGAGTACGGCGGAACACGTGAAATTCCGTCGGAATCCGGGAGGACCATCTCCCAAGGCTAAATACTCCCTAGTGACCGATAGTGAACCAGTACCGTGAGGGAAAGGTGAAAAGCACCCCGGAAGGGGAGTGAAATAGATCCTGAAACCGTGTGCCTACAATTAGTCAAAGCTCGTTAATGAGTGATGGCGTGCCTTTTGTAGAATGAACCGGCGAGTTACGTTTATATGCGAGGTTAAAGTGAAAAGCTGGAGCCGTAGCGAAAGCGAGTCTGAAATGGGCGAGTGAGTATATAGATGTAGACCCGAAACCAAGTGACCTACCCATGTCCAGGTTGAAGGTGTGGTAAAACACACTGGAGGACCGAACCCACGTCAGTTGAAAATGGCGGGGATGAGGTGTGGGTAGCGGTGAAATTCCAATCGAACTTGGAGATAGCTGGTTCTCTCCGAAATAGCTTTAGGGCTAGCCTCGGAATATTGGATCATGGAGGTAGAGCACTGTTTGGACTAGGGGCCCGTCATGGGTTACTGAATTCAGATAAACTCCGAATACCATTGATTTAGTTCCGGGAGTCAGACTGCGAGTGATAAGATCCGTAGTCGAAAGGGAAACAGCCCAGATCACCAGTTAAGGTCCCAAAATTTATGTTAAGTGGAAAAGGATGTGGCGGTGCACAGACAACTAGGATGTTGGCTCAGAAGCAGCCACCATTTAAAGAGTGCGTAATAGCTCACTAGTCGAGTGCCGCTGCGCCGAAAATGTACCGGGGCTAAACATAATACCGAAACTGTGGGTGGACACGTAAGTGTCCGCGGTAGGAGAGCGTTCTAAGGGCGATGAAGCTAGATCGTAAGGACTAGTGGAGCGCTTAGAAGTGAGAATGCCGGCATGAGTAGCGAAAGATCAGTGAGAATCTGATCCACCGTATGACTAAGGTTTCCTGGGGAAGGCTCGTCCTCCCAGGGTTAGTCGGGACCTAAGGCGAGGCCGAAAGGCGTAGTCGATGGCCAACAGGTTGAGATTCCTGTACTAGTTTATTTTGTTTGAACGATGGAGGGACGCAGGAAGCTAAGGAATGCACACGACTGGAAATGTGTGTCTAAGCAACAAGTCTTGAGTTGAGTGAAATGCTTGATTCTTTAAGGACAAGTTGTGATGGGGAGCGAAATTAAGTAGCGAAGTTCCTGATGTTACACTGCCAAGAAAAGCTTCTAGTGAGAAATAAACTACCCGTACCGTAAACCGACACAGGTGGTCGAGGAGAATATCCTAAGGTGAGCGAGTGAACTCTCGTTAAGGAACTCGGCAAAATGACCCCGTAACTTCGGGAGAAGGGGTGCTGACCGTCAGGTCAGCCGCAGTGAATAGGCCCAAACAACTGTTTATCAAAAACACAGGTCTCTGCAAAATCGAAAGATGACGTATAGGGGCTGACGCCTGCCCGGTGCTGGAAGGTTAAGAGGATGAGTTAGCGTAAGCGAAGCCCAGAATTGAAGCCCCAGTAAACGGCGGCCGTAACTATAACGGTCCTAAGGTAGCGAAATTCCTTGTCGGGTAAGTTCCGACCCGCACGAAAGGCGTAATGATTTGGGCACTGTCTCAACGAGAGACTCGGTGAAATTATAATACCCGTGAAGATGCGGGTTACCCGCGACAGGACGGAAAGACCCCATGGAGCTTTACTGTAGCTTGATATTGAGTGTTTGTACAGTTTGTACAGGATAGGTAGGAGCCGTAGAAATCGGAACGCTAGTTTCGATGGAGGCGTTGGTGGGATACTACCCTAACTGTATGACCACTCTAACCCGCGCCACTTAGCGTGGCGGGAGACAGTGTCAGGTGGGCAGTTTGACTGGGGCGGTCGCCTCCTAAAGTGTAACGGAGGCGCTCAAAGGTTCTCTCAGAATGGTTGGAAATCATTCGTAGAGTGTAAAGGTATAAGAGAGCTTGACTGTGAGATTGACAAATCGAGCAGGGACGAAAGTCGGACTTAGTGATCCGGTGGTTCCGTATGGAAGGGCCATCGCTCAACGGATAAAAGCTACCCTGGGGATAACAGGCTTATCTCCCCCAAGAGTCCACATCGACGGGGAGGTTTGGCACCTCGATGTCGGCTCATCGCATCCTGGGGCTGTAGTCGGTCCCAAGGGTTGGGCTGTTCGCCCATTAAAGCGGTACGCGAGCTGGGTTCAGAACGTCGTGAGACAGTTCGGTCCCTATCCGTCGCGGGCGCAGGAAATTTGAGAGGAGCTGTCCTTAGTACGAGAGGACCGGGATGGACATACCTCTGGTGTACCAGTTGTGCCGCCAGGCGCATCGCTGGGTAGCTATGTATGGACGGGATAAACGCTGAAAGCATCTAAGTGTGAAGCCCCCCTCGAGATGAGATTTCCCATTCCTTTATGGAAGTAAGACCCCTGAAAGATGATCAGGTAGATAGGCTAGGAGTGGAAGTACAGCGATGTATGGAGCGGACTAGTACTAATCGGTCGAGGACTTAACCAAAGGTGCAATGTTAGGCTTTTGAAATGAAATATTACTTATTATGCAGTTTTGAGAGAACGAAGTTCTTCTCAGTGCGCAAGCACAAAATAGTGTGGTGGCGATAGCAAGAAGGATACACCTGTTCCCATGTCGAACACAGAAGTTAAGCTTCTTAGCGCCGATAGTAGTTGGTGGGAAACTACCTGCGAGGATAGGACGTTGCCGCGCAAATATAAAAAGGTTGAGCCGAAAGGTTCAACCTTTTTTGTAGTAATTAAATAATAAGTTGGGAGAAATCAGCATGATTCAAACCGTAACAGAACAGAACATCGCAAGCTTTGTTCAAACACAACCGTTAGTGATTTTAGACTTTTGGGCGGATTGGTGTGCACCTTGTCGGATTATGACACCGATGATTACTGAACTACATGAACAATTAGCTGATCAGTTTGGCTTAGGAACCGTTGATGTAGAGGATCAAGCAGCGTTAGCTGAACAATATGCGATTCAATCCGTTCCAACCCTATTAATCTTCAAAAATGGTCAGGCGACAGAAAAGGTAACTGGCGCTTTTCCAAAAGAGAAGTTAAAAAGATACTTAGATAAGAAAATCGCTGAAATGTAATCAGCGCATTAATAGTAGCCCGCAACTTTCATTGGAGAGTTGCGGGTCTTTTTTGATAAGTAGAAATAAAATAACCCCCTTAGCTATTGTCTAAGGGGGAGATGATTATTGACGAACCATGTGGATAACACGTTGATAAAGGATTAATGCGCCAATCTCACAAAGTAAAATCAAAACAGCTAATGGAAGATAGGTATAACTGCCCATCACGCCAACTAATGGGGAAAGAAAAATGCCGAAAACATACATACCAAGTCCAAGCACTGAAGAAGCAATCCCTGCATGTTGTCCTTGGCGTTGTAAGGCCAGTGAGGTGACAACGGCATTAATTAGACCAAGTGTTGCGACCACTAGGAATAAACCAATTAAAGCTAACCAGAGACGATTAGAGCCAAAGCCACTAATTAAGACGCAGATGGCACCGATTAAACCACCAATTAAGCCGATTTTTAATTGTTGTAATTCATCAAACCAATGGATTAAAATGGTGGACATTTCAGCCATTAAGATAATCCCAATCCCATTGATTCCGTAGATTAGACTGAAAGTTGATTTAGAAAGACTAAAGACATTTTGAAGCATGAAACTGGAACCTGAAATATAACAGAACATTGCCCCATAAACGAGGCCTTGAATTAAAACAAATAGGATGAATGGGCGATCTTTAAAAATGGCTTGAATACCAAGGCGCGATTGTTGTGCCGATTGCGCGCTTGTGGATACTGTGTGTGTTTCTTTGAATCCCAAAATGATGCCTAACAATAGAAGAAGGCCAACAATCCCTAAAAAGCCGAAAATACCTTCCCAAGAGGTGAAACGGAGCAAAGCACTTCCTATTAATGGTGAAATGATGGGGAAGATACCGTTGATTGCCATGAGTAAGGCAATGAATTTTGTCAATTGTTTACCGTCAAATAAATCTTTAGCGACTGCTCGAGTAATGACCTGTCCTGCAGAGCTCGCTAACCCTTGAATAAACCGTAAAAGGAAGAATAGCCAAATATTGTGGGTGACTAACGATAATAGACACGCTGTAAAAGCAAGGGCGGTTCCGATTACGAGTGGCTTTTTACGGCCAACACGATCGCTCCAGGCACCCATGAAGATGGGGCCAATCGCAAGTCCAGCCAAACACATAGTTAGACTCAGTTGAATCATGGAAGCAGATGAATGAAAATCAGCTTCCATAATCGGAAATGCTGGTAGATACATATCCACTAGTAGGGGTCCATAAGCACTCAGTGAACCAAGTAAAACAGATAACCATAGTGTTCTTTTTTTTGTTAAAACCATGTTAATAAACCCTCCTAAATAAAAAAGTGTAAAAAAATAGCCCGTTGAAAACGTAGCTAGCGCCGAACGAATTTAATTAATTACTATTCATGTTGCTTCTTAGTTACACTAACATAAGAAGTCGGGTTTGTGGCGATATATGAGCAATTTTTAATATGTAAATGGTTTCTATTTCAGTTTAAACAAGTTATGATGGAGATAATGAAAAAAGTTGTCGAATGAGGTTTTGCCATGAAAATTGCCCAAAAAAATAAAATATTAGAAACCTGCCTAATTGCGGGACGGATTATGATTGAAAGTGGTTCTGAAATGTACCGGGTTGAAGATACAATGAACCGGATTGCTTATAATGCAGGCATTCAAAAGAGTGTTGTGTTTACGACACCGACCGGTTTATTTATCGGAATTGAAAATCAACCTTATGTGCAACTAGGCGCTGTTGCGGTGCGGACGATTAACCTTGGAAAAGTTGAAAATGTGAATACTGCTTCACGGCAATTTGCGACTAAGGAAATTACGTTGGATCAGTTAATGTTACGGTTAAAACAAATTGATCAGGATACAGCTCATTTTCCGTTGTGGTTACAAATTACAGCTGCAGCAGTCATTTCAGCGTTTTTGATGATTATTTTTTCTGGTGAATATGATTGGTTAGACATCATACCGTCAGCGGTAGCCGGTGCTTTAGGCTATGCCGCCTTTGCGGCGGTCAATCGGGTCACAACGATTCGCTTTATCGGTGAATTTTTAAGTGCGACAGTGATTGGGATAGTCGCCTATCTATTAACTAGGTGGCACTTAGGAGTCGATATCGATAATATTATCATTGGGGCTGTAATGCCATTGGTACCTGGTGTAGCGATTACCAACTCGATTCGAGATTTGCTAGCAGGGCATTTATTATCTGGTATGGCACGTGGGATGGAGGCCATCCTGAGTGCCTTTGCAATTGGAACAGGGATTGCGCTCGTATTTAGATTCTTTATGTAAAGAGAGGTTCATCAGATGCCATATTGGGTTCAGTTTATTATTCAAGCGTTATTTAGTTATATTTCAACGGTTGCGTTTGGAATTTGTATTAATTTACCAAGACGCGCATTATTATGGTGTGGCTTTGCCGGTATGGCAGGGTGGCAGGTCTATTGGATGCTCTTTAACTTTGGTAGCGGGCGGATGCTTGCTAATTTGTTGGGTGCGTTAGCTGTTGGGATTTGTGGCAATATTATGGCCCGTTATAAGCGGATGCCGGTGATTATCTTTAATATTCCAGGGTTAGTACCCTTAGTGCCCGGTGGAACTGCGTATCGTGCGATTCGGAATCTCGTGCTAGGCAACTTAAATGAAGCTTCGACACAAGGTGTTTCAGTAATCATGATTGCTGGTGCGATTGCCGTTGGCTTTATGTTAGCGCAAATTTTAGCCGATATAACACGAAAACGAGCGATTACGCCGAAATGGGTATCGCGTCACTAAAAAGTATGCTATAATAAGTTTATGCGATGAGTCGAGTAAGTCTCGGTAGGCAACTATTCTGCGAAGGCAGCTAGGAGACCCAAAGATACAGGATACCACGGTTATTCATTTAACCACTTGCCGTATTGCAAGGGTGTTTTCGCCCGCTGTGTTGTGGAGCACAAGGTGTTTATTCTTCGGAATACTGTGAAAAAAGCCCCTTCCGTCAGGAAGGGGCTTTTTTTGTGCGTTCATTTTCTTGCATGACAGCGTTACTGATGGTGCGATGGTCGACTAATTCACCAATCCGTTTTAGATGTTTGAGATGTGCATCGTAGTGTTCCGAAAAAACGAGCGCGTATAAAACATTTAATAGGAAGATGATGGAGGTATTAATGGTAAAGTTGCCGATTTTCGAGTAGAGTTTTTCACGGGTTGTAATCGGTAAAAGCAAGTGCATTCTTGCGAAAGTCGATTTTCACCGATACTGGTAATCGCAATCGTCGGGATGTTGCGGGTGCGTAAAATAGTGTTAAGTGCTAGTAAGTTGGGATTCTCGCCAGAATAGGAAATTAAAATCGCGCAAGCATCCGGACTAAGATTATAGGCATCGTAGTTTTCCTCGCCACGAACCGCAGATAGCGTAACGTTTTTTTGAATAGGCAAATTCTATAATTAATCCGAACAGAAATTAAAAAGCCCAAAGCAATCACTTACAATGGTAGTAGCTAATTCCAACCAATATAGGGAGTGATTACTTTGGGTACATCTACTTTATCACGTTTTCAACGTGGCGCACTAGCACAACTGGTCAATGAGGGGAATAAATCTTACCAAGTAATGGCTGACGCCTTAGGCGTCGCCAAAGCTACGATTAGCTATGAGTTGGACCGAGTTAAACCTTATGATCCAGAATTAGCTCAGCAAGATGCAGATCGCAAAAGGCGGAATTGCGGTCGTCGTTCGATGCTGACGGCAGCATTAGCGACTTTAATTACCAATCACTTACGATTAACCTGGTCACCAGAAACCATTGCGGCCGCTTATAACTTGAGCACTGCGTCAATTTATAATTGGCTTAATCGTGGCTGGCTCCCCTTCAAATTGACTGATCTACCCAATCGGAATGTCCGCCAGCACCGAGTGAGCGAAAATCGTGGGAAATTTACAAGTGGGACTTCCATCGAACAACGGCCAACAACTGTTAATCAACGGTTAGCTTTTGGTCATTGGGAAGTAGATACGGTGCTTTCTAGTCGAAGTGAGTCACGATCATGTCTGGTTACATTCGTAGAACGTAAGACCCGACTTCTATGGGCCATCAAAGCCCCTAATAGAACGGCTAAGGCTCTAAACACCGCCTTTGGCAAGTTTATGGGGGCCTTCGGTCCCCAAGTAAAATCCATTACTGTTGATCATGGTAAAGAGTTTGCCAATTATCAGGCCTTAGAACAGGATTATCAGATCAAAGTTTATTTTTGCCATCCATATTCACCATGGGAGCGAGGTTCCAATGAATATTTTAATAGACGGTTACGCTGGTTCTTCCCGAAAAAGACCAATTTTAGCCAAGTAACGACTGATGAGATCCTAGCAGCACTTGAACTAATTAATCAACGACCATTAAAAATACATCATCAACAGACTGCCATTGAAAGATTCCGGGCTTGTTCGGATTAAACTTGTAATTTACCATTATGAAATAAATTATGAGAATTAGGGCTTATCTAATGCAAAAATAATCACTATCGTTTACAATAAGTAAGTATTAAAAATGGAATGGGGTAAAGAAATGACAATTACATATGTCGTCATCAACATCGTGATCATGCTCATCATGTTATTTGTTTTAAACAAGATGGCCCGGATTCACGTTAAGTTTAGTCGCCGCGTTTTCACGGCATTGGGGGTCGGGATTTTATTCGGCGCACTCTTACAGATTATCTTCAAAACAGATTCAACGGTTGTCAAACAAACAGCTGATTGGGTCGGCATTGTCGGCAACGGTTATGTCTCGTTCTTAAAGATGATCGTTATGCCGTTAGTCATGGTTTCGATTATTCAAGCCATTACGAACTTGGAATCATCTAAAGGCTTAGGGAAGATGGCCGGCATGGTCATTGGAATCTTAGTCTTTACAACCTTAATCGCAGCCACAGTTGGTTCAGTGACAGCGGATGTTTTCGGCTTAAATGCGAGTGATATTCAATCAGGCCAAGTCGAAAAGGCCCGCTCGAAAGAATTACAAACGAAGCTAGGCGATGTACAGGAACAAACTGTTCCTGAAAAAATCGTTAGCTTCATTCCTGAAAATCCATTCATGGATATGACGGGTTCACGACCTACATCAACATTAGCTGTTGTGATTTTCTCAGCTTTCTTAGGAGTGGCAGCATTACAATTACGGCGTAAAAAGCCGGAACAAGCAGAAATGTTTAATAAAATCGTTAACGCCTTGTACACGGTTATCATGCGCATGGTAACTTTAATTTTACGGATGACACCTTATGGGGTGTTAGCCTTAATGACAACGACCGTAGCACAAACTAATGTTAAAGGAATTCTCAGTCTAGGTGAGTTCGTGATTGCCTCTTACGTGGCATTAATCATCATGTTCTTGATTCACTTCCTATTAATTACGTTCACGGGGTTAAATCCAATCAACTACATTAAAAAAGTGATTCCAACGTTAATCTTTGCGTTCACGTCACGGACGAGTGCGGGTTCAATTCCAATGAACATTGAAACCCAAACGAAACGTTTAGGGGTTGAAGATGGGATTGCTAATTTATCGGCTTCATTTGGGGCTTCAATCGGTCAAAACGGCTGTGCGGGTGTTTATCCAGCAATGTTAGCTGTGATGATTGCACCAACTGTTGGGATTAATCCTTGGAGCATCGGTTTCTTGGTTAAATTAATCTTGATTGTGGCAATCAGTTCCTTTGGGGTTGCTGGTGTCGGTGGTGGCGCAACATTTGCCGCTTTAATCGTACTTTCTTCAATGAACTTACCAGTCGGGTTAGCCGGACTATTAATCTCAGTTGAACCATTAATCGATATGGGTCGGACAGCCTTGAACGTTGATGGCTCAATGACTGCTGGGGTCTTAACGGCTCACTTATTAGGTAAATTGGATAAGAACAAGTTTAATGATATGAGTTTGACGGAAGATTCAGACGAAATGGCTTAATTTCAAAAAATGGAGGGTTTAGTGATGCGAACGATTATTATCGGTGCCACAGCTGCCGGAACAAGTGCAGCTGCAAAAGCAAAAAGAACGAATCCAGATTTAGACATTACGTTATACGAAAAACGGGACTATGTGTCCTTTGGGGCTTGTGGCTTACCTTATTTTGTTGGCGAGCACTTTGAAGATCCCAACCAAATGATTGCCCGGACACCTGAAAAATTTGCTCAACAAGGTATTGATATTGCGCTTGAACACGAAGTACTATCAGTTGACTTTGATGCGCAAACAATCGTGGTTCGGGATTTGAAAACCAATCAAGATCGCACAGAATCTTATGATCAATTAATGTTAGCAACGGGAGCCACAGCTGTGATGCCACCGATTAAAAATGTTGATCTCAAAAACGTCTATCATCTACGGACGATGGCAGATGGACAAGCCTTACGTGAATTAGGACAAGACCCAAAGGTTCAATCTGTAACGGTGATTGGTGCGGGCTTTATCGGGTTAGAAATTGCCGAAGAGTTCCATCAATTAGGGAAGCAAGTCCGGGTCATTCAACTAGAAGACCGAATTTTACCACTGGCTTTTGATCCAGAACTAACGGACATGTTCGCGGATGACTTACGTGATAACGGCATTGAATTACACTTATCAGAAGCTGTTCAAGCCTTAGAAGGAACTGTTCAGGTGACTGGCATTGTGACTGATAAGGGGCAGTATGCGACAGACTTAGTGATTGTAGCAGCTGGGATTCGGCCTAATACGCAATTCATCACGGATGATCGATTGAAGAAGTTGCCAAATGGTGCGATTATTGTCGATCAAGCAGGGCGGACATCGATTGAAAATGTCTATGCCGCTGGCGATAATGCAACGGTCATTAACAGCGTGACGAACCAACCGATGTATTCAGCACTTGCCACTGGTGCCAATAAATTAGGCCGAATTGTCGGCACGAATTTAGGCGGGCAAGCCGCTCAATTACCAGGGATGTTGAATTCAGCCGGTGTGAAATTAATCACGCTAGAAGCGGGCCGAACAGGTTTGACTGAAAAAGAAGCGGCAGAGGCTGGTATTGATTTCAGTACTGTTTTAATCCACGACAAGAACCAAACGAATTATTATCCAGGCCAATCAGATTTAACGATTAAATTGATTTACACCAAAACAGAGCATATCTTAATTGGTGGCCAGGTGGTTGGTCAAAAAGACGCAGTGTTGCGCGTTGATGTACTCGCAACTGCGATCCAAGCGAAGATGACAACTGAACAACTCGGGTTACTCGACCTTGTTTATGCACCACCGTTTGCAAGAACGTGGGATGCACTGAATGTGGCCGGCAATGTTGCCCATTAATTAAAAAAAAGTGACACCGCACAAACCGTGTAGTGGCGCTTTTTTTGTTGCATGCTTAAACAGTTGTTCATAGTGTTTACTTGAATGTTTACTCGGGTCTGTGCTAAAATTGCATTTAGAAATTAAATTTTTGCAAAGTTAGTTATGAATTAATTACGATGATTAAGAAAACACAAATAAAAAATTTATCGACAGGAGACAGTTTAATGAACAACACAAAGAGTTTGATTGCATTGAGTTCTGGAATTTTAGGGGCAGCTGGGATCGGTTTATTGAGTGCAGGGCAAGTACAAGCAGCAACGACAGCAACCGTCAACTACGCAGATGGTGCAACAACTGTTTGGACAAGTCCAACAACTGGTCAAACTGCTAAACGATACATCTTTAAGGGCCAATCAGTAAATCTTTTAGCATCACAAAAGATTGGCGCTGAAACATGGTACCGAATTGGAAACGGCGAATGGGTACCTGAACGTTACTTAACAACCAGTGACGCTACACCAGCTGAAACAACACCAGCAACAGAAGCACCTGCTGCTCAAAAGACAGCTCGGATTGCCTATGCCGGTGGCGCAACAACTGTTTGGTCAACAGCAACTTATACAGCCCCAACAGGCCAATACTTAGGTTATGGTCAAACCGTCAACGTTGTGAAAACAGAAACTGTTTCTGGCGAAGAATGGTATCAACTTGAAAATGGTAGCTGGGTACCAGCTCGCTTTACAGGTGATGGTAAGATTGAAGCCACACCAACGCCCGTTGCACAACCGGTAGCACCAGCACAACCTGCAACAGCGACTCCTGTCGAAACACCAGCTGCGCCAGCACCAGTTGCAACAACACCAGCGCAAACAGAAAGCACGCCTACAACACCAGCACCTGTCGCAGAAAGTGAATCAACACCAGTTGAAACGCCTGCCACACTAGAAAGTACACCAGCTGTAGCAGAAAGTAGTGCGCCTGCTCAAGCAGAAAGTACAACTCAAACACAACAACCAGCTACTCAAGAATCATCAGCTCCTGTCCAAGAAACTGCACCAGTTGAAACAACACCAGCCCCAACTCAAAAGGCACCAGTTGAAACAACACCAGCCCCAACTCAAAAGGCACCAGTTGTAACGACACCAACACCAGCCCCAACGGCACCTGCAGCAACGACTGGTAATGCGCAAGCTGTTATTAATTTAGCGATGGCTCAAATTGGTAAACCTTACGTTTGGGGTGCCCATGGTCCAAGTAGTTTTGACTGTTCTGGATTAATGGACTATGTCTTCAGAAATGCTGCTGGTAAGAGTATCGGTGGTTGGACAGTCCCTCAAGAAAGTGCCGGTTATGCTGTTTCATTAAGCAACTTGCAACCTGGCGATTTATTATTCTGGGGTTCACAAGGTAGCTCACACCACGTTGCGCTATACATTGGTGGCGGACAATATATTCATGCCCCAAAACCTGGCGAAAACGTTAAGATCGGTTCAATGCAATACTATGCACCAAGTTTTGCACGCCGTGTCTTTTAATGATTGCAATTAAGCGAACATCTCACCTAGGTGGGATGTTTTTTGTATTTTAGCCCTAAATAAGCTATGATATGTAGAGATTTAAAAAAGGACTGACGAGATGAAGATAGAAGTACAAGCATTTATCAATCAAATTCAAGATCAAACATATTTAACGGATGAATACGAGCTCCCCACGCCAGATCCTTTTGTGGCGGACGGTATTTTGGCACAGTTAAAACCCGCTATTGATAAAGCCATTGAAAAACAAGCTTTGGCCTCTTTTTCGGTGCTGACAGAATATGCTGGCGAACCCGTTAAGGTGACATTGGAAACGGGGATTGTGAATCTACCATTACAATACATTAAAAAAGTAAATCAATTTTTTGAACTCGACGACCAAGCAGAGGTGAATCTTTATTTATATGTGACATCGCCACTCATTAATCGCTCGAACATGCGGATTGACTTAATTGGGACGGTAGCTTCGTTTGAAGAATCGGCAGCTGCTAATTGGACGAAGATTGCCGACTTGCTAACAAAGGACTTGGAAGCCGTCGTAATCGGTTCACAGGCGCCTAAAGAAGAACCAGTCGAAAAGAAGGCGCCCGCTAAGAAGAAAGCCGCACCTAAGAAAATGGCAACGACTAAGAAAAAAGCGCCTGCCAAGAAGACAACAGCTAAAAAGACAGCTACCAAAAAAGCAACGACTAAGAAAACAACCACCAAAAAAAAGACTACGAAAAAAGCAGACTAATTTAGTCTGCTTTTTTG
This sequence comes from Latilactobacillus curvatus JCM 1096 = DSM 20019, assembly GCF_004101845.1. NCBI lineage: Bacteria > Bacillati > Bacillota > Bacilli > Lactobacillales > Lactobacillaceae > Latilactobacillus > Latilactobacillus curvatus. The sequence goes on along the minus strand of NZ_CP026116.1, from coordinate 1,293,143 downwards.
ATGGCGTCTATTAAAGGCAAGTCGCCGTTAACAAACGAGAATTTCTTGTGGATTGTTTCGGTCGGATGTTCTAAGACGGTGCAAATCATCGCAGCGACATCAGCACGTGCAACTTGTCCACCAGATGGTTGCATTGTCACTAGGCCGGTAGCTTCGTCGTTTGTAAGTGTCCCAGGACGCAAGATGGTCCAATCTAAACCAGAGAATTCAAGCCAGTGATCGGCATAGTATTTTGCAGCGTAGTACGGTTTAATACTTTCAGGCCATTTAGTTCGATCCTCAACAAAGAGTGCACTGACCATGACGTAGCGACTAACTTCAGCAATCTTAGCTGCTGCCATACTCTTAACGGCGCCATCGAGATCAACCAACAGTGTTTGATCATCGCCTGTTTTACCGCCAGAACCAGCTGTAAAGACAATCGCATCATGATCGGCAAATAGTGGTGCTAAAGCCTTAGGTTGTTTGGTTAAATCGAATAAGACAGGCATGGCCCCTAGTTGTGCAAGTTCATCCGCCTGTTGTTCGACACGAATGCCGGCTGTAACGGTGTGACCGGCAGCAACGAGTTGGCTAATTAGGAGCTGGCCAACGTTACCATGGGCGCCAATAACAAAAATCCGCATAGTAAAACCTCCAATATAAATGTGTGTGCTGTCCATTATAGTAGTTATTGAACAGTGACGCAAAGATAGTGGATTTAAAAACCTGTGTTGTAGTACAATAAAATTCGGCACCTTGCGAAAAAATGAGTGTGCTTTAGGGTATATAATCTTGAAAGTGGCTGATGGCAACCTTTAAATAGGCAAAGCTAATTATGGGATTCGTTTTATAAATAAATCTAAGAATCCTCTCATTTTTTCACAAAGTTGCTTATTAGAATATCATGAAGCCGTGTTTGTTTTGTGTTATGGTACAGATATAGAGATTGTGATTTATTGGATAAGTAGTCCTATTTGTTAATGCTATCTCAGAAAGTAGGAGGAGAACATGACAAATCAATATCGGAGCGTTTTTGATATCATTGGACCGATTATGATTGGCCCTTCAAGTTCACATACTGCTGGCGCAGTTGCCATTGGACATGTTGCTAATCGTCTTTTTCATGCACCGATTAACAAAGTTATTGTGCGTTACTACGAATCTTTTGCACAAACCCACCAAGGGCACGGTACCGATTATGCAATTATTAGTGGCGTGCTAGGATTCGATCCGGCCGATCAAAGGGTACCAATGGCAGTTGATTTAGCGCGACGTCAAGGTATTGACGTTGTCTTCATTGAAGATCCAGGGAATAGTCCAGTGCACCATCCCAATACAGCGGAATTAACGTTAATCAATCGTGAGAAGGAACTAACGATTTGGGGCTGTTCAATTGGGGGCGGGACCATCGAAATCCGCCAAGTGAATTTGAATGGCATTGTGATTAAAACGGATGGCCCGTTACCATTGGTTTTTGTCGAATCGGAACAAGAAATCGGCGATGCTTTAGACCAGATATTTGAAGGCAACTATCGTGATAAGCGCATATCGGTTAAAGTGCCAGATCGGTTTTTGTATAAAATCGAACTGATTGATAAGCCGTACCCGGAACAGATTGAACAGGTCCGCGGAATGAGCCAAGACGTTATTGTGTTATAGAAAGTGGTGGGAAGATGTATACAACAATTCACGAATTAGTCGAGACAGCGCAAGAACGGCAACTACCAATCTCGGAATTGATTATCGAACAAGAGGTTGCGATGAGTCACACTAGTCGTGAAGTCATTTGGGCAACCATGGGGAAAAACTTGGATGTCATGATTGCGGCCGAAGAAAAAGGCGTGACCGGTGAAGGTGTTCAGTCTGCCACTGGGATTACAGGCGGTGAAGCGGTTCTGTTGAAGCGGTATCGGGAAAAGGGAAAGTCGTTATCAGGTGATGTGATGTTGACCGCTATGCAAAATGCGGTAGCTACCAATGAAGTCAATGCTTCAATGGGAATCATTTGTGCGACGCCAACTGCTGGTTCAGCAGGTACTTTACCTGGTGTTTTGTCTGTTATTACTGAGCGCTTGGCGCTTGATCGGGATGCGCAGATTCGGTTCTTGTTTTGTGCGTCAGCCTTTGGGATGATTGTTGCCAATAAGGCGATGATTGCCGGGGCAACTGGAGGCTGCCAAGCCGAAGTGGGGAGTGCTGCCGCGATGGGCGCCGCCGCTGCAGTTGAAGCTGCTGGTGGCACACCACAACAATCGTCGGAAGCATTCGCGATGGCGATGTCTAATCTATTGGGATTGGTTTGTGATCCCGTTGCTGGATTAGTTGAGATACCATGTGTTAAACGAAACGTGATTGGGGCCGTCGATGCCTTGACCAGTGCTGATATGGCATTGGCAGGGCTAATCAGCAAGATTCCAGCTGATGAAGTGATTGGTGCCATGAAACGAATCGGTGAAGATATGCCATCTACATTACGTGAAACTGGTTTAGGTGGATTAGCTGCTACACCAACCGGGGTTGCATTGAAGATGCAAATCTTTGGTAAGGATAAGAGCCTTAAATAAAAGCGACTTTTAGGAGGAACAATTATGCAAAAGAAACTTTCAAAATCCGCATACGGCGGTGTTTCAGGTGAGAAATATGTACCGTATGTCAACCAAGGCGACAAAAAGGTCGGCAACTTAGCGATTCTAATAATGGGGAGCATTTTAGCCATTATTTTTGCTGCTTCAACAGCTTATTCTGGGATGAAGGCCGGTTTAACCGTTGCAGCCGGGATTCCAGGTTCAATTATTGGGTCTGGGTTAGTCGGTGCCTTTGCCAAATCAAAAGGGATTTTAGGCAAGAATATTATGCAAGGGATGTCCAGTGGTGGTGAATCAATCGCCAGTGGGATGATTTATGTTTTACCAGCTATTATTTTAATTGGTGGCCACATCAACTTCATTCAAGGGGTCATCGTTGGGGTGCTCGCAATTCTTTTTTCAATGGGGACAGCCTCATTAGTGCACAACTACTTAATGGTTGAAGAACATGGTAAGTTGGTTTATCCAGAAGCCATGGCGATTTCAGAAACCTTAGTTGCGTCAGATACTGGTGGCGATTCGCTTAAATACATGGGCGTTGGCTTTGGTATCGGTGGGGTTATTACGATGCTAACTTCATCAGTGTTTGGTGTCGTCAACAACATGATTAGCTACGTTGGTTCATCATTTTATAAATGGAAATTGGACGTTGAAGTGAATCCATTACTTGCAGGAATTGGTTTTATCGTTGGATTAGAAGTGTCATTAACAATGTTTGCGGGTGCGATTTTATCCAACTTTGCGATTGCACCGTTAATCGGTTATTTCACAGATATGGCGGGCAACAGTGCGCATGTTTGGAATAACACGAGTTTAGCCGTGAATCAAATGGCCGTTAACGATTTATCAAGTTCATACGTTAAATACATTGGTGCCGGAATGATGCTTTGTGGTGGTTTAATCGGTGCGATTAAATTAATCCCAACTATCGTGACATCAATCAAGAAAACACTAGCTGCTAAAAACGTAGCAGGCGAAGAAAAGAATACACTTGGTATGATTGCCATTGTTGTTGGTGGTGTTGGGATCTTCGTTATTGGTATTATCATTGCGCAAAACTTCTTAATGGGGATTGTTGGTGCATTACTAGCAGCCATCTTAAGTTTACTCTTTGTCATTGTTTCAGCCCGGGTTGCTGGGACGATTGGTTGTTCTAACTTGCCTGTATCAGGGATGACAATTGCGTCATTAGTGATTATGACGGTAGTCTTCGTATTATTTGGTTGGACGGACAATAACCATACGCAAATCTTATTGATGTTCGGGACATTCGTTGTGACCGCCGTTGCTGTTGGTGGTGGCTACATGCAATCTCAAAAAGTAACATATGTCATTGGTGGTTCAAAATCTGAAATGATGAAATATTTCATGATTGCCGGGATTGTCGGCGTAATCGTAACTGTCGGCACAATCAGCATCTTATCACCACAATTCGTTACAGATAGTGCAACACCAGCCTTTGGGTTACCACAAGCGAACTTAATTGCTACATTAACATCTGGGATTATGACGGGTAAATTACCATGGATCATGATTATCGTTGGGGTTATGATGGCATTAGCTTTCTACTTTTTAGATTTACCAATCATGACCGTTGCAATTGGTTTTTACTTACCAATTTCAACCACTTCAATCATCTTGATCGGTGCTTTGATTAAAGTCTTTATTGAAAAAGCAACGCGTGATGAAGCGATTAAGAATAATCGGGTTCAAAGTGGGATTAGTTTATCATCCGGTTTAATTGCTGGTGGTTCAATTATTGGTTTAATCGGGATTATTCTCCACGTAACCGGTGTGTTAAAAGATCGCGTAATTACTGGTTTTGCGAATACCAATGCAATGGGGATTATCTTATTGGTTGTCATGGTTGTTTCGATTACTGTGCCACTTATGATGATTCATAAAGGAGGGGCAACAGAAGATGGGACGACAGAAAGCGGAGATTGATTTAGAACAACTCATCTATGAAAAAAATCCGCAAGTTCAGTTTAAGTTACAAGCTGGCCAGGTCACCATTATTCGGCCGCAGAATCACTGGATTCAACGGACATTACGGCGTTTGCATGTGAAGATTCCGCTAGAAACACAGCTGGAACTTGATGATTATGGTAGTTTTGTCTTTAGGCATGTGAATGGAAAACGCAGTGTCCACCAGATTGGCCAAGCACTGGCAGGACAGTATGATGAAGCCGGTGAATACCTGTATGAACGATTACTCGTGTATTTGAATCATCTAGAACACACAGAACATTTGATCCGGCGGGTAACCGACTAAGTTTTATTAATCAATTAGTGAATCACATTTTTAATAAAAAGGAGTTTTTCAAATGACAGACAGAATCGAATTATCAGCATGTACTTCAATGATGGTAGGGAAGAATGCGTCAATTGATGGCTCTACGATGATTTCGCGAAATGAGGATCGCTTCTATGCAATCCATCCTAAACGGTTCTTCGTACAACCAGCAGTTCATGATCGACATGAGACATATGTTTCAAAATATAACGGCTTAACCATGCCGTTACCGACGGACGGTTATCGTTACACATCAACCCCCAACGGCGATTTAAGTGATGGTTTAAATGAAGAAGACGGGATTAATGAAAAAAATGTCGCCCTCTCCGCAACTGAAAGTGTTTATGCCAACGAACGGGTATTAGCTTATGATCCGTTGGTCAAGCAAGGTTTAGCTGAAGATTCAATGTGTACGTTGGTTCTGCCATACATCGATTCTGCACGTCAAGGGGTTCAATTGATGGGGGATTTGATTGCTAAATACGGTTCAGCTGAAGGTAATGGCGTTCAATACAGTGATCAAAATGAAGTTTGGTATCAAGAAATTGTTACTGGGCATCACTGGGTTGCTGTTCGGATTCCGGATGATTGTTATGCAGTTGCCGCTAACCAAATTGCCATCGAAGATGTCGACTTTAATGATCCAGAAAATTACATGTAGTCAGAAGGTATTCAAGAATTCGTCAGTGAAAATCACTTGAATCCGAGTGAAGCTGAATGGAACTTCCGTAAGATTTTTGGGACGGATACTGAATTAGATCGTCACTATAACACACCACGGGTTTGGTATGCACAACGCTATTTGAACCCTGAAATCAAACAAGAACCTGAATCGAGTGACTTGCCTTTCATTCGCAAGGCTAACCGTAAAATAAGTGTGGAAGATGTTCAATATGTGTTAAAATCACATTATAACGAAACTATTTACGATCCACTTGGTAATGGGACAGAAGAACAAAAGACGATTTATCGGTCAATTTCACTTTCACGGACGCAAAACTCACATATCTGTCAGATTAGAAACAATGTGCCAGATGCTGTGCGTGGTGTTCAATGGTTAGGTTTGGGGGTACCAACATTCTGTCCACACGTACCATTCTTTACGAATGCGATGGATACGGATGAAAGTTATCGCGAACTACCAGCGAAGATGCAGTTGAAGAACGCTTACTGGTTATATGAAGCATTAGCAATGATTGTTGAATCACACTACGGGGCCTTTAAGAAAGCTGATATTGACTACCAAAAAGCATTATCAGAATGGGCAAGAACTAAGATTGCTACGGTGGATGCTGCTGTAAAGGCGGAAGCGAATGCCACTGATTTCTTAACCCAGCAAAATCATGAAATTGCTGCACATTACCATGAAGCAACAACCGATTTGTTAGCGCAATTGGTGACAGAAGGAACGCAACTTTCTAAGTTGACCTTCGTCATGGATAAGAACCTATAGCCAAGTGCGCACTTTAATCATTTGTCACACTCTTCCAAGGGGGGAGTGTGGCTTTTTTAATCGATGGAGGTGCTACAGTGATTGCTTTAAAAGGAAATTCGAAAAAAATTATTATCGCGATGGTATACGGTTTTTTGGCGGCGGTGAGTGTTAATCTGTTCTTGATTCCGGCGAAGACGTATTCGAGTGGGGTCACGGGGATTGCCCAATTACTAACCTCGTTAGTCAGCTATATGGGCGGCTCATTAAGTGTTGCGATGTTGGTCTTTATTTTGAATGTGCCATTATTGATTCTGGCATGGTTCAAGATTAATCATCAGTACGCGATTTTTAGTATCGTCGCTGTTTTTACGAGTGTCCTTTTCTTGAAGGTCATTCCAGTACCTGTTCACCCAATTGTCACCGAACGATTTGCAGGTGCCTTGTTCGGGGGCGCATTGATTGGTTTAGGGGTTGGCTTGTGTTTTAAAGCGGGTTTTTCAACTGGTGGCACGGACGTCATTGTGACGTTAGTTGGGCGCTTAACTGGCAAACGGGTTGGTGTTGTGAATAATATCATCAACGGAATGATCATTCTTGCAGCGGGCATCTTCTTTGGTTGGGGTGCTGCCTTATACAGTATCGTCGAAATCTTTGTTTCAAGCTTGTTGATGGATTATATCTATATTCAACAACAAAAGGTGACTGTGACGATTTTTACCAAGCGACCTGAAGAATTGAAGAAGCGAATGCGTGACTTTATTCATGGTGCGACTGAATTAGATGGAACTGGTCTGTATACCAACCAAGAAACAACAGTGATCATGACAGTTGTTTCAAAATACGATCTAACGGAATTAAAACGGGTCGTTAAGGATGCCGATCCGAATGCCTTTGTTAATATTCAATCCACAATGAACTTGTGGGGTAAATTTGAAAACGTCGAATAATAGTAGCTATCCTCTGGAACTAAAAAACGGTCCTTTCAACAACGCTAAGTTGTGAAAGGACCGTTTTTTTTATGTGGTTTGGCGGAGTTGACCGTCTTCGATACGCCAAACGTGATCGACGAGATCTAAAACCCGTTCGTCATGTGTTACCATGACAGCTGTGCGTTTTTGTTCATGAACTGCATCGCGAATTAAGTGGACAATTTCACGACCACGTTGCGCATCTAAACTGGCGGTTGGTTCGTCTGCTAAAATGAGTGCAGGTTGATTGATAAGTGCCCGAGCAATGGCAACCCGCTGCTTTTCACCACCAGAAAGCATAGCGGGATAACTATGTAATCGATGGCCTAATCCAAGTTGTGTCAGTAATTGTTCAGCGGCGGATTGATCGCGATGACGGGCGATTTTTTGTAAAAAAGTCAGCTGCTGAGTGACCGTTAGATAGGGAATTAATTCTGAACTCTGAAAAATAAAACCAATTGATTCGCGGCGGATTTGTGTTTGACGATTACGATTGAGTGTTGCAAGTTCTTGACCGGCCAAGGTAACACGACCGGCTGTGGGTTGCAAGAGCGCGCCCATAATCGTCAACAAAGTACTTTTACCAACACCGCTGGGACCAACGATGGCGCTAAATTCACCTGGCTGAATCGTGAAGGAGATATCTTTTAAAATGTGATTAATTTGATCACCATCGGGATAATCTTTGGTGATGTGTTCGAGTGTTAAAATCGGTGCTGACATATTAATGACCTCCAATAGCTGTGATCGGGTCAATCCGAATCACTTGAATAAGGGATAATAGGGCGCTTAGGATGGCGACGGCTAAAAATAGAACGCTGGTGCCGATGATCGTTGGTGCTGTGAGCATAAACGGCATGCTGGCAGGCATTGACTGGGCGATGACACTAATGATACCGCCAGCCAAAAGAATCGCCACTGCCGTTAACAAGCCAATCTCAGAGATGATGTGCTGGCTGAGATAGCGTGTGGTTGTGCCCAATGCTTTTAAGGCCCCAAAGTCCCGTAATTTCTGTAGGGTAATGATATAAAAGAAAATTGCGAGGACAAACAGTGAGATGACGTATAAAAAGCCGATCATCAAGTACAATGAACTTTGTTCTGCAGAGTAGCCAGGGATGTTATCAATCAAGGTTTGTTTGCTGATCACTTGGTAGTGCTTGTTAACCGACAAGGGCCGTTTGCTAGCAAACGCGTTATAGGTCGTCTTTTGCGTTGGAAAAATGGTTTGCCACTGGTGGTGGTTTAAATAAATAACAGGCGTATGGGCATAAGCCATCTGCTTGCTAAAGCCGCCGATTTTAAATTGCTGACCAGTGGTACTGTCTTTAAAGGTGTCGCCTAATTGGTAACCATTGGCTTGTAACTTGCTGCTGACCACCACTTTTTGGGTGGCTTGGTTGGACAGCTTTTGACCTTGGGTGACTTTGGGTGTCATGAAGCTCGTAGCGTCAACTGCAATGTAGGCAATGTCAGTTTTTGTTTGTTTTTTAGGCCGCTCGATGGTGGCTTGGGTGACGTTGATGGGTGTCAGTGATTGGTGTTTGAGAGCTTGCCAATCAGATTGGGTGAGTGCCGAGCGACTCAACCGACTTTCCGAACCGGCTTGTAAAACAAAATGCGTCGCCGGCGTATTTTTAATAGCCGCGCCACTATCGTTTGCTAAACCGGCAGCTAGTCCGGTGATGAAGAGTACTAGGAAAACGATTAAAAAGATGATAAAACTCAGTGCGCCAAATTTTAACTTATTACGGCGTAATTCTTGGATTGTTAGAAACATATGCCGACCTCCGATGACTTGTTATTAAGGCTACTATAACGATGGTTAGTTGATTCAACAATAATCAATCTAAGTGTTTCTGTGTTATAATGCACACAAGTTAGTCAATTGTGATGTAAATGGAGGCTGAAAGATGGTTAATCTGCAAGACAGACGGGTTAAACGGACACATAAGTTAATTCGCACAAGTTTTATTGAGCTCCTGCTAAAACACCCAATTAATGAGATTACAATTCAGATGATTGCCGACCGGGCTGATATTAATCGGCGGACGTTTTATTTGCATTATACGGATATCTACGATCTTTTAAGCCAGACAGAAGATTTTACCTTAAATGAGTTCAGCCAGTTGCTAGAACGTTTTGAGTTGCCTTCTGAACCACAGATTGTTGGCCAAACTTTCTTTAGATGGGTCTTGTCATATGTGCAAGACAACGAGTCTATGTTACGGGTATTGTGTCGTAATCCCGATTCACAGTTAATGAATAAATTAGTTGCGTTGACCGTGACTCACGGCAAGCGGGTGATTCCATTTCAGCAGCCGGAAAACGCTGATTATATTTTGAATTATTGTTGTTGGGGTCTAATCGGTGTTTTGCACACTGCATTGTTTAAACCAGCGTTTGACGCCCAGCAATTGGCGCTCGTTGCTGAACAGTTATTGAATGCTTCTTTACAAGTCAGCGAAATTAAAGCATAGAAAAAAGCCCACCGGTAAATAAATGTCGGTGGGCTTTTTTCTATTTTATTTTGCTTTAGCAGCTTTTAATTGCTTGAGGTTAACAACGATCTTGTTGTTTAATTCCGAAACGTTGGCCTTGTCGGCTGCATCGAAATCCGTAATGCTAATTAAAGCGGAGTTTTCATATACTTTTTCAACAGTTCCTGTAAATGCACCATCTAGGTCTTCGTTCACTTTGCCGGTTACTAAATCACCGATATTGAGATTTTCTTTATCCATAGCCAAAAACTCCTTCAGACATTATTAAAATTACCAAATAAGGTGATAATAAACTATGTCATGGTAAATAGCAAGACTTACTGCTATAAATTAATCGTTTGATTGTGAATGAAACGAAATTGGCTATTTAATTCCCCATCTAAATACGCTAAAACGAAGAAGTGTTACCGGTTACAAATCAAAATTGAGGGGAATTCATATGGAACCTTACTTAGTTTTTTCAGATATTGATGGAACGTTGGTCCTTGACCATCAAATCGTGACACCTTTGACCAAACGCGTGATTCGAACATTACAAAAACGCGATGTGATTTTCTATATTGCCACCGGCCGAATGTACAATCTTGGCCGGGTAATTTCGCGGCAAATTAACGATGATGTCCGGATTGTGGCTTCTAACGGTGCTGTCTTTGAAAATGGCCATCAGATGAACAAGCATTATTTAGGTAAAAAAGCGCTCAAAGCTGCTTACGAAGCATGTTTAGCAGATCCCAATTTATCTGCGCACTTTTTTACCACTGACACAGCTTACTATACCCAAGAAATCCCCAAGTTTGTTGCGCGCGATGCGGGGAATTTATTGTTGAATGCCGATATTGATAATCAACCGGTGACTGATTTAGAAATGTTGTTGAATTTAAGTGATCAGATTACTAACGGGATTATCATTGGTCGCGGTCATCCAGAGAGTTTAGCAGCCGCTAAACAACGATTAATGGATCAAGCTGTGATGAGCTTGTCTTCTTCTGGTCCAGACAACATCGAGATGATTCCAACCGGGATTGATAAAGCCACTGCAATTCGCCAGATTCAAATGATTCATGGCATTGATGCCGATCATACAATTGTCTTTGGGGATGGGCAAAATGATTTGGGAATGTTGCAATCAGCGAAGTACAGTGTTGCGATGGACAATGCCTTACCAGAGGTCAAAGCGGCTGCAAATTATGTAACAGAAACGAATACGAATGACGGGGTCGCTAAATTCTTACAACAACATTTTGAATTAGCACTTTCTGATACAGAAGTTGGTCTCTAGGGGCTTGACCCGCTTTTTATTTTTCGATATACTTATATCACGGTTGTTAATCAACCGTGAAATGCTGTTTTAGCTCAGTAGGTAGAGCATCACCATGGTAAGGTGGGGGTCGTCGGTTCAAATCCGATAAACAGCTTAAAAAAAGAGTGTGACTCGAACTGGGTAGGCTTTGAGGATTAACAGAGAAAAGGGCATTATGGCGGGACTTGCCATAATGCCCTTTTTGCAGTTAACCGGAGAAGACTGTTCGAGGAGCACGTTAAAAAATGAGTGCATTCAAGCTTGGTCAACTTTTGAGCATTAAGTCGAGAATAAAAGGCGGACAACATTTCTAACATGTTGTCCGTCTTTTTTAGGCTTTTCTGGTTAATAAACGTTCAGTTAATTGTTGTAGCGTTGTTTTTGCGGGCATGTCGGGTAGTTTCGCAAGACCAGCGAGTGCGCGGTTTGTGTAATCTTGTGCGAGTGCTTGGGCTTTTTCGACACTTCCAGATTGACGGACGATGCCTTGAACAGCGTGCACATCGGCATCAGTCATAGCTGCTTGTTTTTCCAAGTAGGGTGCTAATGTTTGGCGATTGGATTGCAGTGCCATGATTAACGGAATCGAGTAGACGCCGCGTCGCATGTCATCGAGAACTGGTTTGCCAAAATCGACATCGGTCTGAGTGTAATCTAAGATATCGTCCAGAATTTGGAAGGCGAGACCGATATTTAAGCCGATTTTCTCGGCTTGGCGGGCAAACTTCAAGCCCTTTTGGCTTTCGTAAGCACCGATGAAGCAACTGAGCGCGAACAGTTGGCCGGTTTTACCGTTAATTTGTTGTAGGTACTGTTCGGGGGTTAAATCGAGATTATATCGGGTTGTCATCTGACTGAGTTCACCGTCAAGAATTTGATCCATCGTTTGGCTGTTAAATTGGATGCTCTTCAAATCGCTCGCATAATTGGCTAGTAACTTGAAGCAGACAACGAATAAGTAATCGCCAGCGTAAACGGCGACATCTTTGCCGAAACGGGCTTGAATCGATTCTTGATGGCGACGTAAATTGGAATCATCAACGATGTCGTCATGAATTAATGTCGCAGTGTGTAGCGTTTCAACAGCGGCGGCTAATGCGATCATCTTCTGTCGATCGACTGCATTAAACTGTGAAAATAATAAGCAGTAAGCAGGGCGGAGCAACTTGCCGCCAGCACTAATCATCTTTAAAATGGCGTCGGTGACGGCTTGATTTTTGGTGTGAATGTTGTCTTCAATGAGCGCAAGACTTTGCGCAAGTTCGGTTTCGATTTCTGGATAGTTCTGCCACATGGCATGTACTTTCGCCATAATTAACTCCTTGTTAAATTAAATTTCGTGTTGGGCTTTTAAAAAAGTCAGGGTTTTGACATGTTCGAATAAAAAATTCGCGGCTACGCCGACCGCAATTCCGGCGAGAATACCGAGAAAAGCAAGCACTGGTAGATAGAGGAGGACTTGCCAACTCTGGGCAATGAAACTCGCGACGCAGAGTTGACCGACATTAAAGAGCAGACCACCAGCAGCTGAGATGCCAATCATACTCATAAAGCGGCGGCTAAATTGCTTGAGGAGTACCATGCCAAAGAAACTTAGCGTTGCCCCAGCAATGCTATACATAAAAGTAGAGAGGGTTCCCCCTAGCAAGGCGGATAAAACAGTTCGCATCACCATCAATAAAAAGCAGTCGCTGACCGGTAGGGTAAATAACGAAATGATGGTAATTAAATTGGCTAGTCCCAACTTAGCACCCGGGGCTACGGCAAATGGAAATGGAATCGCGCGTTCGACAAGGCCAATAATAATCCCTTGAGCGCACAAGAGTGCAATATAGATGTATTTACGCGTTTGATCGTTAGTCATCGCTGTACTCCTTTTAAATCAGGCAGAAACCATCCCGCCCGTGTCGGTCCCATCCTTGGCTTTAATTTCAATCAGTAACTTGTGTGGTAAGCAAACAATGGTTTGGCCTGGCTTAGAAATTTTGCCACGCTTAACATCAATCTGATTGAAGCAATTGGCTTCAGTGACCTCAATGGCATGATCGGTTACCTTAATTTTGTTGTAATCACCGCCGGCATCGCGATAAGTGAAGTGGCTAACACCATGGTGGGTGGTTAGGTTCACTTTGTAGACGGTTTTGCCATCGTGTTTGACGTAGGCCGTCAATACCTGCGCGTTTGAATCCGCTGCTTGCGTCGTTTGCCATTCGTGCCAACTAAAAACAGCAACTGGGGCAAACGATAGAATAAACAGGCCGATGACTACTATTATATCACCAGGGCGAATCATTTTGATGTAACGGTTAGCGCGAATTTGTTTAAACATAGGCGTCAGTCTTTCTCTCTAAAATAGCAATAAAAGGGGTTATGACAAAAGCCTGTCTGTCATAACCCCCTCCTTTTGATAGCTGTGAATTGCTTTTATAATGTGCTTTCAAAAGCATTCTATTGCGTTTAGCACTATTAGCCAAACAACTAGCTACGCTAGTTATTCGTCTAATTTTGCTAATCCGCATAGAATAAACGCTTTTGACGCACTCAGTTTTATAACGTGCTTTGAAGTTAACTTTCTGCGTTTAGCGCTGTGAATCAAATCATCGACTATGTCGCTAATTCGCTTCCCTGTGCTAATGCTTAAAGTCAAACCGTTTCAAACGCACTCATTGATTTTTGTATAGTGCACGTTGTTGGCCGTAGCGCCAGTGACCGAGATGTTTTTGTAAATATGGAACAACCCATTTATCTAATCCGAAGGCACGGCCTGAACCGTTCATGCAGGCGAGGGCCATTGGAATAATCCAAATGTTAACCCAATAGAACATCCCTGAAAGGCAGAATGTGATAACCATTGCAACGGTTACTGCGCTCGTTAACCAAGTGAAGAGACCAGCAATTAAAGCTAAGCCAATTAAAATTTCAATGATGGTCATTGTTTTTTGCATGAAGAAGGCGACTTCTTGGTTTGGAATCAAGACCTTCGTGATGCTGTAGAACCAGTGGGGCATCTTATCGAAGACGGGCATTGGATCATGACCGAATAAGTAAGAAAGGCCGAATGTGACTTTAGCAGTTGCTGGTTCAGCAGCCCCGCCTGCAGCGGCACCGCTAGCAGCACTTGTTGCATCCGCCGCTTTAGAAGCACCGCTGGTGACAGCTGGTTGAAGCCAGTCAAAAGGTAACCGGAGCTTATTGGTGAACCAAGAACCTTCACCTTGAACCTTGTCCCAACAATCAACAAGCCACATTGCGCCTAAGAAAATTCGCGCAGGAACTGTCCATAAAACATTACCATACCGTGAAATATGACCGCGCATCAAGTTGCGATCGTTCTTCGTTCTGAAGAACTCATTCATTGAATAGTGGAATAAATCGTAGCCAGAATAAATCTGAACAAAATAGAGCATGTTGACTAAATGTTTAACTAATGTGGCAAAGAACCCACTGAGATGGAAGAAATTCATCAAGTTGGCAACCGCATAGCGAGAACCAATTGAAACCATGAAGCCGGAATAGCTCCCTTTGTATGGGACTTTTGCTTTACCTTCTTCAGTTGCGATGATGTTCTTTAGGGCTGTTGCAGCAGATGCTTCGGCGCCTTGAACAATTTGGGGTTGACCGCGGCCGTCATCAGTTTCATCGAAGAAAGCCACATCGCCGACAACGTAAATCTTGTCATCGTCAACAGATTGCATGAATTCGTTTGTCACGATTCGGCCGGCTTTACCGGTTGTTAGGCCAAATTGTGCCGTTTGTGAGGAAGCTTTGACACCAGCTGTCCAGATTAGAGTGGCAGTTGGGAAAGTTGAACCATCATTTAAATCAACATGCATTTCGTGAACACCTGTAACACCGGTATTCTTGCGAACATCAATTTTTTGTTTAGCCATGTAGCGTTCTGCTTTGGCTGCATCGTTGCGGTCGAGCATGTTCATGATGGTTGGTGCCATTTCCATCATTGTAAATTGGATTTCTTCGGGATCAATCTTGTTATCAGCTGCTAGTTCATCACGCCAGTCGCGTAATTCGCCGATAGTTTCAGTTCCGGTAAAGCCAGAACCAACAACCACGATATTCAAAAGGGCCCGGCGTTTTTCTGGGTCGTGTTCAATTGCCCCACGACGAACAACATCGATAATATGTTGCTTCAATTCAACAGCCTGTTCCCATGAACCTAAAGTGAAACCATGTTCGGCAACCCCAGGTGTGCCAAAGTCGTTAGGTTCACTCCCAATCCCCAACATAACTTGATCATAGGCGTAGCGTCCATGTTCAGTAATGACGGTTTTGTTTGCTTGATCGATGCGGGTTACCGTATCGGTCACCAACTTAACGTTTTTGCGGCGACAGAAGAGATGTTGCAAATCGTGTTGAACGTGGTCTTCTGGCACGCGGTTAGCAGCTACTTCGTGTAATTCCGTTAAATACGTAAAGTAGGAATGTTTGTCGATTAATGTAATTTGATAATCTGGATTCTTCTTGTAATATTTCGCAAGTTTTTTAGTCGCATAGATCCCGGCAAAACCGGCACCGATGATGACGATGTTTTTTTGAGCCATGATGAGCCACCCCTAAATGAAATAAATGCGTTTTCAATCAGTATCCATTATACAGAATAAACTAAAGATTGTCTATTTATTCACGGATAAGATTAATGGGATTGATGACTATTAAGGAAACCGTTTTAAATTGTGTAAAACCAAAGTTAATCGCCGTAAAATAAGTGATTTAAAAGACTTGAACTTTTTACATAAAAAAGATAAACTGACTTTGTGTGAAGGTTGATACAAACTATATGATTATTTATGAAAAGGGCGGGAAAATTATGAAATTAAGTAAAGCATTAGCTAGTTTATCAGTTGTTGCAATGTCAGCAATGGTATTAGCAGCTTGTGGTAATAGTAATAACGCTAAAGATTCATCTTCAAAAGAGGCAAAATCTAGTTCAGTCAAAGAATCATCAAGCAAAAAAGCAACCGCTAAGAAACAAGTTGCCGGCGGTGAATTAAAAGACGGCACTTACAACTTAGAAGAAAAGAACTACGAAAATAATTATCGCGTTAAGATGTCAATGACCGTTGCCGGCGGCAAAGTGACAAAGACAACTTACGATTACGTTGATAAAGATGGCAAGTCAAAACAAGATGACAAGACATACAACGAAAAAATGAAGAAAGTTTCAAAAACAAATCCTAAAGAATATATTCCTAAGTTGAACAAAGAATTTACAGATAAAGGTGCAGATGTTTCAAGCATCGAAGTCGTATCAGGCGCAACTCATAGCTCAAATTCATTTAAGAATTACGCACAACAATTAGTGCAAGCTGCTCAAGCTGGCAACACTGAAACAATCGAAATCGACAATGGTGCTAAGATGCAAGATGGCACATATAAGTTAGAAGAAAAGAATTACAGCCATGACTATCGAACAGTTTTCACAATGGTGGTTAAAGACGGTAAAATCACTGAATCTAAATTCGATAACATCAATAAAGATGGCAAGTCAAAAGCTGACGATGCTGCATACAACAAACAAATGAAGAAGATTGCTAAGACTGATCCTAAGGAATACATCGCTAAGTTGAATTCTGAATTCGTCAAAGCACAAGAACCAGGCAAAGTAGATGTTGTTTCTGGTGCAACAGAATCATCACACAGCTTCGTCAACTATGCTGAACAATTAGTCAATGCTGCACAAAAAGGAAATACAGCAACGATTACAGTTGATAACATCGTTTACGGTGAATAAAACGGGACTTCGGCAGTCAGCTGCCAATGAATTAATGGGTAACTGTCTGCTAGAAGGTACGATGAAGCTAGGACAAGTCAATTTGTCCTAGCTTTTTTAATGGAAGGAAGTCCGAGATGTCTTTTAAAACGTTTTTAGAATTTGTCCGGATTGAGGTCAAGACAGCGAGTGTCTTGCCTTTAATCTTAGGGATTGTTTATTGTTGGTACGTTAATGGCCAGCTGAATCCAGTGACGACAGTTGTTTATTTTGTCGCCCAGTTTTCGATTGCATTATTTGTGACTGGCTTTAATAATGTGATGGATTACTACAAAGCAGTTGATCTGGATTATCGGGCACAGACGAATATCATTGGGCGCAAACATTTGTCGCCAACCAAGGCACTGCATTTAATGCTCTATTTTTTATTGTTCAGCATGGCGGCTGGAATTTGGTTGGTTTGGCAAACGAATATTTTATTACTATTAATCGGTGGCGCCTGTATTTTTGTGGCCGTCTTTTACACGTTCGGGCCAGTTCCGCTGTCGCGGATGCCGGTTGGTGAATTGTTGAGTGGTGTGACAGAATCATTTGGTGCATTTTTTATCATGGTCTATGTCAACGTACCAAGCGACAGCATCATGGCGCTCCATTTTGATTGGCCAACGTTTACCCTTAAAGGTCAATTACCAACATTGCTTAGTCTATGCCTAATCGGTGTGATTATTGCAATCCCTACTTCGAACATTATGTTGGCGGATAATATCTGTGATCTAGATCAAGATCGGCGCAATGAACGTTATACACTGCCGCATTATTTAGGAACAACCTGGGCGTTGCGGTTGTATAATACGTTGATTTGGTTCTCACTAGTGGCCGTTGTTGTGGCAGTGATTACGAAGGTCTTACCGATTGAATCGTTACTATTGTTATTATTGATTCCTGTCATTTTGCGCAATAATCGCCGGTTTAATACACGGCAACTGAAGGATATCACCTTTATTACCGCGATTCAAAATGCGATGGCGATCAATATTAGCTTGATTGTCAGCTTGTTATTAGCGATTGTCCGCACGACCTGGTGGGGATAATCCACCACATTGACAGTTTGGTCAACACATGATAAAGTAAATGGGATAAACGTCAATTAGAGAGGGGCTTTTCATATGGGTGTTAAGAAAGTCGCCTTAGCCTGTACTGTCTGTGGCTCACGTAACTACTATGTTGCTGAGAACAAGAATCGGACAGAACGTCTAGAGTTAAACAAATTCTGTAAACATTGTGGGCAATACTCACAACACAAAGAAACGCGCTAATTAGGAGGAAATAAGATGATTAAGTTTTTTAAGAGTGTTGGTCAGGAAATGAAAACTGTTAGTTGGCCAGATGCCAAACAAACACGTAAAGATACATCAACAGTCGTCATGACCTCCGTTTTATTCGCCATTTTCTTTGGCGTTGTTGATTTTGCAATCTTAAAAGTACTACAATTATTTATCTTTTAGAACTGGCTTAATTAAGTCGGATTTGCTATACTGATGGCAAGCAAAAAACTTCGCGTGGTCGGAGTTTTTTTATTTTGGTATTTAAAAGGAGAATTCACATGGTTGAATCAATCGAAAAAAGTTGGTATGTCTTACACACATATTCAGGTTACGAAAATAAAGTGAAGGCAAACTTGGAATCGCGTGCCCAATCAATGGGGATGGAGAACAATGTTTTCCGCGTTGTGGTGCCTGAAGAAGAAGAACATGAAATCAAAAACGGTAAGGAAAAAGTCGACATGAAGAAGACTTTCCCAGGCTATGTTTTGGTTGAAATGGTGATGTCAGACGAAGCTTGGTTCGTTGTGCGGAATACACCAGGTGTGACAGGCTTCGTTGGTTCACACGGTGCCGGCAGTAAACCAGCCCCATTATTAGACGATGAAATCACACAAATTTTGCGTCAACTTGGCATGAGCACCCGTCATTTGGATGTTGAGTTCAAAGTCGGCGAATCTGTGAAGATTATCGAAGGGGCTTTCGCTGGCCTTGTTGGTCAAATTACAGAAGTTGACGATGAAAAGATGAAATTAAAGGTTAACATCGACATGTTCGGTCGTGAAACAGCAACAGAATTAGACTACGACCAAGTAGACGAACTAGTTTAGAGTGCGACTTCAGGCGGGATGACTGAAGGAGCACGTTTCGAAAAAAGAGTGCGTTTGAAACGGATTGACTCTGAGCATTAACCTAATTTGGCGAATTGGTGCTACAAGCGCCGATTTGACAAATGTAGTTAAGCGCAAGAGTCAGTTTCAAAAAGCACGTTTCAACAATTAAAGTAGGGGCTAGGATTTGTCCCAAGCCCCAACAAGATAGGCGGCTGAGACGAAAGATGATTTGTCTCAGCCGCTTTTTTTGAATAATCAATAGTGTCTATTTCGAAAGAATGATGTGATGACGATGTGGTATATCATTGATCAAATATTAATTGCAGTGGGCTTAGTCATTTTTTTGTTAGTCTTACTGGCAGGACTGGATTTTTACAAATTAATCCGGGTTTCGGCACATTGGCGGCCGCGCGCACGTTTATATACAAAACAACCAACGCTATTCATTCATGGCTATCGGGGGAATCGCTATTCATTCGGTCACTTACTCGGGCGCCTACAAAAAGCCGGAATTGCTAAGAAGAGCATGGTCATTTGGGTGGGCAGAAACGGTCGATTGCATGTGGATGGAGACGCAGCGTTGCAGGCTAATAACCCAACGATTCAAGTCTTATTTGCTAATAACCGCGCCGATGTGCAAGATCAAGTCCGTTGGTTAGCTACGATTATTGAACACCTAAAAGAAGCGTATGGCGTTACGCAAGTTAATTTAGTAGGGCATTCGATGGGCGCAATTACGGTGTTGCGTTATTTGTTGACATCAGACCATGCCGTGGTGGACAAAGTGATATTGTTGGCAGCGCCAGTTAATGATCCATCAATTGGTCCGGATACACCACTTGTTTTTTGGAGCGAGTTAACCAGTCGTGGACCAGTTAAACGAACACGTAATTATAATTATTTAGCCGTGCGGGCCAAGTATTTTCCAACTGCGATCAGTGTCTTAAACATTGCTGGCGAGTTACTAGGAACTAATCGACACGATGGTTCGGTAGCAGTCGATAGTAGTTTTGCATTGCGTAGCCTATTAAAAGGACACGTGCGCCATTACCAGGAGATGTTAGTTCGTGGACCGGGTGGAGCACATAGCATGTTGCACGAAAATCGTTTAGTTGATCAAGCCATTGATGATTTCTTGTGGCGCGATTAATGGAATCGCCTTGCTTTTTCGGCAATTGCTTGGTATATTATTAAGGTATGTTTTCATACACTAGTGGGAGACCAAATATAATGGCCATCTTAACCACATCACGGACTTAAGGAGGTATGTTTCGTGGCTAAAAAAGTAGCAAACATCGTTAAACTTCAAATTCCTGCAGGTAAAGCAACTCCAGCACCACCAGTAGGTCCAGCTTTAGGTCAAGCTGGTATCAACATTATGGGCTTTACAAAGGACTTTAACGCTCGTACAGCTGACCAAGCTGGTTTATTAATTCCAGTTGTGATCACTGTTTATGAAGATCGTTCATTCGACTTTGTAACAAAGACACCACCAGCAGCAGTTCTCTTGAAGAAAGCTGCCGGTGTTCAAAAAGGTTCTGGCGAACCAAACACTAAGAAGGTTGCAACTGTAACTAAAGCTCAAGTGCAAGAAATCGCTGAAACTAAAATGCAAGACCTAAACGCTGCAGACGTTGAAGCTGCTATGCGCATGGTTGAAGGTACTGCAAGAAGCATGGGATTCACTGTCGAAGGTTAATTCATGCTTGACACTTTCAGTCGGATTTTCAATGAAAGTTGAAAAATCAAGTGGGAGGTCAAAAACCGTTCACCACAATTGCAAGGAGGAAAACCCTAATGGCTAAAAAAGGTAAAAATTATTTAGAAGCTGCAAAGCAAGTGGATGCTACTAAAGCATACACTGTTGAAGAAGCAATCGACTTAGTAAAGAAAGTTGATTTTGCAAAATTCGATGCATCTCTTGAAGTTGCATATCGTTTAAACGTTGATCCTAAACAAGCTGATCAACAAATTCGTGGTGCTGTCGTACTACCAAATGGTACAGGTAAGACACAACGCGTGATTGTTTTCGCTCAAGGCGAACAAGCAAAACAAGCTGAAGCTGCTGGTGCTGACGTAGTCGGTGCAGAAGATTTAGTTGAAAAGATCCAAGGCGGCTGGTTAGACTTTGACGTTGCCGTTGCTACACCACCAATGATGGCTCAAGTAGGTCGTTTAGGCCGTGTCTTGGGACCTAAAGGCTTAATGCCTAACCCTAAGACTGGTACAGTTACAATGGACGTTACTAAAGCAGTTAACGACATTAAAGCTGGTCAAGTGGCATACCGTGTTGATAAAGCTGGTATCGTTCACGCACCAATCGGTAAGGTATCATTCGATGCTGCTAAATTAGTAGAAAACTTTAAAGCGATGCAAGACGTGATCATCAAAGCTCGTCCTGCTTCAGCTAAAGGTCAATACATTACAAGTTTATCAGTTAGCTCAACATTTGGCCCTGGTGTCAAAGTTGACGTTGCTAGCTTCTAAGTTGGTAATGCAAAAAGCGCTCATCCGAAAGGATGAGCGCTTTTTTTGTTGCTATAATTAAGCATTAATGTCGATAATTTCGAATTTTGTGACATCCACTAAACCTTTATCTGTAATCCGCAAGTTCGGGATGACGTCGAGTGGCATTGCGCCGAGCTTCATAATCGGATCGAAGTGAGCGGTGACGTGGAGTTTATCGTGGCAAATAGCATTGAAGGCCTTTTGATGTTCAATTAAAGTGTCGATGGGTTCGTTACTCATTAAGCCGCCGATGACAAATGGTAATGTTGCGATGACTTGGCCATCCCGAATGGCAACGCCACCGCCTTGGCTTTCTTTGAGCGCTTCGATGGCAACGACCATGTCAGCATCGTTGGTACCGACTACTACGAGGTTGTGGCTATCGTGGCCGATGCTGGTGGCAATCGCACCGTTCTTGATGCCAAAGCCGTTAAGCAGGCCAACGCCGACATTACCAGTGAGATGATGTCGTTCAACTACGGCCACTTTAGCGATGTCTTCGTCAGGATGATATTGGAAATCACCGTCTGCAGTGTGAGCGACCGGTAAGACGAGATTTTGTGTCCGACTGATGCTTTGTAAGCCGATCACGTGGGCTTTATCGCTTGTGAGGTTGAGTTTTAATTGGTCAGCGGTGAATGTATCGAGGTGTACGGTTTGTAACAAGTCATCAAAACCAGTAACTGAATCTTCAGTTGTTAGTAGGTATTCGCCGCTAGCAGCAACTTTTTGACCATTGATAAAGGTTTGATTCACACTGAATTGTTCGAGATCATCAACCAATAGGAAATCGGCCTTCAAACCAGGTGCAATCCCGCCGCGGTCAGCTAAGCCGGTACATTGGGCAGTGTTGATGGTGGCCATTTGGATTGCCATGATGGGGTCGATCCCGTTTGCGATAGCAACGCGGATACTTTCATCCAAGTGGCCAGTTTCACGGAGGGTTACGGATTGTAAGTCGTCACCGCAGAGACAACAGAAACGTGCGTTTTGCGGCGTCACGCCTTTCAAAAGGGTTGGCATATTCTTAGAGACGGTGCCGTAGCGGAGATAAACATACATACCGCGACTGATGCGATCGAGCATTTCATCGACTTGGGTACATTCGTGATCGTTACGAATACCAGCAGCGGCATATGCGTTTAAGCCTTGTTCTTTTAAAGTGGGTGAGTGACCGTCGATGAGTTTATTTGCGTTGAGTGAAACGAGTAATTCGTCTAAAACGCCATCATCAGCATTGACAACACCGGGATAATTCATGAATTCGGCAAGGCCGTAAGTGAGATTGCGGTCGTAAGAATCTTGGATTTCAGCAGCGGTAATCACAGCACCAGATGTTTCGAGGCTTGGATTAGCAGCAGGCACACACGAGGGCATGGTGTACTTGATATCAAGTGCTGTCTTTTTGGCAGATGCGACCATGTATTCAAGCCCCCGCATGCCAGCGACGTTCACGATTTCGTGTGGGTCAGCCAAGATCGTCGTTGTGCCATGTGGTGTTACAAGTGATCCGAAGACAGCGGGTGAGACATTGGCAGATTCGATATGAATATGCGGATCAATCAAACCTGGCACAACATATTGGCCGCGTGCATCGATAACTTTTGGTGCAAGGTAGTCGTCGCTGATACCGAGGAAGCGACCATTACCAATTGCGAGTGTGCCTTCAATAATGCGGCCATTATAGACATCGACGACCTTTGCATTTTTAATGACCATGTCGGCAGCTTGACGGCCGGCAGCTTGATCAATTAGTTGTTTTAAAGTTGGTTTATCCATGAGTAATCTCCTTTATTTAGCAGGTAATTCGTGCATTGTGAAGAGTAATAATAGGAATAAGAGCGCAGCGACATACATAATCGGATGCACTTTTTTACCTTTGCCAGCAGCAATCATGGTGATGGGGTAAGTGATCAGCCCGAATGCTAAACCGTATGAGATATTATAGGTTAATGGGACGCACAGAATAATCATGAAGGCTGCAAAAGAAGTTTCGAATTCTGACCAGTCGATGTTGGCAATTGACTTCATCATGAATGAACCCACGATGATTAAGATTGGGGCAGTCACTTGCGACGTCACAACGGCCAGTAAAGGTGAGAAGAATAAGCTTAAGACGAACATGATGGCGACGACCACGGCGGTGAAACCAGTCCGACCACCAGCAGCAATCCCAGTTGATGATTCGATGTAACAAGCAGTTGGGGTTGAACCGAAAACGGAACCGGCAATCATTGAGGTTGAATCGGCGAAAAGGGCTTTGCCGACTTCCTTAGGCATCTTGTTGCCCTTGATGAAACCAGCTTGTTGAGCAAGTCCGATTACCGTTCCAGTTGTATCGAAGAAGACGCTGAAGAAAAAGACGAGAATTACGACGGCCATTTGAACATTGAAGACGTTGTGGATGTTCATGATTGAGACACCGAAAGTGGGTGCTAAGCTTGGAATTGAAGCGATGATGCTGTGAGGCATTGCGATTAGACCAGTCACGACTCCCATGATGGCTGTGGCCGCCAAACCGATGAATAAAGCGCCAGGGACTTTGCGGGCTAATAGAGCAACGGTGACGATTAAACCGAAGACGGTCAACCAAACGTGCGGATCTGACCAACTCGTAATGGTGACGAATGATTTAGCACTACTGACGACGATGCCCCCTTGTTTTAATCCGGTAAAGGCGATGAATAACCCAATCCCGACGGCCATGGCGGCTTTTAAATTAGCGGGAATCGCGTTAATCACGACTTCGCGGACTTTTAAGACCGTGACAAGCATGAAAAGGAGGGAAGCGACGAAAACACCGGCAAGTGCTGTTTGCCAAGGAATTCCCATGCCTAAAACGACGGAATAGGCGAAGAAAGCATTGCTGCCGAGTCCGGGTGCAACGGCGATTGGGTAGTTGGCGATGAAGGCCATGGCTAAACAGCCGACCACTCCAGTTAATGCGGTGGCGACAAAGACGGCCCCCTTATCTAGGCCGGCGTCGCCTAATATAGTTGGGTTGACGAATAAAATGTATGACATCGCAATAAAAGTGGTAATTCCGGCGATGATTTCGGTTTTAATGGTCGACCCACTTGCTTTAATTTTGAATTGACGTTCGAACCAGTTCGTTCGTGATTCTGTTGCAATATCAATATTTTTATCCATTATGCACCTCTGAATTAGTATTTTAAGAACCTTGGCATTATTGTACAACAAAACAATCGTGTTTTTAAGAAAAATGTGAAAAATATTTATTATTTTGTAAATATCGTTCGTGATTTGGTGATGAAAAGGGTTTATTTTATCAAAAAAGAGCCATTAGCGTGAAAAACGCTAATGGCTCTCTCATAATTCGCGATTAATTTAGATGGTTGCTAGGACGTGATTAGCAATCGCTAATTCTTCGTTGGTTGGGATCATCAAGACTTTGATAGTTGAATCGGGGGTACTGATTTGACGGGCACCTGAGCCGTTTTCGTTCAATTCAAGATCGATTTGAACGCCTAAAACAGCCAGCTTGGCACAGATATCAGCACGTAAACGGGCGTCGTTTTCACCGATGCCGGCTGTGAAAGTGATGACGTTCGCACCACCGAGTTCAACGTGGTAGCTCGCGATGAACTTCACAGCAGAAGTGATGAACATGTCGTAGGCGAGTTTAGCCCGTGGATTGGTAGCGCGTGTTGATTGAATATCGCGCATGTCAGCGGAAACGCCTGAAACGCCGAGAATCCCTGATTTGGCGTTCAAAAGCGTGATGACGTCATCGGCACTCTTATCCAATTCGTTCATTAAGAATGGGACGATGGCCGCATCTAATGAACCAGCGCGAGTGCCCATTGGAACGCCTTCTAACGGTGTGAAGCCCATTGATGTATCGACAGGCTTACCATTTTGGCTGGCCGTAATTGAAGAACCGCCACCCAAATGAAGTGTAATTAATTTTAAATCGGCAACGGGTTCTTTCAAAAAGTCAGCTGTTGCTTGTAAGATATAGCTGTGACTAATGCCGTGTTCGCCATACTTGCGGATTTGATAGTCTTGGCTGTATTCATAAGGTAAGCCATAAAAACTAGTTTCATCTGGCATATCGAGATAGAATTGACTATCAAAGACAGCCACTTGAGGGACATTAGTTGGTAAAATATGCATCAAGGTTTCAATGCAGTCAACTTGCACGGGATTGTGTAAAGGTGCATACTTGTCGAGTTGTTTTAATGTATCTAAGTTGGTGCGATCAATAATGGTTGGTTTTTCGAACGTGGTAGCACCGGCAACGACCCGGTGGCCGACTGCAATGATGTCTGCGGGTGAATGAATGATGCCATTGTCTTCAAGTTGTTTCAAAAGTCGAAGAACACCATCTTCATAGGAAAGATTAGCAATGGCGACTTGTTCTTTTTGACCTTGGAACTTGAAGGTGAAGCTAGCTTCTGGTGTGTTCATGCGTTCCATGAGCCCGCTTGCCAGTAAGGTTAAATCAGATTGTTGGAATAGTTGCCATTTCAATGATGAACTACCCGCGTTAACGACTAAAATATTATTCAAAAAACTGCACCTCTTACGATTAATTTTCTTGATAGTCTCAATTTTAAACCGTTTTTTCAGAAAAATAAAATAAGTAAAACGTAATGCTAGGATAACTAAAATTAAGTGCCGATAATGATTGACGCTTTATGGAATCCATGCTATATTTGTAGTTGGTTATTTATGCTACCGAAGACTCAGGTGCCAATAGGCTTAATATCCTGCCGAGGAAGATACGTTGAAATCCCTCTCTATGTCTTGGTGGACATGGAGTTTTTTATTTTTATAAGGAACTCTTGACCACAAGTTTTACAAATCTAATGGAGGTGAATCAATTGAGCGAAACAATCATTGCAAAAAAAGCACAAATTGTTGACACAGTTGTTGAAAAATTCAATAGTGCTGTTTCTATCGTCGTTATGGATTACCGTGGCTTAACAGTAGAACAAGTAACTGAATTACGTAAACAATTACGTGAAGCTGGCGTACAAATGGAAGTTGTTAAAAACACTTACTTGCGTCGTGCAGCAGACAAAGCTGGTTACGAAGGTTTGGATGATACATTCACAGGCCCTACAGCAGTTGCATTTTCTAACGAAGATGTTGTTGCACCAGCTAAGATCATCGCTAACTTTGCTAAGAGTGCTGATGCACTTGAAATCAAAGGTGGTATGATCGAAGGTAAAGTGGCAACACTTGATGAAATCAATGCCTTGGCTACATTACCAAGTCGCGACGGTTTATTATCAATGTTACTTTCTGTATTACAAGCACCAGTCCGCAATGTCGCATATGCTGTTAAAGCAGTTGCCGACAGCAAAGACGAACCAGCTGCATAATTTAAAATTGTGTAGTTAAAAGTGTTATCAAAAAATATTACCCACAAAATGGAGGAAACAAAAATGGCATTAGACGTAAATGCAATTGTTGATCAATTAAAAGAATCATCAATCTTAGAATTAAACGACTTAGTTAAAGCAATCGAAGAAGAATTCGGTGTTTCTGCAGCAGCTCCAGTAGCAGCAGCAGGTGCAGCTGGCGCAGACGCAGCAGCTGAAAAAGACAGCTTTACTGTTGAATTATCAGAAATCGGCCAAGAAAAGGTTAAAGTTATCAAAGCCGTTCGTGAAATCACAGGCTTAGGCTTGAAAGATGCTAAGGGCTTAGTTGATAACGCTCCTTCAGCTCTTAAAGAAGACGTTGCTAAAGACGAAGCAGAAGAAATGAAAGCTAAATTAGAAGAAGTTGGCGCTGTCGTTAACTTGAAATAATTTAAATAGAGCGCCCTTGGCGCTTGTTTAGATTTTGAGCACTAACCTAAAATCGGGCATCGCGGCGATCTAAGCCATGATGCCCGATTTGTAGTTAAGCGCAGAAATCTAGCGCCAATGGCACGTTTCAAAATAAAGTGCGTCATTAACGGGTTGTTTTTGAGCATTTGCCTAATCAGCCGGTGATTTGACTAATGTAGCAAAGCGCAGAAAGCAGTTAATGAAAGCACGTTTTATTTCTAAAAGAACCCCACTAATGTGGGGTTCTTTTTTTACATATTTTTTTGTAAAACATAAATGGCGAGTTGCACAAAATAACACGATGCTAAATATGGATTCCATATCTTAAGCGACAGCCATTGCTGTTGAGAATTAAAAAGGCAATCAGAGGATATTGATTGTCGGGTGAACGGGAATCGGATTGTGCTCCGGGTAAGTAATAAGCGAAAATCATAATCTAACAGCCATCTAACATAATTGTCATTTTACTGTGTTTTGCCTTGGGATAGCTTATAATT